>CAYYNA010000059.1:0-7147 GCA_964472815.1 uncultured Roseivirgaceae bacterium
CAAGAGATTCCAAGAACGCAACTACCAGAAGATATGCAGCCGGAGGTAGGTCAGAGACTAGTTGCCACCAATGATTTGGGACATCAGACACAAGTGGCTGTCACTGCAGTTTCTGCTGAGGCGATTACGGTTGATGCTAATCACGAGCTTGCTGGTAAAGACCTAGTGTTCGACATAGAACTAGTAGCCATCAATTAAGAATTGAAAAGACAATTGATAATTTTGGAAGGAACCATAACGGTTCCTTTTTTTATTGAGATTTTTTGAGCCTCAGTGACATAAGGTTGTCATTCAGCTGTGCTAATTTTCTTTCTTATGGAATTTATAGAAAGTAAGAAGGTCAAGGATTTGCTGGACACCTACCCGCCAGATGCTGCTAGAAAGCTCCTACAAGTACGACAGTTGATCGTGGATACGGCTGAGGAAACCACTGGTCTCACCAAACTTCTTGAGACCACAAAGTGGGGCGAACCAAGCTATGTTGCCAAGCATGGAAGTACCATTCGCATGGACTGGAAGGAAAAAACTCCCACCAAATATTATTTATTCTTTATCTGCTCTACCGAACTGGTAAATACTTTCAAAATAATTTATGGTGATGAACTACAGTTTGAAGGTAATCGGGCAATTATTCTTGACCTGGAGGAAGCAGTTCCCGTGGAGATTCTGAAAAAATGCATCTCACTAGCGCTCACCTACCATAAAATCAAACACCTTCCATTGTTGGGATTCTAACTAAATGGAGTTTCTTACTATTTGATTTTCAGTAAGTTATATATTTAAGTTACAAATCTCAGATCCCCAAGCAACCATATGATATTAGCTCATCGTCTTGGGGACAAGAACATTAATTAGGAAGATCCTAAGTGAAGAATTCAAAGAAGCTCTCGGTACTTATAAAAAACTGCCAGAATAAGAAAAATGGCAGTGAGCGAGAGCTATATGAATACTTCTTCTCTTATGGGATGAGTGTGAGTTTGAGATATACAGTCGATTATGATGAAGCGACAGAGGTATTAAATGACAGTTTCATGAAGGTTTTTAAGAACATCAAAAATCTCAAAAATGAGACTTTTAAACCTTGGTTTCGAAGGATCATCATCAACACTGCGACTGACCTATATCGCAGACAAAAAAAGTATGATTTCATTCAGCACGAAGAAGATCTGCATAAGTCAGATATTTCTGCGGAAGAATTGATCACTGCACAGCTGTCATACCAAGATTTACTGAGCTTGGTGCAGCAGCTGACACCTGCCTATAGGGCGGTTTTTAACTTGTATGCCATTGATGGATACAAGCACGAAGAGATAGCCAAAATCTTGAAAATCTCTGTTGGGACCTCTAAGTCTAACCTATCGAGAGCGCGAGAGATGTTGAAGGAGATGATAAAAAAAACGGTGAATTATGAGTACACGGAAGCTATCGGATAAGGAGCTAGACAAATACTTCAGGAATATTCTAAAGAAGCCTGAGGCCGTGCCGTTCGATGAGGCTGCCTGGCAAGGGATGAGCGAGAAGTTGGCGGGTTCACAATCAAAAGGGTTGATAATTCAGTGGCGAAGCATCTTGATTTCATTGGGAATTATTGGCGCCTTGGTGGTCTTTTTCTTCTTTTTCCCATTCTCGAATACAAACACAATTGGTAGTTCAAAATCCGACGAAGTGGTACTTGAGAATGGGCAAGAGGCAGAAGGTGCAAATGCAAAGGATCCTACGCTCACTACTGACACTTTGGAAATTGCTGAGGCTAAACCCAGCAAAAATGGTCTCAAGGCCGATGCAATCAAAGGTTCAAGCCCTCGAGTATCCGCAAGCAAATCCCCTACTCTTTTGAGCGTATCTGCTAATTCAAATGAAATAGAAACAACAGTGGAAGAGGTAAGTGCGGCTGAAGACGCAGAGCGAACTCCTGTGGATGGAGTTGTCAATTCTAATAAAGACGAGTCCAGTCAGTTTCTTAGTCTTAACCAACCAGGAAATCAGGTGATCGAAGGAGAAAGTGAGGTCGAAGATCCACAAAGTATTGCATCATTTAACCAAGAAGAAGATGATGAGATTTACTTGATTGACAATAGAATAAGTAGAGGTCTGTTTCCAGAATATGCTGCTAGTTTCTCAGCAGCTAGAGTTGATCTCTTTGAACCAGTGATAAATGTTGATTCATCAGAAATGAAGCCCTCCAATAGAGTGATTGATCGATTTAGAGTTGGAGCTTCATTTGCACCTGACTTCAGCACGGTGGGAGAGTTAGAGGAGTTTGATAGAGCTGGACTCGATTTTGGAATCCAGCTGGAGTACTTTATTACCGATCGATTGAGTGTAAATGCCGGTGCTATTTATACTCAAAAGATCTATCGAACATCGGATATTTCGGAGTATCAATTGGCCAATGGATTTTGGTCAAATGGAATAGAGCCAGAGCAAATCAACGCAGATTGTAAGGTAATTGATATTCCACTCAATATTCGTTACCAGATCATTCAAGGTAGAAGGATGAATATATTCTTGAGTTCTGGATTGTCCAGCTATCTCATGTTGTCGGAGATATATGATTACGAATATGCAGACCCGATGGATCCAACAAATCGATGGCGATCAGAATTCGAAAACGAGAATCAACATTTTTTCGGCGTTTACAACTTCTCTTTTGGAGTGACACGCCAAATAGCTAAAAATATTTCTATAGAGGTAGAACCCTTCCTGAAAAACTCCTTTGGAGGAGTGGGCTGGGGAGAGGTTCAGTTAAAGAGTACCGGAGCTCTTTTTCATTTCAAATATCATTTAGGAACACAATAAACTAGATTTTACAAATGGTCACGTTTAAAAAATGGAGTTTACTCCAAACAGGAAAACTATGCTCAAAATTTGGAGCAATGCTAACAATCGCAATCATGATGGTCTCATGTGGAGATGATGATGACGATATAGACACTGCAGGTAGCAGTGATGGTGCTAGCAACATTCGAATTGTAGAAGTAGATGCGATAAATGATCAAATCACATTGAAAAACTTTGGTGATGCAGATGGGGACATTAGCTCGTATTTTTTCTGCAATCAGCGCCGCTATGTCGCTTTCTCTGAAACCGAGAATAATGGGTCTGATTTCATATTGACTCCAAATGAGGAGATATCGTTTACAATCTCTATTAATGATAATGCCTCGGATGTAGCTATTTACAACAGAGGGGGGGCATTTACTTCTGCCTCTGCAATGGTTGATTTTATGCAATATGGTGCTTCTTTCGCAGGGAACGGAGGCAGAGAAGATGTGGCTGTGGAAAAAGGAATTTGGACGGCTGGTGAGTTTGTAGAGGGCGGTTCTCCTTATGCTTACGAAGGAGATGGAGCAACAAATGGAGCATCTACTTGGGAAGCTCAGGAAGTACTTCCTGATGAATCATCGACTGTCAGACTCTTATCCATTGATCCTTTAAATGACGTAGTGACCCTGAAGAACTTTGGGGATACTGAGGAAGATATTTCGGGGTACTTTTTTTGCAGAAGGAAAGGATATGCTGGGTTGAGCACTCTTACTGTGGTTTCTGGAGATTTACTGCTTTCTAGTGATGAAGAGGTCCAATTCACAATTTCTGTGGATGACACCTCGTCAGACTTTGCCCTTTATGCTAACAATGAAGGTTTTGCAAATGCTGATAATATCATCGATTTCTTTCAGTTCGGTAGTGATATTGGTGATGATGGTAGGATAAGTGTTGCAGTTGAAGCAGGTATTTGGGATGCAGGCGAATTTTTGGAAGGAAATGCTCCCTTTATATTCGAGGGTGGTGTTGAAGATTTTGGTTCCTCTTTTTGGTCGGGTACTACAGGGTCTGCAAGGGTTCGTCTTTTAAGCATCGACCCGATACAAGACAAAGTAGTGCTCAAAAACTTTGGTGACGCTCCACAGGATATTTCCGGCTATTTCTTTTGCCGAAGAAAGGCTTATGCGAATATTGGCGGAATTACCCCAACCAATGGGGATTTTATCCTTGAACCAAATGAAGAAGTTGAGTTTACGCTATCGATTGATGATAATTCTTCTGACGTAGCGATTTACTTGAACAACGCTGGATTCGGAGATGCGGCGAATATGATTGATTTCATGCAGTTCGGAGATGATGTCGATAGTGATGGCAGAGAAAATGTGGCGGTTGCTGCAGGGCTTTGGACTGAAAATGACTACATCAATGGGGTGGGCCCATATACCTATGGTGGAGATGGATCAGCAAATGGAAAATCCGAGTGGACTCCTGCCGAATCTGGAGAGGCGAAGGTAAGACTGCTTTCAGTTGATCCAGCTACTGACTTAGTTACCTTGAAGAACTTTGGTAATGCGTCAAAGAACATTTCAGAATACTTCTTTTGTCTAAGAAAGATATATCCGGCACTTTCTTCTTTAGAGGCTTCCGGCAATTTGATTCTAGCACCCAATGAGGAACTTGAATTGACCGTATCAATCAATGATACATCTTCTGATGTAGGTCTATATATCAATAATTCAGGTTTTGCTAGTTCGGCTAATATTTTGGACTTCATGCAATTTGGGGAAGACGTAGATGGCGCTGGAAGAGAGAATGTGGCGGTGGAAGCCGGTATCTGGACTGAAAACGAATTTGTATCAAATCCAGGCCCATTTGAGTACAGCGGAAATGGTGATCAAAGAGGAGCTTCCTTCTGGGAAAACTAAGTGAGGATGACTTTTGATTTGGTGGTTGAGGTTGGTTTGAGAAGGGGCCTGTGTGCCCCTTTTCTTTATTTTCGGAGGTATGTAACTAGAACACTGTGCCTCTTCATCATACTATTTTTCAGCTGCGAAGATGCTATCCCAGACAGCACAGCGAGGTTTGAGGTAACAATACAAAACTTATCTTCCGGCGAATTCGCTACTGGATTGTCGAAAGGAATCTACCTTCTCAAAAAGGATGGTTTTCCACTTTATTTTTCTGGAGCGCAGGACTATGGTGAAGGGCTGGAGGAGCTTGCGGAAGATGGAGAGGTAGCCGTTCTTGTGGATAACCTTTCTTTGAGAGATGAGGTGATTGAAGTTGATAGTTTTAGGTTGTTATTACCTGGAGAGCAGTTGAAGTTCAACTTCAGCGCTGAGTATGGTACGTTTTTCAATTTCGCAACCATGTTCATTGAGTCTAATGACCTCTTCTATTCTTTTAATGAGGATGGCATTCCGCTTTTTGAGCCTAATGGCGAACCTGTGAAGGGTGACTTCACATCCTTGATATGGCTTTGGGACCTAGGTACTGAGTTTAATGAAGCACCATTTGAAGGAGACAATCAAGCGGTAAGACAGAATAATCCTGGAGAAGGTGATTTCGAGGGCGGTCGTGTGAGATTGGTAAATGACATATTTTCATATCCCAGCAGGTATTCAACCATTCGCGTCACCATAAATCCACTGTGACGATGAAGTATTTTTTGTTTTTCTTAATTAGCCTTTGGTTCTTTTCAGCCTCTGCTCAAGGATGCAGCGATGCTGGTTTTTGCACAATGGGAGCCATGAAACCAGATCAGAATTACAATAAAAGAATAGATTTCAAACTGCGGAGTATCAGCATTCAGTACTATCGTGGCAAAACAACGCTTTCTCCGGTAATTGATGCGATTACGCTGGATGCAGTTATTGCTGTTGGAGAATTATCATCAATTCAATTTAAAGTACCATACCAGAGAGTAGAAGGAGATCTAGGAAGTGTGGAAGGTTGGGGAGATATCTCCTTAAGTTTTACTCGACGACTTATCGCTAAAGATCAATTTTCAATAAGTGGGACGCTAGGTGGAAAAATACCCACGAATAAAAGCAGGGCCACTGATTCAGAGGGTCTTGCACTTCCAATGTACTATCAAACCAGCTTAGGTTCTTACGATGTGGTGGCGGGACTATCCTTATTATCAAAGAAATGGTTGGTTGCTGTAGGGTATCAACAAGCCTTGACTAGAAATGAGAACGACTTCAATTATGGCGAATGGGTGACCTGGCAAGACAAGGAATACCTAGGAGGTTATGATGTGGGAATTGGACTGCTTAGAGGGATAGATCTGATGTTGAGACTCGAACGCAATTTTAGGTTTGTAAATTATTCTTTCAACCTTGGAGTTCTTCCGATTTACAGAATCACCCCAGATAAGGGCATCATTAGAGCCCGAGATGATGGTGGTAGTATGCAGACAACCGGACTTGCCTTATCAGCATTAGGCGGCTTTAGCTATTTCTTCGATGTGAATAATACAGTAAGATTAATATATGGCCATAAGATAACTGATCGAGAGGCAAACCCTGACGGATTGACTAGGGATTGGGTATTTAATCTTACCTATGAAATTCGTTTCTAACCAACCGAAATGAAGTTTCCAATTTGATTTATTTCGAATTGGGTGAGCCGTCCCCGTGCTGGTCCTTGTACTACATTCCCTTGCATGTCAAACTTGGATCCATGACAAGTGCAGGTAGCTTCTGTAGGTCCAAAAACCCAATTCCTGCTACATTGGCTATGTGTACAAACTGAAGTAAAAGCTCTGATCTCTCCATCTACGTTCACCAACAAGATGTTCTCACTTGGATGTAGAACCCAATTTCCCGATTCCTGTAAGGAGTCGAACGGAGCAATACCTAAATCGATTTCCAGTGGGGTGCTTAAATCGGGTTGCGGATCGTCTTCATCGCATGAAATCACGGACAAACCCAGACCAGCAAGGAACATAGCTTTCCCTGATTTCTCAATAAATAGTCTTCTTCTCATTTCTAGTTTCTGCTAAATCGATTCTTGATCTAAATCGCTTCTTTTTCAATGTAAGCTCTCAAGTCTTCCACTTGCTGATGTGACAATTTTTCAAGCGGATACAATGGCATGTATTCTTTGTGCCCAGCTTCAGAATAAGTTCCCTCTCTTATAATATGATAAATTGAAAGCTTCGAGCTACTAGTCATATTTTTCCTCAACCATCGAAAGGTTTGTTTGGAATCATCTAAGATGACATCACTTACGCCATAGGGTTTATGGCAATGTTTGCAGCTTAAGTCGTATATGGCCTTCCCTAGTACTGGCCTTCCTTCATAATCATAACCTTGGGATTTGTCTCTAGGTACTTCTGAAAAGGTAGCTGGAGACTTTTGCTGGTATTTTGATTTCA
>CAYYNA010000059.1:7247-15833 GCA_964472815.1 uncultured Roseivirgaceae bacterium
TCACCGTACTTCAGCACGTAATCGTCATTATACCAGGTTTCTCTGTTTACTATCCCCCAGAAGGTAGATCCTTGTAGATAGGGTATTTGATTTTCTATTGCATATTGTAGTCTCTCTTCTTGATTTACTGTGGTAAGATTGAAATCTTCCCTTTCAATATTATGGCAGCTCCTGCAAGAATAGAACTTGCTGATACTTTTGGATCTACCACCACCTGGCTTAGTGGTTTTACCGTAGTGGATCAGGTCATAACCTCTTTTTATATCCTCCTCATTATATTCTATCCAGTGCTCAGGTTTTTCCTCCCCCACTTCGAATAATAGTTCTGCAATGGGCTTATCCTCGGAGATCTGCAGGTTAGGTGAAAGTACGCTAAAGCTTACTAGTAGAATGGAAAGTGGTGTAAGTAAGTAGACAGCTTTCTTCATATCAATTGTACTTTCTTGATCCTACCTTAAAATCGCGTGAGATATTAAACCCGAAATGTATGTCTCCGTCGAAAAAATTACCAGTCGTTTCTCCTAGAATGAAAGGTGCAACAAAGTCTCTTGAGTTTGTGAAGTTGAATTGGAAAACGTGTCCTTTAGTTTCAACTTCCAGACCAAGTCCAAGCGAGTTTTTTCTCTCTGAACCTAAGGGATCTGGACCGAGCTGATCCGGTAATATGTAAAAGTATTCGACGTTGATTGCCAATCTTTTGTTGATCTGATACCGTGAATTAGCACCCATTGCAAAAACATCATTATCACCTATTAGGTCAGTGACAAAGTTTCTATGTAAGAGAGTAGGCATCAATTGCAAACTCAGTCTATCTGAAAGCTTCCTTGCTAAGAGAATCTGGTAGGTGTAGAAAAGTTTGTTTGTAAATGTGAAACCCTCGGTTAGGTTTTCATCAGTTAGTAAACTGACTTCAGAGAAAAGGACCAATGAAACAGGTGAAGAAGCTGACTGTTTCATCAATCTATACTTTGCGAAAAAATCGAAGTTCTTTTGTTGTGAACTGCGGCCAATGCCAATGTTAAGTTTGTCAATTGGCGCATAATCAAGACCTATCCTGATCCTTGAGTTATCCAGCCCCCACAGTTCTTGACCTCCAGTATTTATGGCGCCAAATCGATGAGAGATGATGAACTTCATGGTGCCTTGTGGTTGCATTTCTACTGAATACCCGTTGATTATTCGAGTATCATTAAAAATTCTGATGGCTTCCTCTTGAGAAAGCACTCTCGTGGAGTAAAGGACAAGTAGAAGGAGTAGGTTTTTTTTCATTTTTGATTTTATTGAGGTTGAGCACTTATGTCTGTCCTCGTGTATGCAAACCCGCCTTGACCTCCAGATGACCAAGAAATAAACCTAACATCAAGGTATATATCATCCGTAATTAGGTGCAATACAAGGTCCTTTCCGACAACTGATTTGGGCCTGATTGTTCCTCTAAAGGTGTTAAAGGTGAGGCTCTCCACGTTTTCAGTAGTTCCGAGAGCCCACTCTGTGTCTACGGGGCTCAATTGTTTATTTGAACTGCTATTTACCCTAGCGTTGTAAATCTGGCCATTATTCCCCCGTGTTATCCAAACATTGTCTGTAATCCGGTCCTGGTTTGCTGGATCATTTGGATTAGCACCGTCCGCTTTGATAAATGTCACTGTTGGAATTTCAGGGTTCGGAGGTTCTATTGGTTCCACTCGGTCATACTCACAAGAAGTGTAAAATAGGAGTAATAAGACCAAGACTGAAGAAAATCTGCTCATAAGTAGAAGTGAATTAGTATGAAGTTAACTCGTATTTAACAACTGGACGAATGCAACGGTTAAAATGGTTGCGCGTGCTGTGCCATTCTTTCAAGCACTTCTGGTAGGGACAAAAAAAACCGATCCACTTTTCAGTGGATCGGCAGTCATTAAAAACCTTAATTAGGTTGTGAAAACAGAAGTAAATTAGTTGAGGGTAGGTAAGATTACGAATACTTTCGATCAACCGCTTGAATTCGAAGTTTGTTGCAGTATTTCAATCGAGTAACCCAATCTTAGTCAAATTCAAAAAAAGTGAGCGTCCAACTGCTTAAGAAGCCTTGATTCAAATAATAAAGTATTTTAGTACGCCTAGTTTAGATCGGAATTAACGAATGGGCTTTTTGTCCAGAATAAAACTTCCGTTTGATAATAGAGGGAAAGTAAATCTTGGAAGTACAGTGCAAGTGGGTGAGTATCTTTATTCTATATTTGACAAGCATTTTCAGAAGTCACCCAACCTGCCAATGATGCCTTCGTTTTTGAAACGTTTTTATTTCCTCCTTTTTGCAGCCGCTAGCTTAACTGGAATGGGGCAAGATAGCAGTCAAGACAAGGTTGATGTTGTCAATGCAATTGTTAATAACATCAGTTGGCCAACCGAGCCAGATGAGTATGTTTTAAAAGTAGTCACCCAAGATCGTGCGCTCACGACTGCCTTTAAGGAAATGGCGGCAAGCAAGCAGATCAATGGCAAACCAATAAAGGTTAGTTTCAGCAACTACATCACAGTTCCTAAAAAACTTGATATTCTATATCTATCTGCCCAGTACAATGCAGCTCAGCAAACAATTATTGAACGCATTGAGGGGGATAATGTGCTACTGATCACTGAGGAATCTCCTGATGAGAAGTATATCATGGTTAACTTCAAATCAGCTGGATCGGGAACTTCTTTTGTCTACAATCGCGCCAATATTGCTAATCAGCAGCTGAGTATCGAGGGTGATCTGGATGCCCTCGGAGGTGCAGAGGTAGATGTCGCTGCACTATTTAAGCAGACAAGAGACTCAGCTAGATACATGGAGGCAAAGTCCCGTGATATCGAAGAGCAGATTGACTCTTTAAATGTAATGACCGCAGTTGCTTTTAAGGTAGGAAACAAGCTTCTAGGGCAAGTTGCGGAGAAACAAGCCAAGATAGAGCAGCAAATAAAAGAGCAAGAAGTGCTAAAAGGACGTTTGCGTGATGTTGAGGCTGAGCTAATTGATCTTGCGATTGAAATTGAAATCCAGCAAGACTCTCTTATGGCAGGTGATCGAAGGTTAGAAGCTCAGTCGGGACTTATCAAAGCAAGAGCACAGGAGATCTCTCGTAGGAACAAGGAATTGAAAGGTATTGTGCGAATCATTGAATACCAAGAAGAGGCACTTATCTTCCTAATTGTTTTTGCTGCTCTGTTTGTTACCGCCGTATTCCTGTACTATCGAGCCTATCAAGTGAAAATGCGTTTTGCTAAACAACTGAATGAGCAGAAGGAAGAACTAGACGAGTTATTGAAGCAATTGAGGACGGCACAGGAGCAACTAATTCTATCAGAGAAATTAGGTGTGGTGGGTGACCTCACGGAAAGCTTTGCAAATGAGATTAGTAATGCGATCAACTATGTTTATTCCGGAATTCATATCATAAGAGACAAAGTGAAGGAGACCCAGTCAATCATGTCTCAAATACAAATCCTTGATGCAGACGATAGTCATCTCAAAATGAAGATGAAGGTGAGAGAGATCTCCGAGCAAAAGAGAGAATTTGATTACGATTCTTACGAAAAGGTAATGGAGACAATGGCAAGCAGTATTTTGGTAGGGGCAGATAGAATAACCAATATCTTGAAGGACTTGAAGCCATATACCCAATACAGTGAATTGGGTAAAGTTGGCCTAGCCCTTTTAGGTAGGAATGAAGGCGAAAAAATCATGGAGAGCCCTATTTCTAGAAGATTACGGAATGTTTCAAAAGGGAAGGGGGCTATACCAAAATCAACAGAGGCTTAGGCAATTATTTGTGTAGTATGAAAAAAATTAGTCTGATCGAAAAAATGACCTTTTTCGTCCCGAAAATATGAATTCTTTGACGAGAGTCGCTATTACAAGTAAATCTTTAGTATATATTTGATCAAACCTATCTAACCGATTGATACTATTCATCTTAACAATTCATTCTAGATCGATTTGAAAAAACTCTTTTCGCTTTTATTCTTCATCGTTTCGTTGATGGCTGCTGGTCAAGGGATTGACCAGGATAAAGTGAATTTTGTTCATTCTTTCGCGAACAATATTCAGTGGCCTACTGACAAGGATGAGTATCTTATCAAGGTCATTACTCAAGATAGATCACTTTCAGCTGCATTTAGAGACATGGCTGAAAATCGCCAGATCAACGGCAAGCCGGTAAAGGTGAGTTTTAGTAGTTACGTGACAATTCCTGAGAACATTGAGATACTTTATGTTTCAAGCCAGTACAATGGGGCGTTACAAACTATCATTGATCGAATAACAGGTAAACCGGTTCTCATCATAACAGAGGACTCACCTGATCAACAGTATGTTATGATCAACTTGTTGGGGCCCTCCTTTCAGTCCTTTGAGTTTAATCGAGCCAACATTACCAATCAAAATTTAAGAATTGGGGGTGGTTTTAATGGTCTTGGAGGTAGTGAAATAAATGTTGCAGCTCTTTATCGACAAACCAGAGATGCTGCAAGAGAACTGGAGGAACGATCTAAGAATGCTAAGGAGCAGATAGAAGAAATGAATGTTCAGACTTCAGTGGCCTTCAAAATCATCAGAGATCAGGAGCGGCAGATTACTGAAGGGGAGGAGCAAATACTTCGTCAAAATCAAACCTTAGACAGTCTTGCTGCCTCACTGCAAGTTAGAGAGCAACAACTGAATGATCTTCTTGAAGAAATTTCTGTTCAGAATGACAGTTTAGCGGCAGGAGTAGAAAAACTGGCTAAACAGAACAGAGAAATTGAATTAATCAATAATGAGATTGAGAAGAAAGAAGATGAGCTGAGTGAAATGAATCTCATCGTGTCCAGCCAAGCTACAATGCTATACTTTTTCATCGCTTTTGCGGTATTTCTAGTGGTTGCTTTAATCCTTGCATACAGAGCCTACCAGGCAAGGAAAAGAGATGCACGAAAACTGAACGAGCAAAAAGAAGAACTTAAAGATTTATTGGACGAACTGAAGTCTACGCAGACCCAATTAATTCAATCGGAGAAGATGGCCTCACTTGGTACCTTGACTGCTGGAATTGCGCATGAAATCAATAATGCTATCAATTATGTGTATTCTGGTATCCATGTCTTGAATAATAAATTCTCGGAAATGAAACCCTTGATGGGTCATATCAAGGAGTTGGATGAAAATGACGATGATCTAAAGACCAAGGTTAAAGAGGTTATTGAACAAAAGAATCAGATTGAGTACGATTCTTATGAGACCGTGATGGATACCATGATAAATAGTATTCAGGTAGGTGCAGAGAGGACAATAAGCGTAGTGAAAGGCCTAAGGACCTTCTCAAGGGGACAGGAAGAGAGCATGGATGAAATCGATATCCATGAGGATATTGAACTGTCCTTGGTGCTCTTGAAAAACAAAATCAGACCAACCCTTAGCATCAAGAAAAAGCTTGCTGAGGAATTGCCAAAAATGTATGGCTACCCAGGTCAAGTTGGACAGGCTATTTTGAATATCATGGGAAATGCTATGGATGCCTGTGGCAACCAGCCAGATTCCATTGTTCTAATTAAGACAAGTGTGGAAGGCGAGAAGGTTCTGATTACAATCAGAGATAATGGTACTGGTATTAGTAAGGAGGATCTAGATAAGATTTTTGATCCTTTTTATACCACAAAGAAAATTGGTGAAGGAAGCGGTTTGGGGCTTTCAATCACATATGGTATAATTGAAAAACATAATGGTAAAATCGATGTTAACTCTGTTCTTGGCAAGGGAACAGAATTCAAAATTGAGTTACCTTTGAATAATCAACCGCTAAATTAATGAGCGCAGAGAAGTTATCGTTAATCTACCTAGACGATGAAGAAATCAATCTCATCCTTTTCAAGGAGATGTTCAAGAAAGATTTCGACATTTATACCACTACCTCGCCTCATGAAGCGATTGACTATGTTGTCAACAACGAAATTGACTTTATTCTCACTGATCAGTTAATGCCTGTGATGACGGGTGTTGAGTTCTTACTTGAGCTTGAGGAAATGGAATTCCCAGCCAATCCTAAGAAGATTATTATTTCAGGATATACCAAAGAAGGTGAAGTGAGCGAAGCAATTGAACGTAAGCTAATAGACAAGTTTGTTAGTAAACCTTGGAGCTACGATAAGCTTAAAGATCTGTTACTCACTATCTAAGTCTATCGACCTACACGCAATTACCTTGTTCCACTATTTTCAGACATGCTGAGACCCCATTCTTGGCTATAGATAGTTCTAGGTACTCCCCCTAAGCATACAACTTTTGTAGTTTTTTCAGACATTTTGATAGTCTTTCAAAAAAGACAATCAAAGCATAAGTCGGTTATCCTACTACAAAACCAAACTAAGCATGTCTTCAGATATTCCAGTAAGTGAATTTCGTGAAGGAGATATGGGGCAGAGCTCTATAAAAATAGAGCGAATGGAAGAAATTTTTGATCAGGCCGATGGCCAAATTGATACTCCTCATCGTCATGGATACAACACTGTTGTGTGGGTCCGTGAGGGGGAAGGGTCGCACATCATTGACTTCAATGAATATGAATTTGGCAAGGATCACATCTTTTTTGTAGGGCCAGGTCAAATCCATCAAGTCAAGACGATCAACAGACCAACGGGGTGGGTGATCACCTTTCAAAATGATTTTGTTCTGACATCTGGTCTTGGGCGAGATTTCTTGATGAACGTCAATCTTTTTAGGCAATACAGTGAAAGCCCACCCATAGTCATAGACAAACCTTCCCGGCTTCTTCGGATCATGGATCTACTTCACGAGGAATTGGATCAAGATTCCTATGAGTATCGTACAGAAGCACAAGGGGCAGCATTAAAGCTTTTCTTGGTAGAATGCATCCGCTTTTGTGATCCTGAAAATAAAAAAGCGAAAGAAGAAGGTTCACCAATTCTGATTGAGTTCAAAAGCCTTGTGAACACACATTTCAAAGACATGCACAAAGTCGCCGAGTACGCGGAAATGCTTGCAGTAACTCCAAAATACTTGAATGAAGTCATCAAGAGCACCATCGGGTCTACAGCAAAAGATTATATC
This sequence comes from uncultured Roseivirgaceae bacterium, assembly GCA_964472815.1. Taxonomy (GTDB): domain Bacteria; phylum Bacteroidota; class Bacteroidia; order Cytophagales; family Cyclobacteriaceae; genus Ekhidna. Next base: position 14,314 of record CAYYNA010000059.1, read on the forward strand.
ATAGATCGCATACTCATTGAGGCAAAAAGACTTCTCCTCCATACGGATGATTCAGTAAAGATGATTGCAATCTCCTTAGGCTTTCCTGAACCGCTTCATTTCAATTCCTTTTTCAAGAATAAAATGGAGATGACACCATTGGAGTACAGAAAGGAATCAAAAAAGAGGCTCTAGGAGATAAGAACCGAGAATTCAATAATCCTTTCTGACATTTTCGTAATACCCTTCATTTTATATACACGTACATTACATGTACATACATTAATAGAATTATGAATCGAAAGAAATTTTTATCAAGACTCACTAAGGGGTCACTTTCTACTGTGCTGGGAGCATCGGTTCTGAAGGCATCAGCTGGTGAAAGTGAGCCAATAAAGAGCGAAATAGAACAAGTAGGATTTAATCATATAAAGACAATGGAAACTAAAACAGCAACAACCGTACTGCACAAAGCAGACACCAGAGGACACGCCAATCATGGATGGCTAAACTCTCATCATACATTCAGCTTTGCTAATTACTACAACCCTGAAAGGATACACTTTGGCATGCTAAGAGTATTGAACGACGACACTGTAGCTGCAGGCCGAGGGTTCGGGACGCATCCGCATGATAATATGGAAATCATTTCCATTCCGATGAGTGGAGACTTGGAGCATAAGGATAGTATGGGAACCAAAGCGGTCATCAAAGAGGGAGAGATCCAAGTAATGAGCGCTGGTACGGGCGTGTACCACAGCGAATACAATGCAAATAAAGACAAGGAGGTCAAGTTCTTACAGATCTGGGTGTTCCCAAATGAAAAGAATGTGACTCCTCGCTACGACCAGATTCAGATTGGAGACTTGGTGAAGGAAAATTCATTCTCACAGATCCTTTCTCCAAATCAGGATGATCAGGGAGTTTGGATTCACCAGGACGCTTGGTTTCATATGGGGCAATTTGAAGATGAAACAGAGACAGAATACACCATAAAGAGGAATGGAAATGGCGTCTATGCATTCGTACTTGAAGGAGAAGCAGAGATTGAAGGCCAGCAACTATCTAGAAGAGACGGGTTTGGTATCTGGGATACCGATTCATTTCTGGTGAAAGCACAAGCGGGTGCAAAAATCCTTTTGATGGAAGTCCCAATGAATTAAACAAATCGAATTACAAACAGAACTAAAACAATTAATCAGATATTATGAAAAAGCAATTTTTGACCCTAGCGATGATCATGATGGTTTCATTATCATTTGCACAATGGAAACAGTATAATCCGAATCCAAACAACGATCCGGCCAATGCATCCAAGGAGTTACTCAACCCAACTAATCACGCGCTCTTGCTGATTGACCATCAGAGCCAGATGGCGTTTGCTGTGGAATCTCAACCAATTGAGGAGCTGAGAAATAACCTTGGATTATTGTCTGCTTCTGCCAAGCTATATGAAGTGCCAACAGTCGTGACCACAGTAGCAGAGAAGTCTTTCAGCGGTCCGGTATTTCCAGAGATTAGAGAGTACTTTGGAGAAGAGT
>CAYYNA010000060.1:0-13249 GCA_964472815.1 uncultured Roseivirgaceae bacterium
TGATGGTATAGGAGCCGTTCACAGATTGCAGCATCATCAAGAAGCGTAGGAACTGATTACCCACACTCACTTTCTCATCCCGACCTGGCGGTTCATTCGCATTTTTCAGGAATGTAACCTTGTTGTACAGCTTACTCATATCCACTCGAGAGTTGATTCCTATGGTTCGCTGATTGCTAATGAAGTTTCCAAAAAAGAGGTCTATCTGCTCCGTGGAATCCGATGGGTTTATCACATTTCTATCTCCAAGTCCTCTTTCAATCGCACCTGCCACCCAATTATATCCGACCGAATATCGCGCGTCAGCTGAGAGCCAATCTGTAAATGGAAGCTTATCCAATGGCAAAGAATAGTTCAAACCAATCGTTTGATCGAAGTTCTTCATCCGTCCTAGCTCTAAGATCTGATTCCAGATGAAGCGCTTTTCTGCTGAGGTGGTAATATCACCCTCTATTATTCCTTCAGGCTCATCAATCACAGCATTTGCTGTGGCATTATAGGTCAACCCCAGACTCTTCGTGAAATCCCAGCGAAAGCTGTAATTCCTAATGAAAGTAAATAGCCGTTCGTAGAGTGGATCAACACCTTCGGTTGTCAGTTCATTATTGTAAAACTGAGTTAAGCGAAAATCCCTTCTCAAGTTGCCAGAAAAGGAGAAGCTCGACGGCAGTGGCGAAATATTAAAGTCTTTGAGCAGTGCAAAATAGGGACTAGATAATATCTCTGCGTTTTTGAAAGGCTCAAATGAAACACTGCTTGGTGAGTAGTTGTAGCTTATCCCTCCCGATACTGTCTTGTCGAGCAGTTGCTGGGTATTCACGTTGCTGGTTACCCGATCGCTGTAGGCATAGCTAAAAGAGAAGTTTTCAATATCATACACTCTTCTGGGAGCTTCTGGATTTACCTTCTCTTTACGGACATTCGTAAAATTGATACTACGCCGTGTAGTTCTGTCCTCCACGATTCTCCTGTATGCTGCCCGATCTTCTTCCGAATCAAAAGTCTCCAGTGAGGCTTCCAAAGGAACATCTGGATCCAACGGATCAAACTGTGGAGTAACTCGTGTTTTTTCGTAACTGACAAACATCGGCACTTTAAGACCAGTCTTATCTGGTCGCATGAATTTCTCCAGATTGATGTTTGCTGAAATATCGTACTGAGTAGTTTCAGCCCTAGTTCGCTCAGAAATACGTTGCTGAATACCACCAAAACCGATCGAGGTGTATCGTGTGGAAGCGGAGATGGTTCCTAAGTCAGCAAGCTTTGTGCTCAGACGAGCATTTGCAGCCCATCCTGCATTCGTATCAAAATCTGTCAAACGGAGTTCGTTGGCCCATATACAAACAGATTCCGGAGATGCGTCATCATCCCCGGTATTTCTCACACCTAACATGAGTACTTGCACAGCGCTGATGTCCGGCCGACCCTTTACCCTGAAAATGTACTTTTCATCATTGGATAGGGTAGAATATGGAGTACTCTCATCGCGATTGAGTCTATTTCTCTCTGATTTTGTACCCAGAAGTTCTTTAATGGAAATATCTAGTTCATTTTGTAGTGGCCATACTTGTCTTCGGATATCTGCATCACTCCCCATGAGGTCTTCCCCAGTCACTTCAAGAGGAAACTCCACCTCGTAATAGTTCTCATCAAAGTCTGTTCCCAGTCGAATAAAAGCTGAAACATCATCATCTGCTAAGAACTCATCGCCATTTCTCTCCGCGTGCACAAACATTTTGATCCTTCCATAATTGATCAAATCGTAGTTCACATTCTTATAAACTGCTCTACCATCCTTATCATCCAAGTCCTCCACACAGATCTGTAGCGACTGCTCATTGATCCTTCTGTTCTGTACAGTTGTATTATCTATATCTCGATCTAGCCCCGGTGGAAGCACGTACCTGATTCCTCCTGCATCATTGGTGGAGTTTTCTTCGATACTGACCACAGAGATATCAAAATCTGTAGGGTTTGTATTTGGAATTTCGTTGAGCCCAGGCTCATTGAGGGCTTCTTCATATTTTCTCCACTGGCTACCCACCATCCGCATCTGCGCCATTCGAAGAACCACAGGTCTATTGAATCCCGTCAAGTACATCCGAATGTATTTGATGTTATCGAATCTTGGCGAGCCTACAGACCGACCAGTTGTCCTGATTGGAATTCTAAACAAATACCAGGTAGACTCTTCGTCAGCACCATTGATTTGATCAACAATGAAATCATTTAGTTCTAAATTCCCTCCTGTGGGGTTTGATCCTGGCCTTAACGGAATATTGTATTCAAAATACTCTTCGCGGGTGTCAAGCGTTAAGTTTTGATTCAGATCTTCAAGGTCAGGTAGGTTGGTAGCTGCCGGAATAAAGTTTCCAATTGGCTCGGTATCGGAGTTACCATCCATTCCATTCCAGTTTTTATAGCGTTGCACAATCTTCGCATCCAATCCATCGTATCTGGAATCTAAGATGTAGACAAAGTCGTCAGCGGAAACATCCGGTTCATCAGCATCAAAATTGCCCGTCAATGCATTCGCATTTAAGATCTCCCTTTCGTCTTCACCGGTGAGTCCATCTAACCCAATATCTTGATTCTCTCTTGCACCGGGAGTGTTCTCAAAGAAGCTTGTCAAAAATTGTTCGGTAGTAATCTGACCCCAAGCAGAATTTAAAGGAGTGACGACCTCACCATCAATTGGAAGTCCATTTTCGAAAGCATGCTGATCATCGACTCCCACATCTTCAGAAACACTTCCTAAGTTAAAAACCAACCTTCCTCCATCTCTGTCATTACTTGCGGGCTCATTCAATATTCCATCTTTGACTATGGCTCTGCTGCCAGCCACCCCCTCATCAATGAAAGGGTCAAGTAACCAAAATTCTATGTACTCAATATTGTTCTTATCAAAGTTGACTTCATTGGTAATGGCCCTGGTTATACCTCCCCAATGTCCTTCCACTTCTGGATCGTCTGGGTCTGTACTAAAGCTATTTCCAGAATAATTGTACTGTCCTCTCTCATTAGGGAAATAGGCGATATCAAAAATCGGTTCATTAAAATTCACCAGGGTCTGGTCTCTCTGTCTAAAGATCTCTTGTGGCAGCACCGCTCTCTCGTAGTGATTTTCCAGATCTTCATCCGAAATATTGTCTGGCCGATTATTTCCTCCTGAACGGTAAAAAATACTGTTATCCACGGTATACCAAGCGATCTTGGCAGCATTGAATCGATTTCTCACGCCTCTGTCAGAACCTTCCGGTAAAACTGTTGGCGTGGCAGCCAGCTTCCATGATTGCCACCCCCCGATGTTGATTGGTGTAATGGCACTTTCAAAGTCATCGATGTAGGAAGTCCCCTCACCATTCACCACATTACTCGTCCCAGGAATCAACTGAGCAAATTCCGCATTGAACGTCACGGAAGAAGGTTCCTTTGTACTCACCAGCGGAAGTGCGTCTACCAACTTAGTGAGCAAACGTGACTCATCTTGATAGTTTATGTCAAAACCATACTTCGTGTTGGCTGTGGGTTCGTTACCAACAGCAAATCGACTTATACCACCTGGTCTTTCATTAAGGTGAAGTAGCGTAGCTCCTATATTGAAGTTATCATTGAATCGATAGTCAAACCTTGCTCCGGTCAGGGTCCTTGTTTGAAAATTGAAAAGGTCGGCTTTTTCGTAGGAGACATTGATAGTTTTTCCTGAATTCAGAATACCATCATTCAGGATCCTCACCGATCCAAGGTTGTAGTCCACGGAGTAGTCTAATCCCTCCGTTAGCAACGTACCACCTGCCGTTACCACCACAGAACCCTCGGCAATATTGATCCCTGGAAGTTGTATCTCACTCGAAGATCCGGCAGTCAACCGTCCCGCAATCACAAACTTGTTTTTGCTGGCATTAAGTTCCGCTTGTGCCTTGGGTTGCTCATACAGATCGTCATAGACAAACTTTTCTACCAGACGATTTTCATCTGATTCAAATTGCGCTTCCAGGGTACTACCAAAAGGCTCCAGTACTGGAAAGATGATATTTCCATTTCTAGTATCGATGGTGAATCCTTCAATGAAGTCAAAGTTTCCATCCGGCTGGCGGTCGTTATTGGGGTTTAATCGGTCCAGACCAAATACTCGCAGCAGCGGGATGTCCTTCAAATTCTGACCTTCGTGAAGAGAAGGGTTGTCTTGGCCTGTAGCATCATCTCGGTAGATTACCCGTAGCTGGAATCCTTCCTGACTAACCTGCGAAGCATTCAGATTATACACGTTTTTCATCATCAGGTCCCAGGTGGGTACCTCCACATTCACTTCATTTGGCCGGAGTAGCTTCAGATAAATCGATCGATCATCTGCACGTGTCTGATACTCTTCACTTAACTCTCCCACACGATACGGCTGACCATTGAAAGTATACTCATAGGCAACTGCCAACATTTCATCACTTTGGAGTCTTCTCGTCAAAGAGATATAACCCAACCGGCTATCAAATGAATATTCGGATGGGTCTAGCTTGCGAGCTGTGGTCACCTTTACATAATCAATACCGCTCTCGAGACTCAGCCTATCCTGAAGATCTGCATCAACTTGATCAACAGTCAAATCCACATTCAACTGATTAAAGAGGTTATTCGCAGGATTTCTTGTAGGGTTTCCGGTGGGTTGGCTTCCTGCCGGCGTGACGCTACTGTTGGAAATCACACTCCCCTCTCCCAAATCCATTAAACCGATGACATTTCGAGTTGTCTCGGTATCATTATTTCGATTCAAAACATAGATCTCCATCCTCGTAATATTGACTCCAGAGGTAACCTGCGGCAAGGTAGCTAGCCATCTTTCATAGTTGTTTCTAAAAAAGTGACCCAAAAAGAAATGCCTGTTTTCATCATATTCCGATGCTCGCACCTCAAACTCTCGACCCTGAAATCCACTTTCGATTGCGATCGTTTCACTTCGCCCTCGCTGTTGTGATGCGATCGTCGTGACAAACAATTTCCCAAACTGGAGCTCGGTTTTGATACCAAACAGTGATTGCGCACCCGAAATCAATGAATTGGAAACGGGCATACTCACATTACCAATCTCGATCTTCTTGATGATCTCCTCCTCATAGCCCGAGTACACCACTCTCAAGTTGTTTTGAAAATCAAAAGTGTTATTGTTGTCAAAATTTGCTGTGATCTCTAACTTCTCGCCCACTTTACCTACTACATTCAAACTGATCTGCTGATCAAAGTTGAAGGCTCCATTTCGTTGCTGCCTTAAAGGAATTTGAGGATTGTCTATCCGCTGAAAACGTGCCCCGAAATCAAGGTTTACGAACCCATTTGGCTGAATATCTACGTAGCTTCCCCCAAATATTCGATCGAAAACCGGACTGATGTAAAGTCTTGGTAGCAAACTCCTTCCACTGACGGCACTTTCTCCATCTAGTCCTGCAGATCGCTCCTTGAAATACTCCTTATTTAATTGCGAGTTATTGTATCGGTTGAACTCCTGAAACGTCATGAAAGTAGCCGGCCGAAAATCCAGATCTCCAATATTTTCAAACACAGAATAAGTGACTCCTGCATCTTCAGCAGTTGTATCGGGATTAAACCGCACTTGCATATCTAACTGCGAGGGATCTCTTAAAAAGAGCGGTGAACGGGAGATTCTATTAGAAAAAGGATCGCCGAATCTATAAGCCGGCTGATAGGTAGGTGCCTTACTGGGCTCGTAGGGCTTCAAGGTATCAGTCTTAGCAGTATCCTGTTCCTGAAAATATGCAGCTTTCGTCTGCAGGGAAAAGACCGCCAAGAGCGATAGAATTAATCCTCGTATATAAAGTTTTCCTATCAAAAAAAGCGAGTAGGTTAGATTTGGTTATGACCGCTTTAAGGCTAGTTTAATCAATTCTTCAAGTTTAATCTCCTCTCCGTAATCTTTCAATATCTTATCAACAGTTTTTTCAGCCATTGACTTATTTATGCCTAAAGTAGTCAAGGCAGATAACGCCTCAGAACGGAGTGTATTATCAAACGGACGCGGTATTTCCATGCTTTTGTCCAATAACCCCTCTTTTTTCATTTTGTCCTTCAGCTCTAGGATAATACGCTGAGCCGTTTTTCCACCAATACCTTTCACGGATTGAATGGTTTTTACATCTTCCTGAACAATTGCTGCTTGTAGCTCCTTGGCACCCAGAGATGAAAGTATCATGAGTGCAGTACTCGGTCCAACTCCGTTTATTGAGATGAGATCCAAAAAGCGTTTCTTCTCAGAGCTCTCATAAAAGCCAAATAGTGTGTGCGAATCTTCCTTTACTACAAGATGTGTTTGAATCAGAATATCTTCTTTATCCTTTATTTGCCCGTAAGTGATGAGACTTATCTTCACCTCATAACCTACACCACCTACATCAACAACCAGATGCGTCGGGTCTTTGATGGCTAACCTGCCCTTAAGGTACGTGATCATATGTTCTTCCTCCCTTCAATACCTGCATCTACCACTGCAATAGCCACCATATTATATATCTCACGAACCGAGCTGCCAAGTTGGAGCACTTGCACTGATTTCTTCATCCCCATCAAAATAGGGCCTATGACCTCTGCACCGCCAATTTCCATCATGGTCTTGTAGGCAATGTTTCCAGATTGTAGATCAGGAAAAATCAATGTATTCACATTCTCACCCTTCAAATCATTAAATGGATACAATTCATCTCTTAGCGGTTGATTCAAAGCTACATTGGCCTGAATATCTCCGTCAATCTTCAAATCAGGATACTTTTCCTTAGCCACTTTTACAGCTTGAGCCACTTTTTTTGGAACTTCTCCATCAGCAGATCCGAAATTTGAATAGGATAACACTGCCATTCTCGGTTCGTAATCAAAGAACTTGACCGCCCGATTTGCCAGACCAATTATGTCCACTAATTCCTCAGCAGTAGGATTAAGGTTGACTGTCGCATCTGCAAAGAAGAAATTTCCTTTTGGCGTATTTACGATGTACATCCCTGCTACTCGATTGACACCTTCTTCCATTCCTACAATTTGAAGTGCGGGAAGGACTGTTTTTGGATAATCATTGGAAAGTCCCGAAATCAGAACGTCAGCTTCACCTTTCTCTACCATCATCATCCCAAAATAGGTACGGCTAGACATGGCCTTCTTGGCTAAGTGTATGGTCATCCCTTTCCGCTGACGAAGTTTCATGTAATCAGCAGCGTACTGATTTAGCTTGTCCATATCCTCCACTGGATCTACAATTCTGCAATCAGCTATGGCATCTAGGTCGTTCTCTTTGATCAACTTGGTGATCTTTTCTTTGTCACCCATTAAGATAGGAGTCCCTATCCCAGAATCCAGGGTCATCTGAGCGGCCTTCAAAATGTTGATATGGTTAGCTTCAGCAAAGACTACCTTCTTAGGGTTCTGACGAGCACGATAGACAAACCTGGAGATAAGCCGCTGGTCGATTCCTACTTTGGCTAGTAGTTCGTGTTCGTACTGCTCCCAGTCTTTTATTTGCACGCGCGCTACACCTGAGTCCATGGCCGCTTTTGCTACTGCGGGTGAAATAGTCGTGATAAGTCGAGGGTCCATGGGTTTAGGTATCAAGTACTCCGGGCCAAATTTGATGTTGGTCTTCCCATAAGCCTTAAGGACAATATCGGGCACCTGCTCTTTCGCAAGCTCAGCGATGGCCTTCACAGCGGCCAACTTCATTTCCTCATTAATAGAGGTAGCTCGAACATCTAAGGCACCTCTAAAAATGTATGGAAATCCAAGCACATTATTCACCTGATTCGGGTGGTCCGAACGACCAGTAGCCATGATAACATCTTTTCTGGTCTTGATAGCTAGATCGTACGCAATCTCTGGGTCAGGATTAGAAAGGGCAAAAACAATCGGATCTTTGGCCATACCCTCAAGCATTTGAGGAGATACGATATCAGCAATAGAGAGACCTAAGAACATATCTGCACCTTTCAATGCGTCCTCTAGAGAGTCAATATCCAAGTCAGTTGCATATTTGGACTTGATTTCATCGAGACCCTCTCGTTTGCTGTTTAGGATCCCCTTGCTATCAGACATTAAAATGTTCTCCTTCTTCGCGCCAAGGGAAACATAAAGATCAGTGCAAGCTATTGCCGCAGCTCCAGCACCACTGACCACAATCCTGATATCTTCAATTTTTTTACCAACAATCTCTAGGGCGTTCAGCAAGGCTGAGCTTGAAATAATGGCTGTACCATGCTGATCATCGTGCATGACCGGGATATCCATTTTTTCTCGAAGCGTCTGCTCAATTTTGAAGCTCTCTGGAGCCTTAATATCTTCAAGATTTATCCCCCCAAACGTGGGTTCTAAAGATTTTACGATCTCAATAAACTTGTCAGGATCTTGTTCGTCAATTTCAATGTCAAAGACGTCTATCCCAGCGAACTTCTTGAATAGTACGCCTTTCCCTTCCATCACAGGCTTGGATGCTTCCGGACCAATATTACCTAAACCCAAAACTGCTGTCCCATTGGAAATTACTCCTACCAAATTTCCTTTAGCTGTGAACCTATAAACACTGTCTTTGTCGTCGGCAATGACTTTACAAGGTTCTGCAACTCCAGGTGAGTAAGCTAGGGCTAAATCATGCTGTGATCCGACAGGTTTGGTAGAATTGACCTCAATTTTTCCAGCTGGACTGTTTTCATGATAGTCTAGCGCGTCCTTAGGACGAATCTTGGTTATGCTCATTTAATAGTGGGGTTGAATTTCTTTGAAGGGGTCTAAATTAGGTCTGACCTTCAAAGCTCTTCAATTCCACACTATTTAGCAACGAAGAAGTAATTAAGATTGAACTTCTTGCAAATCACTTTTTGTCTTAAATGTTGATAGAATTGCCTCCAGCTCTCTGATCAAATTTTTCTTTCGAGTCCCTGGCGAATCTACATACCCTTCCACGTAATAGATCATTTGCGCATCTTCGTCTAGAATCGTATAGCTAACGAATGGTCCGCCTCTAGAATTGTCGCTGATTTTCCAGAGTCCGCGACCCTCTACGGCATAGTTTCCATTAAAACTCACTCGCTCCGTAAAAACAGGTATGATTTCTTGGCGCTTTATATGAACATCCGGGTTCTCACCGTCATACAAAAAGCGCTTGGTGATTTTGTCTCTAAAAAGATCCACGTTGTTAAATAAGGATTGATCGTTGTAAGGCTGATAGTACACGAAGATGCTTTGTTCCGTCCTGGCATCCATGAGCCTCAACCAGAAGAAATTTTTAAGGTCGCGAGCTTTTTCCCATCCGTAAGGAATAACCAGACCTACATCATGATCTTCTTTGATTCTTTGTGCCAGCTGCTTCTTGGGACTTCTAAAAAGCTTTGCTTTTATGCTCTCTCGAGCAGATGATTCGAAAATTTCTCGGATCTTAGATCTATTGTAATTGATCTTCTTAGCGAGTAGCTCTTCCTCTTTAGAGAAAAGGAACAAAACAGTTTGGCCTTTAGCGAAAAGATCATTTTGCCGCCTCATAAAAATTGCAGTATCGCGCTTTATTTGGTTCAGAGACTGACTAGTAAAGAATTTTTGCAGCACCCTGCTATCTGAGCTTTGTCTATCTAGTGTCATCACAAACACCATATTCTTTGCTGACTTCAAAACAGAGTTGAGCTTCTTAGGGCTCACTTTGCTTACGTTGAAAAGAGATTCATCTTGTGGTAACCCCTGCATCGGGGTGTTGAAAGTTTTTCTGAGTTCTGAGCCGAGTTCAGAATCTACCCACTGAGCGGAATCAGCAACCAGAATAATCTCGTCTGCTTCGCCACGAGCGGTTGGCAATATTCCTGAGCTTTTCTTGCCTCCATTTGAATCCGAACAGCTATTGATTGAAATTAATAGAATTAAAAGAACGAAAATTCGGTACATACCTCTGCAGTTATAATTTCGGAATCTACAAGCAAAAACTATTCCGCCTCTTTCAAACTTAATGGAAATTTTATGAAAGCAATCCTAGTTCGGGATAACCAAAGACTGCCCCGGCTGTATAGTGTTGGAAGCTAACTTGTTTGCTTTCTTTAGCTTCTCGATTGTTGTATTTGTATTTCTACTAATACTCCACAGTGAATCGCCGTACTTCACCGTATAAACCTGCCCTCCCGATCTTGAAATTGGCTTGGTCTTCTCGGCTTTTGGAGGAGTATTCTTGGCGGCATACAAGTTTTTTGTTTTGGAGTTGTACGTTGGCAACACCCAGATGCTGAGGTTCTGACCTATTCGAATCAAATTTCCCCTCAATCTATTCCATGATCTGATATCAGAAACACGAACTCCGTATTGTCTAGCAATTTTACCTAAGACATCTCCACTCCTTACTTTATAGTAGACTCTGGTTCTACCGTAAGTACTACCAGGGGTATTCCTTGCAAGGTACTCCAGATGTTTCTTACCCACTTTTGATGCCGTGTCATAAAGAGCCACTCGGTTATTTACTATAGTGTCCTTCCAATCTTCTGGGATTCGTAAAGCGAAATTCTTAGTTCCCTCAGGTAAAGCCCCTCTTTTTATCTGTGGATTCCATAGGAGCATGTCATCCAAACAAAGCCCTGACTGCTCGCAAAAAGTCTCCAAGTGAAAATATTGACTGATTAGAATGGTATCAAATTTCGGATAGAAGTGCTCCGGCACATCTGAAAACCCGTGCTCCTCAAGGTGGTTGAATAAATAGGTGATCGCAACAAACTGAGGAACGTAAGACCTGGTTTCTCTTGGAAGATATCGATAGATATCCCAGAATTCTCTTTTGTAGCCACTTCGGCGAATGGCTTTTCTTACATTACCAGGACCACAATTGTAGGCAGCAAGTGCAAGCTCCCAGCTATCAAACATGTCATAGAGATCTTGGAGATGTCTGCAGGCCGCATCGGTAGCTTCATAGGGGTCCATCCTATCGTCCAAATACCAATTGCTGTGTAAGCCATACATTTTCCCTGTTGAGGAAATAAATTGCCACAGTCCCACTGCGTTTGCCCGGCTAATTGCGTTTGGTCTAAGACCAGATTCAACAATGGAAAGGTATTTCAATTCATCTGGCATATTGTACTTGGCCAGCGTCTCAGAAAAGATAGGGAAATACAGCTCTTTCTTTTTAATGATATCACTTGTATACTCCCGATTTTTGACCGAGAAGTACTGGACAAATGCCATTACACGTTCATTAAAATTGAGGGGTACCACATTTTCAATGCACGACATACGGTCAGCAACCTCGTCATAGGTGTTGTCCGGATAGATATCCACCTCCGATTCAACTTCTTGAAGTTGAATCTCCTGCGAGACAACACTATTGCTCAGCAAAATAAGACCGGCGATGATCCAGAATTTTATCATACGATTAGTTTACCACCATTGAAGGCATTTTGAGTAATAGCTATCAGTTAGCTATAAATCGGTGGTCTATCCCTTAGCTGATGTAGAAGTAGAATGCAATCAAGCTTTTGAGTCTTCCCCAGTAGCTCCTTCCTTTATTTCGTCCTTGATTTCCTTAGTGGCATCTTTAAATTCCCTAATTCCTTTACCCATTCCTTTGGCAATTTCAGGAATCTTCTTCGCCCCGAAGAAAATCAAAACAAAAAGCATGATAATCAGCAACTCACCCCATCCGGGTACCCATAGAAGTACATTATGCATTTTCTTACTATTTAGAATTCAAAGATAAAGATTTATTCGAGCAATAATAACTCTCGAAAGAGATCTAAACTACTTTAACGCAAGCCAATTTTCGGGGTTCAATTTTGTCGTTCCTTTATACACTTGAAACTCTAACTCTGTAACGCCATCGCGATCGGTGTATACTTCCCCGATTACATCATCAGCGTTCACTCTCTGACCTTTCTTGACATTGATTGACTTCAGTCGCGCATATACTGTCAAATAATCACCGTGCCTAATAACTACTATGTTGTTTTTCCCCTGAATGGTGCCAATCAAAGTAACCTCACCTTCAAATACAGACCTCACCTGCGAATCCTTCTCGGTCTGAATACCCACCCCGTCATTAATGACAGTTATTCGCTTCAAAACTGGGTGTTTTTGCTTTCCAAACTTAGAGGTAATGAATCCAGAACTAACTGGCCAGCTAAGCTTGTTTTTTCTTGACTCAAACAATCTGGTTATTTCTGCTGCACTGGCTATTTCTGCTGTAGAAGCATTTGAGGTCTTTCTCTTTTCGGCTTCAATGATGTTGGCAATGAGTGTATTTAATCTTTTGTTAGCTGCCTTTCTTTTATCTAGCTCTTTCCGTAGTTGTCTTTCTTTCTTTGTCAATTGCGCCACTAACGCAGATTGCTTCTTTTTGGAAGAGGCTAACTTCCTATTCTCTCTAACCTGCTGATTTAAAAGTGTTTGTTGCTCTGCACGCTTCGTTTCAACCTTGCTTCGTTGATCTTCAAGTTCCTTGGTAACAACCTCTATCTGCTCCGCCTGAAGTCTCCTAGCTTCGGCATATTGCTCCAAGTATTTGAGTCTTTGCAGCAGTTGATTAAAACTTTTGGCGGAAAAAAGGAACATCAACTTGCTTTTACCTTTGCTCGCTTTGTAAGAAGCATAAATCTGAGCTGCATACTCCTCCTTCAGATCCACCAGATCCTTTTGTAATGCACCTACCACCGCAGATAAATCACTTATTTCAGCATCTAGTAATCGAATTTCTGAGCCAATAGATCTTATCAAAGATTCTCTGGCATTGATCTGCTGATTTAGGGCTTGAAGCTGTCCTAGGGTAGCTTGTTTCTGAGTAGAGGTTTGTGTAAGAATACGTTCGGCCTCCGCAATCTTCTTTAGGTTTTCCTTCTTTTCTTGCTCTAATTGATTCTTAGATTTTTGAGCAGATAAGGTGCTTGCGAGAAAAGTAGCGAACAAAAATGCCAGAAGGACTATTCTACTTCCTTTCATACTTACTGGAAACAGCGTAAGGAAATTTGAGAGGTGATGATTCAATCTCCATTTTGTTGTAGGAGATATAAATTTCAGTATTCGGTTTGTCAGCCGTTTCATAGTCAATTACCGCGGAGATTTCATTGGGGAAAACCTGGTTGCTCACCCTAATAAAATTGCTGTAATTTACTGAAATCGTATTTTTTGTGCTTTCATCTATCACATTCACCTTTTCTAATTTCATACTACTTGATCCAATAAAATTTCGGAACAAGTAATCTCCCTGTTCATCATCGTATTCATAGTAGCTATCTGTTTTTTGATATTTCTG
>CAYYNA010000060.1:13349-15821 GCA_964472815.1 uncultured Roseivirgaceae bacterium
TTCTTCCCTTCGTTATCAAACTTGAACTTTGCCTTGGAGGATAAGTAGTCAAACTCAGGATCTATCACTTCCAGCTTATCCTTTTTTGCGAAGGCGCTGCTTAGTTTCCGGTTACACGAATGAAGAAAGACGCTGGAAGCAATAATTAATGTGGTTAATAGCTTATTCATAAAGCTTTCTCTCGGCAATTTTCTTTTCTAAGTTATCTGAAACACCTCCTTTTTGAAGTGCTAGTTCCCACTGTACAATAGCTTTTTCTGTATCTCCCAGTTGAAACAGCACATCTCCGTAGTGTTCAACGATTGTGCCATCATCGCTTAAAGAAACAGCTTTTTCCAAAAACTTCTTCGACTCCTTGTAATCCCCTTTAACATATAGTACCCACCCGTGCGTGTCCAGGTACGTAGGGTTATTTGGAAACATCTTGATTAGAGATGTTGACATCTCTAGCGCTTTGTCCAGATTTTGCTTTTCTACAGATAAGAAATAGCTGTAGTTATTTAGAACATGGTCATTATCAGACTTGTTCTCTAACGCTTTGTCATAGGACTTATACGATTTCTCCAACTCACCAAGACCATTGTAGGCATCTCCTAGCTGACCATAAAAAACGGTAAGAAGGTTCGGGTCGACCGTATACTTGCGCCCACTTTCGAGCATTCTCACAGATTTCTTATAATCTTTTTTAATCAAGTATCCAGTCCCAGCGAAATAGTATAACAATGACTGATTAGGGAAGTACTCCAACGCCTGCTCCGAATGAATAACCAGACTATCGTACTGATTTAAATCTGCCTCAACATTTAAGATATTTTGCCATATAGAATAATTGGCAGGTTTCAATCTTACTGCTTTGAGATAATAAGTCACAGCCTCTTGCGGTCTCCCATCCTGATAGAGCATATCTCCCACGAATGCTTGGGCCTTGAATTCATCCTGATGGTTATCTGCCAACTTCTTAACTAAGTCAGTCAGTTTTTCTTGGTTGCTAAAGTCAGAAGAGGCCATCAAATAGTTGGAAACGATTTGGAACTTGGCGTCAAAATCGATGGAAGGAGATTCAAAGGCATGATTGAGGTGCTCTAATGATTCTGAGTAATTACCTTTTAGCCAGGCTACTTCGCTCTTCAAGAGCGTCAATCTAGAATTTGTACTTTCCTGAGATTCATACTTCGTAATCTCTTCTTCAGCTAGATCAAGCTTCTTGTTCTGAATTAGAAAGCTGATGAACTCTAATTTGTAAGGAGTTTCATTAGGGTAGGCCTTAATCAGCTTAGCATATTCAGCAATAACCTGATCAACGTTCCCTTGCTTCATGTAGATCCGCTGCTTCTCCCGGACAATCTCTTCTTTAACGCCAAGCTTGTCTTCGATCCTATCAAACGTCTTAAACATTTCATCAGTCCTACCTGTCAGCTGATACAACTCTGCTAATTCATAAAGTGCATTTTCATCCGATGGGAACCTAGCCAACATTTCCTCATAGACTTTTGCTGCTTCTATATAAAAGCCTACTGTTTGGTAAATCCTTGCTAGACCAAGACGATAGTATTTGTTTTCCGGATCCAACTCAATGGCCTTCAGTCCATACGAAAGCGCCTTTTGTCCCTGCTCACTCTTAGAAAGTACTTCAGCGATCTTAAAGTTGATTGCTGCACTTTGTGCATTCATATCCAGCGCTACAGTGAAACCCTCTAGCGCCTTGGCGTAATTCTCAAGTATTAATTGTTTTTCCGCATCGATAAGGACCGCTTCAAGTTTAAGAGAATCTTGCTGGTTCTGTGGAATAGAAGTTTCCTTCGATTTCTTTTTCTGCGCAACCACAGAAACTGACAAAATCAAAATACCTACATACAAAAAGACTCTCATTCTATCTTACCATTCGCTATAATCTCCTAAACTTACCGATTTTGGTTGGCCTTTAAGCTTTACGTGATTTCCGATCATTGAGTTAGTCAAATTAACGTCTTCCAAGGTACTATTATTCTGAATTAAACAATCGGAAAGAGTTACTTCATCGATGGTGCAGTTTTCGCCTATGGACACATTAGGCCCAATTTTACTGTTCCTTATGACCGTGCCTCTGCCCACATAAACAGGCTGAATAATCTCTGTACCCTCCAAGCTGGCTTCCTCACTCACAAGATTCTGACCATTTAGAAAACCAAGATATCTGGAGTTAGATTCTACAGTGATTGATTTGTTACCACAATCAAGCCATTCATCTACGGTACCAATGGTGAATTGAGTTCCTTTCAATTTCAGGTTTTCTAAGGCCATGGTCAGTTGAAACTCCCCACCGCCTCTAATGTTGTTCTTTATCAGATAGTCAAGTTCTTCACGCAGCGCCTCTCCCTGCTTGAAGTAGTAAATTCCAATAATCGCTTGATCAGAAACAAAGTCTTTGGGCTTTTCTATGAAATCTGTAATGATTCCGTCTTCATTGGTCTTGACAACTCCAAATGCGCTAGG
>CAYYNA010000061.1:0-15733 GCA_964472815.1 uncultured Roseivirgaceae bacterium
ATAGTTCATTTGACAGATAATCGAGCTCGAGACCTAATGCCAGCTGAAACCTTGGAATTAATTCAGAATATACAGTAGGTGAAGAACCGATACACTTATTGAAACTCACGACAGACTCTATTAAGTCAGCTTCAGTGAGACTGATTTCTTTATCCACAAAATCCGGACACTGCTCAAATGCATCCTTGAGCTGCCTATTTTTCGCCTGGGTTATCTCTATTTCTTGCGAATTTGAAATCAATTTTAGACCAGCTTTCTCCTTCCAGAGGCTCATCGAGCCCCGAACGAGTACTATGGCGAAGGCTGAACGATCTAAGGTAGAAGCATAGTACTTCCCTCCTAAGTAGCCATATCCTTTAATGTCTTTTGGGGTATACTCTTTCGTCAATCCATTCGATTCCTTGACCGTACATTTTTCAAGGGACTTATTGGGTTGGTACAGCACTTCAATGAATATTGTCTTTGATTCATTATCTAGAACATAGCCGTCAATATATCTCTGGCCTACTCCCACAAGGCTCACAAAAACAAAAAAGACTGAGCAGAAAACTTTCATCAAACAATTATAAGTGATTTATAAGAATCTGACGTCTTTTACTTCACCGGGCCCCATTTCTTTTTCTATGATTTGCAACAGCTGATCCTTTGCGTGTAGCATCTCATTTTTGAGTGGCGCTGAGGAGAGCTTCACAAATAGGACTTTATCTGAAAAGAAGATCTTCGAAGTTCGAGAGGCGATGGTTTTTCCCATGATTTGCTCCCAATTAGCTATCAGTTGTTTTTGCTTATAGGTATGCTCGAGGTTCTCTTCTTTTAAGAAATCCTTGAATGCATTGCGGAAGCTCTTAATTGGATCCTCTTTCATTTAGTTAATTTCTATAAAGTTCACTTCTTTTTGGTTCTTGAAAAGCTCCTTGCTGCGATCTGATCTTGCATCGGTGATAAATATCTGTCCAAACCTGTTTTGATTGCTTAGTAAACCGATGAGGCGCGAGATCCTGCTATCATCTAGCTTATCAAAAATATCATCCAGCAAGAGCAAGGGTTGCTTATCCTTTTGCTCCACCAGGAAGTCATACAAGGCTAATTTCAGCGCGATGACGAAGGTTTTTTGCTGCCCTTGAGAACCAAACTTTTTTATTGGCTCACCATCTAGGACAAACTCATAATCATCTCGGTGGCTGCCCAGCAAGGTTCTCTGCATGATCTGATCTTTGTGGAGGCTAGACTTGAATTTAGAAGAGAAATCTTGATCTACGTGGCTTTTAAACCTAAGGCTAGGTGCTTCATCCGTATCATGAAGTGCTCGATAGTTTTCATGCAGAAATGGCTCAAAGAGTGAATTCAGCTTTTCTCGTTCCTGAGATATCTGGATAGCCAGGGGCATCAATAAATCGTCATACGTTTCAAGAAGCGAAGGGTCTGGTGAGCCTTCCGTCTGTTTTAGCAGGCTGTTTCGCTGCTTTAGTACCTTATTATACTTCAATAACGACTCGAGGTAAGGCTTATCAATTTGGCACAAGGCACCATCAAAAAACTTTCGCCGTTCTTCGCTTCCTTCGTTGATCATCCGCGTATCGTCGGGAAGAACCATAACTAGAGGCGTTCTCCCTATCACGTCACTCAGCCGGTCTGGCTCTTTTCCGTCGACCTTCAAAGTCTTTGTTTTCCCTTTTTCAAACTGGATAGCGATTGTTTGCTCATCGTACTCACCAAAAATTGTAAATGCTCTTTCTTCGTGCGTGATGCTGAGGCGGTCTTGTGAACCGACTCCACTTTTGGTAAAGGAAAGAAAGTAGATCGCATCAAGCAGATTGGTTTTCCCCAGCCCGTTTCGCCCCAGGATACAGTTGATCCCTTGCTGAAATTCAAAAGAAGAATTTGCATGGTTTTTAAAACTCGTAAGCTTAAGTTTTTTTAGGATCATTGATTTTGAAGTAATTTCGTGTCCCTTCGAAATACAAAGATCAAACACTTGCGGAGGGAATAAAAATATCTGTTATGGCAGCTAAGAATAAAGCAGAAAGCAAAGAAGAATTCTCTAAAGAACAATACATGGAATGGTTCGAGTCAATGCAGCTGATGCGGAGATTCGAGGAAAAAGCTGGTCAGTTATATGGTCAGCAAAAAATTAGAGGTTTTTGTCACTTATATATCGGTCAGGAGGCATGTGCTGCAGGGGCTGTTTCTGCCCTTGATAAGGATGACAAATACATCACTGCTTACCGAGATCATGCACATCCGCTAGCACTTGGCACCAGTCCAGACAGAATCATGGCTGAGCTTTTCGGAAAGGCGACAGGGGTTTCCAAAGGAAAGGGAGGCTCTATGCACATGTTCGACAAGGAAGTCAATTTCATTGGTGGTCATGGTATCGTGGGGGCCCAGGTGCCACTAGGTGCGGGAATTGGTTTTGCCGAGCAATACAAAGGCACAAAAAGCTTGTGCATATGCTACATGGGAGATGGTGCAGTGAGGCAAGGAGCATTTCACGAAGCATTAAATATGGCGATGACCATGAAAATGCCTACCATTTTTGTGATTGAAAACAATGGGTACGCCATGGGAACTTCCGTGCAACGAACTTCAAATGTTACAGAACTACACACCTTAGCTGAGGCATACGATATGCCTTCAGAGGGTATAGATGCCATGAAGGTCGAAGAAGTGCACAGGTCGGTGAAACGTGCTGCAGACCGGGCTCGAAGGGGAGATGGGCCTACGTTGTTAGAATTTAGAACCTACCGATATAAAGGACACTCCATGTCCGACCCTGCCAAGTACAGAACAAAGGAGGAGTTGGAAGACTATAAATCTCAAGATCCGATTGAGCAAGTCAAGCAGACCATTCTCAAGAAGAAGTGGGCCAGTGAAGAGGAGCTGAAGGAGATTGATAACACTATTAAGGCGAGAGTGGCTGAATCTGTGAAGTTCGCGGAAGAGTCTCCTTGGCCAGATGCTTCAGAAGCATACACAGACAACTACGTAGAAGATGACTATCCTTTCGTAGATTCTTAATTCACTGATAATCTTATACATCTAAACAAAAAATATATCTTTGCGCTCGCAAAAACGCTGAGGCGTGTAATTAATTGAGTTAACCAGGCATTCAATCTTAGTAGGATGCCCAATATTCATAGAAATGGCAAAAGAGAAAAAGAAAGACGAAGGCATTGATGTTTTGGAGGATCCAAATGCAATCGTAGATAAGGCCAGCGAATTCTTTAGTAGTAAACGAAATAAGGCAGTTGTCTTTGGTGTTGGTGGAGTGCTTGCGGCAATTGTAGTCGCGATAGCTGCATACAACTACTATATCACTAACCAGAATAATACCGCGCAAGAGGAGCTTTTCCAGGCACAATTCTATTTTGAAGCTGATAGCTTGGGATTGGCATTGAATGGAGATGGAAACAGCTTTGGTTTCCTTGAAATCATCGAGGAATTCCCGGGAACTTCTGCAGCCAACCTTTCAAGCTTTTATGCGGGTGCATCTTACCTTCGATTAGGAGACTTTGATGGTGCGGTTAGGTACTTAAAAGACTTTGACAGCAATGATTATTTGATTCAAGCTAGAGCTTACTCTTTGATCGGAGATGCTTACCTGGAGCAGGATGATTTTGGCAATGCCATCGATTATTACGAGCGGGCTGCTAACTACAAGCCGAATGAATCTTTTACCCCGATTTATTTGAAGAAACTTGCAATTGCTCAAGAACAAAATGGAGCACTTAACGAGGCTGCCGAGACGTATGGCATCATTGAGAAAGAGTACCCCAACTCGTCTCAAATACACGATGCGAAAAAACAAAAAGCTCGCCTGCAGGCCTTAGCGCAGTAAAAAATCAATTTAAAATGAATGCCATCTCTAAAGGATGGCATTTTTTATTTCTAGAAACTTCATTCTCTTTGTCACATGGCATCATCAGAAAAAAACCTTAGTGACCTTAATCTCAGCAACAGTGTTGATATCAGTAAATTCAAATTTGGGATAGTAGTGGCCGAGTGGAATGAACAAGTAACCGAGTCGCTGTATTCCGGGGCATATCAAACGCTAGTCAATGCTGGGGCTACTCGGGAAAACATTCAGCGGATGAATGTTCCAGGAACTTTCGAGCTGAGTCTAGGTGGGCAGTGGATGGCTGAGAAAGAGGAATTAGATGCCGTCATTTGCCTAGGGTGCGTCATTCAAGGGGAGACACGTCACTTCGATTTTATCTGCGATGCAGTAGCCAATGGCATTACCAACGTCAACTTGAAGTACAATAAGCCGGTGATTTTTGGTGTGTTAACCACCGACAACATGAAACAGGCACTTGATCGTGCGGGAGGAAAGCATGGAAACAAAGGTGATGAAGCTGCAGCAACGGCAATTAAGATGCTAGCTGTTAGAGGCTGATCTTTGCCGATAGCTCCAGCGCTTATTCCAACACACCACTGATCTTAAAATTCACAGTATCCTTAAGAAGGATTTTTTGGTAGCCTATTATTTCGTAGGATTTGATTTTTCCATTGGAAAACTGTACTTCAATGTTCCGATGGTGGGTGTAGACATCTTTGTCTTCATGGACTACTCCTATAATACTCGAGAAAGCATTACCAGAATTGGTAATTGAAAGCTTCTTGAGAATTCCTTTTTCTCCCTTTTTAAGGATCAAGGACACTCCATTGTCAAGGTCTTCTACATCAAAGGCACCAATGTATTCAGGAAGGTTCGGGTTTAGTTCTTCAAGAAATGCCAGTTCCTCCATCCACTCAACAGAATCCATGGAAAAAGATTTTTCCTCACTTTGGTCGTCAAGTTGCACCTTTTTCAAAAGAGTGTTTTCATGAAGAAGAACGGCTTGCGCTTTCGCAAGTCCTCTTAAGTCTGGATACTCAGGAATAGCAACTTGTTCTGGTCTTAAATTCTGACAGCTAGCAAATAGTACAAGCAAAAGGCCAAATATTCTCAAGTCACAGATTTTTCGGACCCTCATGCTAGCACATCCCCTGTCATTTCTTCGGGGCTCTCTACTCCCATAAATTTCAAAATGGTCGGTGCGAGATCTCCCAGCTTGCCGCTTTTCAACTCTCCTTTGAAGTCATTGTCTACTACAATGAAGGGCACAAGGTTTGTTGTATGAGCGGTATTTGGTGTGCCGTCTGGGTTTATCATCATATCTGAATTTCCATGATCAGCAATCAAAATAGACAAGTAGTCATTTTCCATGGCCGCATTCACCACTGCTTCAGCACAGGAGTCCACTGTTTCACAGGCTTTCACAGCAGCCTCAAAAACTCCAGTATGGCCAACCATATCAGGATTTGCAAAATTCAGGCAAACGAAATCTGCAGATTTTGCTTGCAGCTCTGGAATGATACTGTCTCGGATATCTGCCGCACTCATTTCAGGCTGCAGGTCATACGTAGCAACCTTTGGTGAAGGGCAAAGAAGTCGCTTTTCTCCTTCAAATTCGGCCTCTCTTCCTCCAGAGAAAAAGAATGTCACATGTGGGTATTTTTCAGTTTCAGCGATTCGGATCTGTTTCTTGCCGTTTGCTTCCAATACCTCACCCAGTGTTTTGGATAAATTATCCTTATCAAACATCACATTAACCCCTTCAAACGAATCATCATAGTTCGTCATGGTGACATAATGGAGATCCATCTTCTTCATGCTATGGTCTTCAAAGTCTTTCTGTGTTAGGGCTTGGGTAATTTGCCGTCCCCTATCTGTCCTAAAATTGAAACAAAGCACCACATCACCTTCCTGTATTTTGGCATCCGCGCAGATGATGGGCTTGATAAACTCATCAGTTACGTCTTGAGCGTATGATTCCTCCATAGCCTCTATCGGGTCTTGAACTTTTTTTCCAGCCCCATTTACGAGTGCATCATATGCCAACTTTACTCGCTCCCACCTTTGGTCACGATCCATGGCATAATATCTTCCAGTGACTGAAGCGAGCGTACCAACATTTTCATCCAGGTGTTTTTGTAAATCTCTTAGGTATCCAACGCCACCTTTTGGATCAGTGTCTCTTCCGTCAGTGAATGCATGCACAAAAACATTCTCACAATCTGCATCCTTGAAAGTTGAAATGAGACCTTTCAGGTGGTCAATGTGTGAATGCACACCACCATCAGAAAGTAGTCCAATCAAATGAATAGGTTTATTGCGCTCTTTGGCGTAATCAATTGCAGTCTTTAGGGTTTCGTTCTCTGCGATAGATCCATCATTTACTGCGTTGCTGATCTTCACGAGATCTTGATAAACCACTCTCCCAGCTCCAATATTCATATGTCCCACCTCAGAGTTCCCCATTTGCCCATCCGGAAGACCCACTGCTAAGCCGGAAGCTTCCAGCGTGCTGTTTGGTGACTCCTTCAAAAGCTTGTCCATAAATGGAGTCTTCGCAGCATCAATCGCAGAGACTTTTTTGTTGGTAGCAATACCCCAACCATCCAGAATAAGAAGAATGACTTTTTTGTTCATATCACAAATATAGAAGCCTCAATAATTGATTCTGGATTATTGAATAGATAAATTGGGCATGGTTTTCGTTCCCACCTTCGAAACTGAAAATACGCATGATAAAATCAATCATCTTATTATTTGGACTTCTATTTCTACCGATTCAAGATGAAACCATCGAGGATATCGGGCTTGCAATGAAAGCGGGAAGCTCAAAGGAGCTTATTAAGTTTTGTAACAAGACAGTAGAGATCAAGATCGACGGTGAGAGCTCACATTACGGAAAAAACCAAGCTGAGGTAATCCTGCGAGATTTCTTTTCTAAGAACCCTTCCAATAGTTTCAATTACATCCACCAAGGCTCTTCTTCGGAAGGATTAAAGTATACCATCGGTCGATATGTTCATGATAATGGTTCTTATCGTGTGGTGATGTTCATTAAAAAAATTGGAGATTCTTACCTGATCGACACTTTAAATTTCAGCAAAGAGTAATATATTTCGCTCTTATTCACCAATGCCGCCATCATGAACGCACCCTATTTAACTGATGACAACATCAATGACTTTATCAGTGCTGCGTTAGCAGAAGATATCGGTGACGGAGATCATTCCTCACTTGGATCCATTCCTACTACAGCTACCAGCGAAGCACAGTTACTACTAAAAAGTGATGGTATTCTCGCCGGAGTTGAGCTCGCTCAAAAGATTTTTCTTCACTTTGATAAGGAGCTAAAAATAGACGTGCAGAAAAAGGATGGAGATAGCATGGAAGCGGGCGAGATTGCTTTTACTGTTTCGGGAAGCTCAAGATCCATTTTATCTACTGAAAGGTTAGTTCTTAACTGTATGCAGCGCATGAGTGCGGTTGCGACATACACCCACTTTATGTGTTCTCTGATTAGGGGATCGAAAGTGAAGCTCTTAGACACCAGAAAGACGACCCCATTGTTCAGACTACCAGAGAAATGGGCGGTACTAATTGGAGGAGGTGTCAATCATCGTTTTGGATTGTACGACATGGTCATGCTAAAAGACAACCATATTGATTTTGCTGGGGGAGTCAAAAATGCCATTCACAGCACGTTAGACTATTTGAAATCCAATAATTCGAAGCTAGCCATCGAGGTAGAAGTCAGGTCTTTGAGAGAGCTGGAGGAGGTGATTGCTGTGGGACACGTTCAAAGGGTATTACTGGATAATATGTTGCCTTCAGATATTCGTCAGGCAGTTGCCATGGTTAATGGCAAGTTTGAAACAGAGGCATCAGGCGGCATAACGGAGAAAAACATTTCCGATATAGCCGAGACAGGTGTCGATTACATTTCAGTGGGAGCCCTCACTCACTCATATCAGAGCATGGATATGAGCTTGAAAGCTGTATAAAGTCTATATTCGCGGAGTTAAAGAATAGCTACGAACGATGATCGTAAGGACGAAAAAATATCAACTCCCAACAAAGAAATATATTGGTGTTGCACTGAAAGGAGTACTGAAGCAGCAGTGGTGGGTTTTTGCAATTTATGCTGCGATATGCGCCGCTTACTTCTGGATACCATCTCACTGGTGGATTACTGGTGCTAGCATTGCTTTGGCTCTGTATTTCCTTTTTTGGCTCATTCAGTTTGCGGGAGTTACCCAGTTGGAACAAGGGAAATTCATGTTTCAGAGACTCTCTTATGAAATATCCTCACAGCAAATCCTGATCAAGCTAAATGCCAAACAGGGAATGCCAGTAAAGTGGGAACAAATAAAGCGAGCTAAGAAAGGGAAAGATGGGTTTACTTTTTTTATGAGTAAAGCTCAGCTTATCTATCTTCCATTAAAGACCTTCAATAACGAAAATGAGATTCGCTTTATTGAAACAGTGCTGAAGCGTAAAGGCTACATTCCAGAAAAATAGAGAGTGGCCAAGCAGCTCAATCCCAAAGAGGCAAAAGAGCGAATAGGCAGATTTTGTGCCTTCAGGGAGAGATCACCCAACGAGGTATTGCAAAAACTAAAATCTTGGGGCCTGTCAGACCAAGAAGGTGAGGCCCTGATCGCTGAACTCACCGAACTTAAGTTTATTGATGAGACGCGTTTTGCGAATGCATTTTGTAACGACAAGTTTGAATTCAACTCCTGGGGGAAGCAGAAAATCCGAGCTCATATTTTTGCCCATCGAATTCCGGCAAGCATTGTTGATGAGGCTCTGGCAAGAATCGACGAAGATAGATATACAAACAGGTTGCATGCGTTGGCAAAGACCAAATGGGACAAGCATGCTGGGGAGGAGGAAATGAAGCAGAAACAAAAAACCGTCAATCATTTGACGGCTAAAGGGTTTGAGCTTGATTTGATTTGGAAATCAATTGCAAGACTTGAGAAAGATAAAGGTCATTGATCGAACATTTTGATGGTTATTTTCATCTGATTGAAGCCATATTTCGTATGTTTGAATTATCGTAAAATTATGCTACACAACTCAGCTAAGGAATTACTCAGTCAGCTAGATCACATCATACAAGAATGTAAGCCAGATGATTTCTCTAGGCCACTAGAGGAGTTAAGTGGTTCTACTTTCGGGCAGCATGTTCGACACACGCTAGAATTTTTCATTTGCTTGTTTGATGCTAGAAATGAAAAAGTAGTAAACTACGACAACAGGAAACACGATAAGCTCATAGAGACAGACCGGAAATTAGCTCAAAATGTAATTTCTTCGATTTATGAGTTCTTGGATCAAAACCCTGAAAATTTCGAAATCTCTTTTGAGGCGAACTACACTGAAGAAGAAGGTCGAAACCAATCCATGAATAGTAGCTTTTTCAGGGAGCTTGCGTATAATGTGGAGCATGCAATTCATCATATGGCATTGATGAAAATCGCAGTGAACCAATCTCTTTCTTACATTAAGCTGCCAGAGAACTTCGGAGTAGCAAGCTCCACGGTGCGATACCGGTCCGGTCAGAAAGCTTAGGTACTTATGAGGAAATTATGGGTAAGACTCACTCAATGGGAGTACTGGCCATTTTCTGTGCTTTACTTTCCAGTATTTTTTTATTACTTCTGGCTGGTCATTAAGCATCGGTCGTTCTTTTTCTTTACAGCGTCCAACCCATCCATTGATTTTGGGGGAATGATGGGGGAAAGGAAGTCTGAAATCTTCGATATACTTCCTGATCAGTTTATCCCCGCCACTCAGCTGATTGAAAAAGGGAACGAGTCAAAAGCGTTGCTTGAAGCTGCAACAATTGGCTATCCGATTATTGCCAAACCAGATATCGGTGAACGGGGAACGTGGGTTCAAAAAATCGACAGTGAAGATGAACTCATGGAATACGTAAGGTTGTGCCCAGTCGATTTTTTACTTCAGGAGCTGGTAAATTATCCGATTGAGCTGGGTGTATTTTATGTTAGACGCCCAGGTGAAGAAAATGGGAAGGTTACCTCGATTGTAAGAAAAGACTTTCTCAAGGTAAGGGGAGATGGAAGTAGTACGATCAATGACTTATTGACAAAGAGTGATCGCGCGCAATTAACAGCGGATCTTAATAGTAGTTTTCTCCAAGAAAATGGGAGTGTTGTTCCATCAGAGGGCGAGGAAATTCTCATCGAACCCATCGGAAATCACTGCAGGGGCACACAGTTTTTGGATGACGAGGAGCAGATAAATGGCAGCCTACATGCAGCTTTTGATTCCTTGGCGAAGGCTATTCCAGACTTCTATTTTGGTAGGTTTGACATAAAGTGCAAGTCCTACAAAGAGCTATCTCAGCTCAGCGGATTTAAGATTTTGGAGCTAAATGGAGCAGGCGCAGAGCCAGGTCATATATATCAGCCCGGTTATTCATTAATAAAGGCTTATAAGGCCATCTTTTGGCATCTAGGTGTTTTGGCAGATATTAGCGCCGAAAACAAAAAGCGAGGTACTGCTTATTGGACTTTTCGTCAAGGCTACAGAAAATGGAGGTCCCATCAGGAGTACAACAAGCTTCTTTCTTTTTAAATGGTCATTCAAACCCTCTTTATTGCTTTCCTCATAAGCTATGTTGGTTCCATTCCACCGGGAACCATCAATGTTTCCGTGATGCAGCTTTCTATTCTGAAGAAACATAGAGCTGCCATTTTTTTGTCGTTGGCGGCTAGTATGGTGGAGTTTGTATATGCAGGGATTACAGTTCAGTTTCATATTTATTTGAATACTCACCCTGTTATCGCGGACTATTTTCGAATAATTACCTCCATGGCGTTGATCAGCTTGGGCTTGTGGAATGTTTTTTCCAAATCCGATTCATCCTCAGTGAAGGTAGATACCAAATTGACAGGGCGACATGGTTTTGCTCGGGGACTTATTCTGGGCTTTCTTAATCCAATGACCATTCCGTTTTGGCTTGCCATCACTACCTATTTAGAGAACGATGGATTGATCTCAGTCACCAATTTCAGCTACTGGGGATACTTGCTAGGCCTTTCGCTAGGCACTTTTTGTTTGTTATTGACCGTAGATGCGCTCGGAAAGAAATTTACCCAGATAGCCGATAACAAATTTATCGTTCATAAAGTCCCTGGATTCATACTCCTTGGACTTGGAATTTATTTTTTGCTTAAGCTCATTTGAGTGAGAGCCCCTAAATAAGTATTGCTTCAGTTTTTCATCTCTCCCCCTCCAAACATCACAAAACCTTTGATGTGAAGTGTTCCAGAAGTTTCAGTGCTGATGTTCGCTCTTTCATCGCTAAAACCTCCGAGAATGGCGGTAGCATTCATGTTCACGTTCCAGTCTTCCGGCACTAAAATTTCCGTCCCTCCGAACATGCAAAACAATTCGATGGAAGCATCTCCATTTATCCTTGAGCCTCTAAGGTCAATTTTTGAGCCTCCGAATAAACTGGTCACTTTGCCCCCTTTGAAATCCTCTGAGATAAACTTCTTGTCAGTACCTCCGAATATGGCAACTTCATCAAAATACTCATCGGAATTTTCATCAGTATTGACAATGCTCCTTCTTTTCAGAATAAATGAAATTCCAATGATGATTAGTATGAGTGGCCAAAAATCTCCGATATATAAGATGTTGAAAACATCCAGGTAGAACAAAATGCCTAGTCCGAAGAAGATGAAGGCCGGCCTAATATTTCCCGATAGGATATTAACCACACCTATGATTATGAATACAATGGGCCACCTGAATAAATACCAAGGTAGATAGATATCGAAACCTAAATTGTCTAAAAGAAAAATAGCGCCAATGACAACAAGGATTACTCCCAGGATTGCCCGTTTACGATTTGGTGAATCCATTATTACTAGCTTATTAGGTTAGAGGTTTGCTCTCTGCAAAAATCGACTAGCAGGAAAATTAGCGCATTTTTCGGTCAATTGAACCAGCCGAAGAGCAGAGAAATATTGAAAGTGGGACCATCAAAGTCAGAAGCGCCATAGAAATCGCTATCAACACCGATGGTTTTCTGGAAGCCTACTCCTGCATTGACCTTAAACCAGTAGCTAATGTTCGCTTCAACAAATCCTGAGGGGCTGAAAATAAAGACATTGTCCTCATCGTCTCCATCAGTAAGGGCTACAGATTTTGTAGTAATACTTCCCCATCCAAGTTTAGTATCTACGCCAAAATGAATGAGGTCCGAAGGACGGATGTTGTATCCAAGCCAAATACCTCCATGTCCAAAGCTTGTCGAGTGATCTACTCCATCGATTTCCAATACATCATTCCCGGTAAGTCCCAAACCGTAACCTCCTACGTAAAAGGCATTGTCAAAAAGCACAGCTCCTCCACCGCCAGTCATCGTGGAAAGGTCTCCATTGATCGTGGTAATAGAAAACAACACTCCGCCAAATCCAGAAATATCTTCGGGATCATTGCTTATCAAAGTCTTTGGCCTATTGTTTTGCCCGATTACGGAGAAACTAATTCCTATGAGCACTAGAAGTGTACTTATCCTTTTCATATTGAGTTTTTTTATTAATCCTTAAGAAGGACACTTGCTTCTTGAAAACGTTTCTCTTCATGGCAGAAATGTTAAGAATCCAATCAAGCCATTTTGTCGTGCGTTAGCTTTGATTTAAGTCATAATGACAGAAGTTAAAATATCTTAACAGCATATGGAATACTATTTGAAGGCGTTAATTCCAAAAAAGGATTGTGATGACGATAAATAAAGAAACAACAAAGAATCTTGCTAGAACGGCAGATTTCATAAATACGGTAAATGGCGGATCTGTTTACCCAACTTTTGAGACCAAAAAGGAAAAAGATCATTACAGAATACAGATTAACATGCCTTCTGTGGATCCTGATGACTTAAAGGTGGAGGTCAATAATAGCAGCCTCATGGTCTTTCAGCAAATGCATGTGAATGAAGTAAGTCTTCCAAACTTGATTGGCGTTTTCAAACTTTCAGGAGACGTGGTATTGGAAAATATCTCTGCGGAATACGAGGACAACTTACTTACGGTTATCATGCCCATCAATGAACTTTCTGGAGGATTTCATCGGAACATTGAGATTCATCGTGGATAGTGGTAAGCCTTAGATGTCTGATTAATTCAGGCTAACTTGAGTTTTTAATGACCCAGTTACTCAAGTACTAGATTGGAAGCTCATGAGGTAAATAACCATTTTGGTGATATGGACCTATTCCTTTTAGATGCCATTCTGAAGGGAAAGATCCCTGAATCGGGGAATGTGCTTGACATAGGTTGCGGTGAAGGAAGGAACGGCATTTATTTCATGAAGGAAGGATTTGACTATTTCGGAATTGATCAAGATCCTTCTAAAGTCAGCCTCCTGGAATACCTAGCAAAACAGTTTTCTATCAAGGCAAGCTTCAAAGTCTCTTCTTTTCAAGAAGCGAGTTTTCCTGAAGAGTTTGACTTGATCATTGCGAGTAGAGTTTTACATTTTGCTGCAAGTCTGGACGATTTCAGGTCGATATGGAGCAAAATTGCCGAATCTCTCAAAGAGCGAGGTGTCGTGTATTTTTCCCTAGACTCAGCAATAATTGAGCACATGGTTACACCACGGGACAATGGGTTATTTGAGTTTGCAGATGGGAGAGTTTCCCAAGCGCTCACAGAATCCCATTATGATTTCATGCTTGAAGGATTCTCTGAGCTAGAGGAGCTGAGAACAGTTGTTCACGGAACTCAGAGAGTTCAAAGTACGGGCTTACTGAAAAAATCTACTTAGACAATTCCTTGAGCTAGCATGGCGTCTGCCACCTTTACGAAACCAGCTATGTTGGCTCCTTTGATGTAGTCTACATAGTCCTTATCTACAGTGCCGAACTCTACGCATTTTTCATGGATGCCTTTCATAATACTTTGCAGTCTTTCATCAACTTCTTCTGTCGACCATGAAAGTCTAAGTGAATTCTGAGACATCTCCAGGCCAGAGGTAGCTACACCTCCCGCATTAGAAGCTTTACCGGGGCTAAACATCAACTTGTGCTCTTTGAATAGTTCTATAGACTCAACGGTGGTGGGCATATTAGCCCCTTCAAATATGCCGATGCATCCGTTTTTCACCAGCTTTTGTGCGCATCCTATCGGGAGTTCATTTTGTGTGGCGCATGGATAAGCCAGATCACATTCAATGCCCCATGGAGTGACGTCTTTTCGGAAAACTGCACTTTCATATTTATCCGCATACTCAGAAATTCTTCCTCGCTTCACATTCTTAAGCTCTTTGACGTAAGCCAACTTTTCTTCATCAATTCCATCTTTATCGTAAATGGAACCTCCTGAATCTGACACGCTCACCACTTTCGCACCATTTTGAATGAGCTTTTCAATGGCATATTGAGCCACATTTCCCGAACCCGAAACTGTGCACACTTTACCGGATAAACTGTCTCCCTTGTGATTCAACATCTCTTGGCTGAAATAAACACACCCATAACCTGTGGCTTCTGGGCGGATTAGACTGCCGCCAAAAGTCAGACCTTTACCTGTCAGCACTCCTACAAACTCATTCTGCAATCTCTTGTACTGGCCAAACATGTAGCCAATTTCTCTACCTCCTACCCCAATGTCTCCAGCAGGAACATCAGTGAATTGACCTATATGCTTTGAGAGTTCGGTCATAAAGCTCTGGCAGAATCTCATCACTTCATTTTCACTCTTGCCTTTTGGATCAAAATCAGAGCCTCCCTTTCCCCCACCCATGGCTAGGGTAGTCAGACTGTTCTTGAAAACTTGCTCAAAAGCGAGGAATTTCAGAACACTCAAGTTTACCGTTGGATGGAACCGGAGGCCTCCCTTATATGGACCTATTGCAGAGTTCATCTGGATTCTAAATCCTCGATTTATTTGCCTCTTGCCCTCGTCATCTTGCCACGGTACACGAAACATGATCACACGCTCAGGCTCACACATACTCTCAAGGATATTCTTGTTCTGATATTTTGGGTTATCAGCTATGAATGGAATAATGGTCTCTGCGACCTCTCTAACCGCTTGCAGAAATTCCGGTTCGTGAGGGTTCTTTGCTTCAATTTTTTCTAGAAATGAGGTTATTTCCTTTTCGTTTGCTGACATAATAAGGGGTTCATGATTGTTCTAAAACAAGATAGAATATTTTGCTTAATCCATAAATTATTAAGTGAGAAGATTACAGCAAGGTTAAGAACACCCGTAACAACTTAATTGAAAAGCAACAGGAAACTAAAATTGAGCAAACAATAGGACGATAATTTTGTCTTTAAATATAAACCACTAAGAAAATGCAGTACTATCGATTGGATACCGAAATTTTATCTTCCGTCCAGCATTTAAATGGAAACGAGAAATCAAACGTTTTGGAGTATATCAAAAAAATGAGGTCTCCAAAAGACAGCAAAAGGATCTATAGAAGGGATGCGATGAAGCAAATTAGAGAGGCGCTGGAGAATATTTAATCTTCTGAAAGTACGATCACCATATCGTCTTCCTCTAGCATAAACTCTTCGGATTTCTTCGGGTTTAAAACCACACCGTATTGCTCGTCAGCAGTTTTGGCTTTTGTAATTACTCTGTATCCGATAGCCACTTCATTCTTTCGTGCAGCAGACTCAAGAACAGTGTAAAAATTCATACTTTGCCCAGTTTGCACATATTCCCTAGCCGGCTTGATGTAGATCTCTGATCCGTCAGCGTCGAACAGGTCTTCAAAGACTCTCATTAAATATTTGTTCTCTGCTACCTGGCTCATCAGAAGACTAACCAACTTATCACTCACGATGAAGTCATCTGCACTTGTGATGTCAGCAAGTTGCCTATTTCTGATATCTAGCATCTC
>CAYYNA010000062.1:0-8851 GCA_964472815.1 uncultured Roseivirgaceae bacterium
ATCATTTCCATCCTATTGATCTTGATCATGGAAAGAACTCAGATGATTGGCGTCTTGAAATCCCTGGGTGCATCGAACAAGTTGATTCAGCGGGTCTTTATTTGGAATGGTATACGACTAGTAATCAAAGGGCTTTTCTGGGGAAATTTAGTGGGCATCTCGTTGGGATTGATCCAGAAGTACTTAAAAGTGATACCTCTGGATGCTGCCAATTACTACATGTCGCATGTTCCAATTGAATTTGATATTGCGACCATCGTTGGCTTGAATGTACTAGTACTTGCTTTGGTTGGAATGACGCTTCTTATTCCTGTTACGGCTGTTTCAAGGGTACAGCCTGTAAAGGCAATTCGGTTTGATTAGTTGGCTTGTACTTTCTGAAGAGGCTTTTAATTTTCATCTCTAGGACGCCAAAGATTGCTTCCTTAAAGATTCCCTTCGACATTTTGGATTCACCTTTCGTCCGGTCGGTAAAAATGATGGGGACTTCAACGATCTTGAATCCATGCTTCCAAGCATTGAACTTCATTTCGATCTGAAAGCCGTAACCGATGAAATGGATATCATCTAAGTTCAAAGTGTCAAAAACTCGCTTGGAGTAGCATTTGAATCCTGCTGTAGTATCCTTAAAGGGCATTCCGGTAATGACCCTAACATAGATGCTTGCAAAGTAGCTCATAAGCACTCTGCCGATAGGCCAGTTGACGACATTTACTCCGGTGACGTACCTTGAGCCAATGGCAATGTCTGCACCGGATTCACAGGCCTCCTGGAGGTTTACAAGGTCTTCAGGATTGTGAGAGAAATCTGCATCCATCTCGCAGAAATAGTCATAGCCATTTTCGATGGCCCACTTAAATCCGTCAATGTAAGCGGTACCTAAGCCCAGCTTTCCTTCCCGCTCGATGAGAAACAACCTTTCAGGAGATTTTTGCATTTCCTTCTTGACAATTTCTGCTGTTCCGTCGGGAGAACCATCATCAACCACTAAGATGTCAAAAGTGACAACTAGATTGAGCGTGACGTTGATAATGTCTTTGATGTTATCTCGCTCGTTGTAGGTCGGTATGATTACTAGGTTTCTGGACAAACTAAATCCGATGTATGTACAATGAATTATACCAAAATTATTTCAGAATGTTTTTCAGAACTAGAATGAATTTGTGAAAAAATGCAAATAAGTAACCCATGCGCTAATCGGATGTGATCCAATCCAATGACTCTTCCCTTTTTTGGAAAACTTTGGTCTTATATCCTTGGCCGGTAACCTGAATGTATCCATTGTAGAAGATTCTATGTAGAGGCGCCAATCCAATCACTGCCGTTTTCTTCATATCCTTGTCCAGCTCCTTACCAGCCTTCTTGAGAGCAGCAACAATTTCATTATTTGCTTTTGCTCCTGTGAAATCCACAATTAGGAGTACGTCTTTACCTGCTTTTTCTTGCGTGGATTTGCTCCTATTAAAAACCACCATCAAATCATCGCCTTTCAAGTTACTGTAGTCCGCCAGGAGGATTCTTTTACTGTTATGATGGAGCCATTCGACTCTATCTTCTAAATTTTCCATGAATCAGTATCCCAATATTTTCATCATTGCTTCGCTTTTCTGTTCAGGCGCAAACAGCTCATGGTGGATTTCATCATTTTTATCTCTATCTATAATTACATGCTTCGGCGCAGGTATTAAGCAGTGCTGTATACCTCCATACCCTCCTAAGGTCTCTTGATAGGCACCTGTATTAAAAAAGCCAAAATAGAGTGTTTCTTCAGCATCGTATTGGGGCAAGAAAACTTCACCGATATGTGCTTCTGAGTCGTAATAATCCATACTGTCACAGGTGAGGCCACCCAGGTTCACTTTATGGTAGGGATTCTTCCAGTGGTTGACCGGAAGCATGATGTACTTTTCATTGGATCCCCAAACATCAGGCATATGGGTGATAAAAGAACCATCCATCATGTACCATAGCTCTTTATCGTTTTGCAGCTTCTGATCGAGCACAGAGTAGATGGTAGCGCCACTCTCACCAACGGTAAAGCTTCCAAACTCCGTGAAAATATGTGGTACAGGGACATGGTTCTTCTTGCAGATCCACTGAATGTTTTCAATGATCTGATTGACCATGTATTCATAGTCATATTCAAAATACAGGTTATTCTTGATTGGGAATCCTCCCCCGATATCAATGGTATCCAGCTCTGGGCAGACTTTCTTCAATTCGCAATACTTGTAAATGAACCTGCTCAACTCACTCCAGTAATAAGCTGTGTCCCTAATACCCGTATTAATGAAGAAGTGAAGCATTTTCAGCTTTGCATTTGATCCCTTGATCTTCTCGTTAAAGTAAGCGGTGATGTCATTGTATCGGATGCCCAGCCTAGAAGTGTAGAAGGCAAAGTTTGGTTCTTCGTCAGCAGCAACTCTGATTCCTACATTGAACGATGCATTTACATTCTCAAGATAGTAGTCCAACTCGTTTAGGTTATCCAAAACAGGTACACAGTTGTGGAAACCTTCATTCAGGATATTTGCTACCTCTTGCACGTAAAGAGGTCTTTTGAATCCATTGCAAATGATGAAATGTTCCTTAGTTAGCTTGCCGGATTCATACATCGATCGGATGATCGGAATATCATAGGCTGAAGAAGTCTCAATATGTGCGTTATTGTCTAGAACTTTTTCTACCACAAATCGAAAATGTGAGGATTTTGTGCAGTAAGCATAGGTGTATGTTCCTTCGTACTTATTTTTCTTTATTGCTTCACTGAAAAGCTGGTAAGCATACTGGATATTTTGCTCGATTTTAGGGAGATAGCTAAGCTTGAGAGGTGTGCCATATGCTTTAATGATCTCCATAAGGTTTACTCCGTGAAAATGGAGCTGATCTTTCGTGACCTTGAATTCTTGCGTAGGAAAGTCAAATGTTTGATCAATGAGATCAATGTATTTTCTCATTTTTTTTACCTGCTATTAAAAAGAGTGATGCAAGTATCAGCGAAAATTGAAAATCTGGAAAGAATTCCTTTTCAATAATTTTCCTCGAGTACCTTTTCTAGATAAAAGAACTTGAGATTGAACAGTTTGTTCTTGTACCAAATCCTTGAAATATTCAGATTACTTTTGCGCCAATTTTCACGCATATGATCGCTGTAAAAATTTTGGATGAAACTGCTCCACTCGAAGCAGTGATACTAGGTACTTCAGATAGTGTTGGAGATATTCCAGCATTAGAAAAAACCTATGATCCAAAGAGCAAAGAGCATATTTTAGCTGGAACCTATCCTGTTGAGAAAGATCTCACTCAGGAAATGGACCAGGTCAAGGCGGTCTTGGAAAAGCACCATGTAAAGGTCTTCAGACCGGATTCTTTGCCTGAATTAAATCAGATTTTTGCTAGGGACATTGCGTTTGTAGTAGATGACACGCTCATCGTTCCCTGCGTGACTCATGAGCGTAAGAAGGAGTCTGATGGAATCGATTACCTAGTTAATCAAGTAGAGAAGGTGTTGCTGCCCGACGAGCACCTTTTCATGGAAGGTGGAGACATTATGCCCTGGAACGGTCATTTGTTTGTTGGATACTCAAAGGAAGAAGACTTCCAAACGTATACGGTGGCAAGGACCAATGAGGACTCCCTTAATTACTTAAAAGAAGTTTTTCCTGATTGGAAGGTCAAAGGGTTTGAGCTGAAGAAGTCCGACACCAACGCTAAGGAAAATGCACTACACTTAGATTGCTGTTTTCAACCTGTTGGATCCGATAAAGCGGTGATCTATCCAAGAGGCTTCAAGAACGAAGAAGATGTGGCTTTCCTAACTGACTTTTTTGGGAAGGAAAATATTTTTGAGATCGATCAGGAGGAAATGTATGAAATGAATTCCAATTTCTTTTCCATTAGTCCTGACGTAGTGATTTCAGATAGTTCATTCACGAGACTTAACAAACAATTCCGAGATTGGGGGTTGACCGTTGAAGAAGTCAACTACAGAGAGGTAGCTAAGATGGAAGGACTGTTTAGATGTACCACTATGCCTTTAAGAAGAAGATATGTATAGCCAGATTACTGATTCTATTTTTATGGTGAGGCCAGCTCATTTTTACCGAAATGATCAGACGGCAATCAATAATTACTTTCAGTATGATGCGGCGGAAGTTTCTAAAAACGAAATTCAAGTAAGAGCGCTTGAGGAGTTTGATCTGTTTGTAAATAAGCTGCGGCTTCATAACGTGCATGTGGAGATTTTTGATGATGCCACCTCAAATGAGACTCCTGATTCCATCTTTCCTAATAACTGGCTGACAATGCACGATGACGGAGTGATTCTTACCTACCCCATGTTTGCTGAGAACAGAAGACAGGAGAGGAGGCAGGATATCATTGATCAGTTATGCCGCGAATTCTTTGTACATGAAATAAAGAGTTTTGCTGATTGGGAAGCTAAAGACAAATTTCTTGAAGGCACAGGAAGCTTAATTCTCGATCGACCTAACCGAATTGCGTATGCTGCCATGTCAGGGAGGACATCTGAAGAAGTTCTTGAGGATTTTTGCGACAAACTGGGCTATGAGCCGATGCAGTTCAAGGCGCTACAGACGGTAGATGGTAATCGACTGCCTATCTATCATACAAACGTGATGATGTCGGTGGGCGAAAACTTTGCGGTGGTTTGCCTGGACTGTATCGACGATCCAGTGGAGCGCGCCAAAGTTGATTTTAGCTTAAAAAAGACAGGCAAAGAAGTAATCGCAATTACCGAAAAGCAGGTAAATAACTTTGCCGGAAATATTCTGCAAGTGAGAAATGCGAACGGGAAAGCAATCATCGTGATGTCAGAAGCTGCGAGAGAATCCTATAGTAGCAAGCAGATAAAAGCACTTGAAAAACACGGACACATACTCTCTTCTCCAATCCCTACGATCGAAAAGTACGGTGGAGGCGGAGTAAGATGCATGATGGCAGAAATCTTTTTACCAACACCTACACTGAAGAAACATAGATGAATTTAGAAGTAACGCTGAAGGAGGGGTTATCGAAGGCATTCAAAGCCTTGTTTGATCACGAAGTAGATCCAAGCTCACTTGCTTTGCAACCGACAAGGAAGGAGTTTGAGGGTACTTACACCTTTGTGGTTTTTCCATTTCTAAAAATCACGAAGGGTAACCCAGAGGCTTCCGGAACTCAATTGGGTGAGTGGTTAAAGGAGCATGTAGAAGAAGTTGCGGATTTCAATGTGGTAAAGGGATTCTTGAATCTAGAAATTTCTGATTCGGCTTGGGTACGCTTTTTCGGCCACTTATCTGCAAACGAGTCGGTAGGATCTCTTCCATCTAATGGGGAGAAAGTGATGGTGGAGTTTTCCTCTCCAAATACCAATAAACCACTTCATCTGGGCCATTTGAGGAACAACTTTTTGGGAGATGCCATTTCCAGGATTTTTGCGGCGAATGGTTATGCAGTAAAGAAGGTAAATCTGGTAAATGATCGAGGCATTCACATATGTAAGTCCATGCTGGCCTATCAGAAGATGGGGAACGGCGAAACCCCAGAGACTACTGGGTTGAAGGGAGACCACCTCATTGGGAAATACTACGTCAAATTTGATCAGCTGTATAAAGAAGAAATTACCGCACTAGTCAATGAGGGCTCAGATCCCGAAAAGGCAAAGAAAGAAGCTGCTTCTATCAAAGAAGCTCAAGAGCTACTTAAGAAGTGGGAAAGCAATGATCCTGAATCTGTAGCGCTTTGGGAAAAAATGAACAACTGGGTCTATGAAGGTTTCGATCAGACCTACGAACGGATGGGTATCGCGTTTGACAAAATGTACAAAGAGTCCAACACCTACTTGCTAGGAAAAGATATCGTGGAGGAAGGATTAGCAAAGGGTGTTTTTTATAGGAAGGAAGATCAGTCAGTTTGGGTGGATTTGTCTGACGAAGGAATGGACGAGAAGTTGGTGCTTAGAGGCGATGGTACTGCAGTCTACATGACGCAGGACATGGGAACCAGCGATATGAAACACGATGATTTTCCATTCGACAAGAATGTGTTTGTGGTGGGAAATGAGCAAGACTACCATTTCAAGGTCCTTTTCACCATCATGAAGAAGCTTGGTCGAAGCTATGCTGAGGGAATGTATCATCTTTCTTATGGGATGGTGGACCTTCCATCCGGCAAAATGAAGTCCAGGGAAGGTACAGTGGTGGATGCAGACGACTTGCTGCAGGAAATGTTCGATACCGCTAAGAAGCACACAGAAGAGCTCGGTAAGATAGATGATATGGGTGCCGATGAGGCGAACAAACTATATGAGATACTAGGCCTGGGGGCTTTGAAGTACTTTTTGCTGAAGGTAGACCCCAAGAAGCGAATGCTTTTCAATCCTCAGGAGTCGATCGAATTTCAAGGGCATACTGGTCCTTTCATCCAGTATACACACGCCAGAATTGCTGCTATCTTAAGAAGGGCAAAAGCGCTGGAAGTGGCCACTGTATTTGATCCATCGAATGTGGGAGACCTACACCAGCGGGAGGTAGAACTGATCTACAGGCTTTCTGAATTTGAAAAGTCTCTCCAGGAGGCGGCTAAAGATTATTCTCCGGCGATTGTTGCGCAATACGTCTATGATCTGGCTAAAGACTACAATGGATTTTATCAAGAGATTCCGATCTTCAATGAGGATAATAAAGAGGCGCTCGCTTTCCGAGTATCTCTTTCTGAGATGACTGCTAGAACGCTCAAAAAAGGGATGGAATTACTAGGGATAGCTGTTCCAGAGAGAATGTAATATGGCGCATTTCAAATCCTGGATAACCGCATTTAGACTCAGGACGCTCCCCCTTGCGTTTTCAGGTTGGTTGGTTGGCACCACCATTGCTTCCATCGCAGTTAAAATTAGCTGGCCCATTGCCGGGCTAACTCTGCTTACCGCGTTTCTACTTCAAATCCTCTCTAACCTAGCCAATGACTATGGAGATGCAGTTTCTGGAGTCGATTCGGATGAAAGGAAGGGTCCGAGCAGAATGGTGCAATCCGGGCAGATTACAAAAAAGGCAATGGGCAGA
Organism: uncultured Roseivirgaceae bacterium; assembly: GCA_964472815.1. Taxonomy (GTDB): domain Bacteria; phylum Bacteroidota; class Bacteroidia; order Cytophagales; family Cyclobacteriaceae; genus Ekhidna. Next base: position 7,065 of record CAYYNA010000062.1, read on the forward strand.
GCGATGATCATTTTTTCGCTTTTGTGCCTGCTTTCAGGAGTTGCGTTACTTTTTATCACCTTCAAAGAAGACTTTATCAGTGCATTGGTGTTCTTCTTGATTGGTATAGTTGGCATTGCTTCAGCTATCAAGTATACGGTGGGGAAGAATCCCTACGGATATGCGGGTTTTGGTGACTTGTTTGTGTTTCTTTTTTTTGGTGTGGTGCTGATCTACGGGACCTATTATTTGCAGGTTCAGACATTTGATGGGCTAGTGCTACTTCCGGCTATCTCACTCGGGATGCTAAGCATTGGTGTCCTTAATGTGAATAATATCCGAGACATAGAGTCAGATAAAGTCTCTGGAAAAAACTCCATACCGGTCAGGTTGGGGAGGGAGAAGGCGGTGGTCTATCACATCTTTCTCTTGGCTGGTAGTTTCCTTATTATGGTATCCTATTCGATTATCATCTATCACTCCTGGTGGCAGTTTATTTTCCTGCCTGTGGGCCTTCTTTTCGGGGTAAATATTAAAGCTGTTGCCACTAAGCCTTTGACGGAGCTTGACCCTTTCCTGAAGCAAATGGCCATTTCCACCCTGATCTTTTCGGTCCTGTTTTCCGCAGGCATATTGCTTGGCGCTAATTTCTGAAGTTAGGTACTAATCAAGAGCTATTTTGGTTAACTTAATGCCAGAAACAAATTCCTTTCTACATAAAAAGAACAACAGCCATGAAAAGAATATTAGTACCCTACGATTTCTCAAAAGTCTCTGAACATGCGCTAGATTTTGCGTGTCAGATTGCAAATAAGACGGACAGTGAGATTATGTTGCTTAATGTGATCGAGCATCCAACCATTGATTCCTTCAGGACCATGGGGATTCAGAGTGAAGATCCCATGGAAGTATTGTACATCAAAAAGCTCTACGAAAGTGTTGCTGAAAAGCTAAATGAGGTAGTCTCTAACGCGAAGTATGCAGATGAGAAAATGAGTTCAAAGATTCAGATTGGAAATGCCTTCAATACCATCATCGATCAAATAGTGGAGGAGAAAGTGAGTTTACTGATCGTTGGAACTGAGGGCGCTGAAGGATTGAATGAGTTCTTTGTAGGCTCCAATGCGGAGAAGATTGTCAGGAAGGCTTCCTGCCCAGTGATTACGGTGATGGGTAAGGCGGAGTTTGAACCTATTGAAAAAATTGTGTTCGCCTCAGACTTTATGAACTGCGATGATGATTTTGTTTCCAAAGTAAAGGACCTACAGACCACCTTCGATGCGCAGCTCAATATTGTGAAGATAAACACGCCTGCTAGTTTCACTTCCACCAGACATGATACGAAGCAGATGGAAGATTTTGTAGCAAAATATGGTATCGAGAATTACACAATTGAGATCTATAACTACAAAAACGAGGAGGATGGGATTGTTTACTACGCAGAGGATAGCAAGGCCGACATGATTGCTTTGGGTACACATCAGCGCAAAGGTGTGGGACATTTCCTTGCTGGGAGTATTGCAGAGGATGTGGTAAATCATTCTACCGTACCTGTTTGGACAGCTCATTTGAATGTCTAGTTCTCCGTGAGAAATTTATTGGTTATCGTATTTTCTATGAGCCTCTGCTTTGCAGGGGCTCAATCATTTAAGGCAGTCATTCAGAAAGGACATGCTGAGGTCGTTAAGTCCGCCAGGTTCACACCGGATGGCAAATACCTTTTTACGGCTAGCAGAGATAAATCCGCCAAGGTTTGGGATGCATTATCGGGATTTGAGATTAGAACCTTTCTTGGACACGATCACACG
>CAYYNA010000062.1:8951-15702 GCA_964472815.1 uncultured Roseivirgaceae bacterium
TCAGAACTAATCCAGACAAGGGGCTTGGGTACGGCGTGAGTTTAGCATTTAGCCCGGATAGCAAGCTCCTGTCCATTGGTGAGGATCAACGTACAGCTAAGGTATATGCAACTTCGGATTGGAGTTTGCGGCTTGAGCTTAAACCTGAGCAAGGATATTGTGGAGGGTGCGGCACAATGAACGCATTCAGTCCGGACAATAGTCAACTGATCAAACTGTCCAATGGCACCTCTATGGTAAAGTACGAAGTAGCAACTGGTCAGACTTTATCCAAGTTCGGGTCTGATTTTGATGATATCCGTGCTGTAGGGTACCACTCCTCTGGTCAATACTACATGGCTTCTGATGAAGACTCTGTTTGGGTTTTTGATCAGAAAGATCGGCTTGTTTCATCTTTTCGGGTTGAAGGAGAAATAAATGATGTGACTTTTCACCCCATAGAAGAGCAGCTCGTAGTAGCAATCGACAAAATAGTCTCCGTCATGGATTTTCAAGGTAATGAGATTAATAGGTTTGATGGCATCCTGAATCGATCCTACACTGGTCTTGACTATGACTTAGGTAACTACTGGGAGCGATACATCGCGAAGTGGGTAAAGTACAAGCCAGCTAGATTTTTGTCTAACAAGTCTTTCTTCGTAGGCAAAACCGGAAACAAAGCCCGAAAATGGAGTGCGAAATCCGCCGCTATCCAGATGGAATACCTAGGTCACGAGAAAGGCATCCTGTGCTTTGAGCGAATCGATGATAAGACGATTGCCACCGGAGCAGGTGATGGAAACATCATGATCTGGAATGAGGCCACCGGCCAGCTGATCAAGAAAATCAAAGCCCACCGGGAACCTGTCTTTGATATCAAATTGAGCAATGATGGACAACTACTAGCATCTAGTGCTTGGGATGGGGTGATCAATTTATGGGATACACAGACCTGGGAGCGCTACAAGTATGTCTACAATGAAGGGAACTCGGTCTACGAACTGGAATTCTCCGAAAACGATGCGTACCTGATCACAGGGATGTTGGATAAATCGTTGCAACTACTAGAAATTGAAACCGGGAGATTTGTCAAGGAATTTGTTGGGCACACTGACATTGTCACCTCCATTCAAGTAAATGGAAATTCGATTCTAACCAGCGGATGGGACGGGAGCATCATTGAATGGGAACTGCTGAGCGGACTCATCATGAAGAGGGTCAAAAATAGCTCGCCTGTTTTCGCTGCAATTTGGCACCAAGACCAGCTCTTAAGTGTGGGGGCAGATCGCAACATAACCGTCTGGTCCCAAGAGGGGAAAAGAGAAAAGGTCATCCAAGCGCATCAGGCAGAAGTCACAGGACTCCAATTAATGGATGACTTGCTGATGACGAGTGACGTAGATGGTGTGACCAAGTTTTGGGATCTGGCGAGTCTTACAGAATTGTACCAGCACATTCAGATCGGTAGGAACGACTGGATGGTCCGGACACCCACGGGTTATTTTGACGCAACTGATGATGCCATTTCTAACATTCATTTTGTGAGAGGAATGGATGTGTTGGGTGCGTCGCAAGTCATGGATAAGTTTTATGTGCCAGGTCTGGTGGAAGATGTGTTTCAAAGTAAGAAAGGGAAGACTTCCGTAGGGAAAGTGATTGATGATGCGCCACCTCCAGTGGTGAAGCTAAATGGTGTTGCTAAGGGGGATAATCTTGCTACGCTGTACCTAAAAGTGACGGATCAGGGAGGAGGAGCGGAGCAGGTTTCGCTATACCATAACGGGAAGGAGGTACCTTTTGAGTCTTCTATTCAAAAATCACGCTCAGAGGATAAGGCTCAGATCTTTACCATCGAATCCCCGATGGTTTCGGGGTTGAATGAGTTTACCGCCAGTGCCACCTCCAAGAACGGTGTGCAGTCCAATAAGGCGGTGGTGACCTTGTACTCTGACAGCAAGTTGCCGGGGAGCACCTGCCACATTCTTGCGGTGGGGATCAATGAATACAAAAACAAGAGCCTCAACTTGAACTATGCAAAACCTGACGCCAATTCTTTTGCGGACCAAATGCAGGAACAAGGCCAGGCGATTTACAGCAATGTGGTCATTCACCCGCTGTACGATCAGGATGCCGCTAAGGAGGACATCTTGCAGAAAATTGCGCAGCTTCAGTCAGAAGTATCCATCAACGATGTGTTTATTTTCTACTATGCAGGTCATGGAAGTATGGTTGACGGAGACTTTTATTTGGTCTCCTCCGAAGCAAGTAGGCTCTATGACAACACAAGAATTAAGGAGTACGGCATTCAGGCAAGTGAGCTGCAGGACGCCATGCGAGACATCAAAGCGCTGAAGCAGTTAGTGATCATGGATGCATGCCAGTCGGGAGGCTCAGTGGAGGTATTGGCTCAGCGAGGAGCGCCAGAAGAAAAGGCCATTGCCCAGCTCTCGCGAAGTTCTGGAATCCACGTAATGGCGGCCGCAGGCAGTGATCAGTACGCTACAGAATTTGAATCATTGGGTCACGGCTTGTTTACTTATGCGCTGCTAAAAGGACTAAGCGGAGATGCAGATGGAGCACCAAAAGATGGGAAGGTGACCATTTACGAATTGAAATCTTATCTGGATGATCAGGTTCCGGAGCTAAGTATCAAATACAAGGGAACACCGCAGTACCCGCATACCTTTTCCAGAGGGCAAGATTTTCCAGTGGTTGTGATACAAGATTGAAAATTTTTTAGCTCACTTTGTAATAATTCTGAGAGACCCAGCACTAATGGGTTAAATGATAAATCATGGAAAGAGAATTAATTAAACAATCAAGCTGGCTGAGGGACCTTCTAGTGATCCTGGGAATTTTAGTTGGCTCTTTGGTGCTGACGGAAGCGAAGGCGCAGAAGCTAGAGAATGCTTTGCTTTGGGAAGTAAAGGGAAATGGAATTAAGAGTTCGTACGTCTATGGAACGTTTCATCTACTTCCTCAAGAAGACTTCAACTTGAAAGAAAGTGTGACCAAAGCATTTGATGCTTCGGAGCAAATCGTGTTGGAGCTGGACATGGACGATCCTAGCATGCAGGCAGAAATGATGCAAAATATTTCAATGAAGCCAGGGAATACCTTAGATCAATTTCTGGATGAAGAGGAGTTGAGCCTACTGGATGAGCAACTAAAAACTGCGGCAGGTCTGGGAGTAGCGCAGGTCAATACGTTCAAGCCCTTCATGGTAGAGACCTTCATTCTACCAACGTTCATCGAAGGGACTCCCGCTAGTTACGAAATGACTTTTGTGCAGCGCGCAGTGGATCAGGAAAAGGAAATCCTGGGACTGGAGACCGTGGCGGATCAGACGTCTATTTTCGACATCATTCCCTACGAAGAGCAGGCAAAAGACTTAGCAGATATGCTGACGGATCGAGAAAGCATGGAAGAGCTATTCGCTTTTATGATCAAGACTTACAAAGAGGAAGACATCTCCAAACTATACGATGCGAGTGCAGATTACTTTTCCGAGCAGGAGTTGGAGCTGTTACTGGTCAATCGGAACAAGAGCTGGATTCCCAAAATCGGGGAAATCGCTAAAGAAAAGTCTACCTTCTTTGGTGTGGGAGCCGGACATCTAGGTGGTGAAAACGGTGTGATCAATTTGCTCAAAGAAGCAGGATACAAAGTGAAGCCAGTAGATCAAGTAAAGCTTGCCAGGAAGTAGCAACTAACTGCTACCCACTCAAGATCCATGCACGGTGGTGCAGGGATTTTGTGGTTTGATCCCTTTCCATGATTTTTTCAAACCTACCAAGCGAGTCTTCCTTCTGTCGCTGCATATACCGAATTTGTGTAATGCCAACAAAGACGATCAAAGCGACAAGTAACACCCAATTGATGCGGACAATTCGCTGATGTGGAGTTACGCGCACCAGATAAAAGGACACCAGAAAAGCAATAACTCCAAAACCAAAACCCCAACCAAGCACTATGGCGGCACTGGCCAGCATTTGGTTCTCACCCGCACCAGACCAGATCGCTGCGTAAACACCTACCAAAAAGAACACCACCAGCATCAACAGGTAGAACACAAAACTGGCCGGCTTGAAGGATCTGTTCATTCAGTGGGAGTTTGTCACCTATTTAAAGCTACTGGAAATAGGGGAGGTTTTCAAAGTAGTTTGCTACTAGCTCTCTCTCACTGATTTTCCATACGTTCAGAAAACCGTGCGTGATCTGCAGGAAGTAACCGAAACCGTATAGAGGAAACGAAATTACCAGCAAAGCATGAAGGATCTTTGTTACTATGGAAATAGTTTTGTTACTATTAAAATAGTTATACTTGCTTCATGTTTGAAGCAAACTTGAAAATTGCTGTCAGAAGTCTCTTGAAACGTAGAGGTTTCACAATCATTAATTCACTGGGGCTTTCACTAGGGCTTACCAGCTGCCTACTCATTGTACTATTCGTAAAGCATGAGTACTCTTATGATGAATTTTTTCAGGATTCGGATCAGATCTTTTTGATGGCAGAGGAGCGCATATCTCCTGAAGGTGTTGAAGTAAGCGGCAATGTACCCTATTCCTTTGTGAGGACTGTTTTAAACGATTATCCTGAAGTTGAAAGTGCAACCGCAGTGGCCGGACCTTTTTCGAATCAAAATGTTGCAATTAAAAATGATTTCGGTGAGGCGAAGACTTTTCTCGAAAGCAATGTACTGTTAGCCGATAGCAACTTTTTCAAAGTTTTTAGCTTTGAAATGCTCAGCGGGGATCGATTTTCCGCACTGAAAAGTCCAAACAGTGTTGTTCTTAGTGAAAGTACGGCCAAGCGCTTCTTTGGGGACGAGAACCCGTTGGGAAAGCCAATTTCGATTGGAAGAAGAACCTCAGTAATTACTGGAGTATGTCAAGACCCTCCGGTTAACTCCCACTTCAAATTCTCCTACATAGTTTCCTCAACCACGGTTAGCTGGTTTAGTCAGAAGGACTTCAACCTTCGATATGCAAAATGCTACTTTAAATTAGGCCCTCAGGCAGATCCCTTTCAATTGGAACGCAAGTTTCCCAAAATGGTGGATACTTACCTGGCTGGAGAGATCGAGCGGGTTAATAAGGTGTCCTGGGAGGAATACAAACAAGCAGGTAATGGATACAACTATTCTTTAAGACCACTCACTAGCGTTCATCTGGATACGGAGATAAATGGTGGCATGAAAGCTGGAGGCAACCCGACGGTCCTGAAAGTATTAGTAGCTGTGGTTCTACTGATTTTTTGCATCGCTTGCATCAATTTCATGAACCTTTCCACGGCAAGATCTACTGAGCGAATGAAAGAAGTCGGTGTAAGAAAAGTGATGGGTTCAGTGAGGCGCCAATTAGTCTTTCAATTTCTATCTGAATCGTTCATTATTAGTCTCATAGGGGTATTGTTTGCTGTAGGCTTAACAATCTTGACGATCCCTCTTTTTAACGACCTGTTTGATTCCGCTATCCAATTTCCGGTAGCAGCAAGTACAGTAGTCTTCACCATCGGTTTAACCATATTCATAGCAGTTCTGGCTGGGTTATATCCAGCCTTTGTGCTTTCTTCATTTAATCCGATCGCCGCATTAAAAGGCAAATTATCCATGACCAAGAAAGGTAGCTGGTTGAAGAGCGGATTGATTGGATTTCAATTCTGGATATCTATCGTCTTGATGATTAGCATGCTGGTATTCCAAAAACAAATTAGTTTTCTGGAAAACAAAGACCTGGGTTTTGAAAAGGATCAAGTGCTAGTCATTGAAGGCACGTTCCATATGGATGCAAATTTTACCCGTCCATTTTTAGAGGAGGCAAAAGCTATTCCGGGGGTAAAAGGAACAGCAGGCACGCTCTGGGTACCCGGGTTTAAAGGCACATGGTCTGACGAGTACACGGTAGGAAACTCTTCCGTCGTTCATTCCATGAGACGAGTTCCAATAGGTGATCAAGTGGCTGAGGTGATGGAATTTGAACTGATTGAAGGTGCCTTTTTCTCCAGTGTATTCGATGATGCGCGCGCTGTGGTGCTAAACGAAGCTGCTGTTGATGCCTTTGGCATAAAAGATCCAGTGGGGAAAAGTATCAACATGCTCACGCATGATGAAGGATCTTTAGAAAAGACAGAGTTCAAGATAAAAGGAGTTGTCAAAGACTTCAACTATCAGTCATTAAGAAATAGCGTCGAACCGCTAATCATGCAAAGTAATGAAACAGTAGGTGGGCGAATGTCCTACATTCTTGTGAAAATGAGTGGTCACAACATCAGCCAAACCATCAGCTTGTTGGAAGATAAGTGGAAAGAAATGGTTCCTAGCCGTGGATTTGCTTACAGCTTTTTAGATGACACGATGGACATGAACTATAAAGGTGATCGAAATCTTGCGACGATTTTTTCACTTTTCTCAGGCCTTAGCATCCTGATTGCAGGAATTGGCTTACTGGCACTCTCGACATATTCCATTGCACTGCGGTCTAAGGAAATCGGCATAAGAAAGGTGATTGGTGCAAGTGTGACCAATATCTTGGTATTGCTCTCAAAGGACTTTGTGAAGATCATCGTTATGTCCTTTCTCTTTGCTATTCCTGTGGCATTTTATTCCATGGAAGTATGGCTGCAAGGCTTTGCCTATCGCATTGCTGTCCCCATAGAGGTTTTTATCATGGCCGGTATAGGTAGTCTACTGGTGACTGCAATTACCATCAGTTCCCAAGCCATTAAGGCAACCCTCGCAAATCCAATTGATTCGTTAGCTGATGAATGAGG
>CAYYNA010000063.1:0-2214 GCA_964472815.1 uncultured Roseivirgaceae bacterium
ATCCTCGCTTTTCAATTGCTTGGAAGCTTCACGGGTGGGGATGAGGCTCCATTCTACAAACTACCGCAGCTAGGGGGTGATGCCCGATTGCGTGGAATATCAAACGCAAGTCTCTATAGGGATCGACAGATGGTGTATGCTCAGGCCGAGTACAGAAGACCATTATTTTGGCGTTTAGGAATGACCGTTTTTGCTGGTGCTGGAGATGTGGCTTCTGATTTAGATGGTTTCCAACTTTCCGAGTTCAAATATGTAGGAGGCATAGGTGGAAGGTTTGCTGCAATACCTGAGGATAAGCTCAACTTACGCGTAGATCTGGGAATCGCCAGGGGAGGGCAGGTAGCTATTTATGCTGGAATTAGTGAAGCTTTCTGAATGTAAGCTCCAGGAGCATATCTATCAGGTTCTTCCTTAGAGTCTTTTTTCTGGAAGGATTTTAACAAAGCCAAAATCTCGTCTTGCAGTTCTATCAATGGTGTTTCAATAATGTAGTCAACAGAGAAGTCGCAAAAAGCGATGAAGCTGGTAAGTTCATTGCCTTCCAAACGGGTCAATTCACCAACCCAGTCTCGATTGAACTTCTGCAGGGCAATCTTCCATTTTCGCTCTTTCTCCAAGATCTTTTTCAATTTCTTTTTCTCTCTTCCTCTCTTAGTGAGAGGCTCCAGGTCAAAAGCAATTCTCACACTAGGAGCCAAAGGATCTACATCTAAAGGAGCGGTTCTTGGATCGTAAAAAGCAAACTTTCCGACTTTTGGCAGGGAAAAGGAAATCGAGGAATCTGGCGGGTCGACCTCCAAGATCATCTCCTTAAATCTTTCATATTCAGGAAAAGGAGTTACTACTATGTCCATCAATTCGAAACTAGAAGGTCTTAAATTAACACTAAGCGTTTCGTTCAGCTCCTGCGTGATGACGATTGGATAAGGTTCAAAACCTATATAAGTTACCACCAGGGAGTCACCAATTTGGACAGGCATTTCGAAGAAGCCATTCGGAGCTGAGGTCACTAACTTGTCTGCAGTAATGTTCTGAATATGCGCACCGTGTAGCGGCTTATTTGTTAAACTATCCTTCACAAAACCTTTAAGATCCGTATTTTGAGAATAGGAAAACTGCCCAAGAGCAATGAAGAAAGAAATAAATAGACACCTCACATCCCAAAAGTCTTGATTTTAAGATGCGGGACGAAGCAATTAAGAAATTTTAACTTACTAGGATAGTCCGCTTAGATTCGTGCAAAAGCTACTTAAGCTTAAATGAGTCCATTGAGGACTTAAGCTTTTTACCCATGGCATTGAGCTGGCTCGAGCTGTCATTAAAGCTTTTCATACCGCTTGAAAGCTGACTTGCTGAGCTGGCTACCTCTTCCGTACTGGTGGCTGCTTGCTCAGAAATCATCACGACAGATTCAATTGAGTTGAATACTTCATTGATTCGCTCGTTTTGCGAGTTTGTTACTTCTAGCACGCTCTGAGATATACTAAGTGTGTTCTTGGTACCCGCAGAAATAACGTTGAACATCTCATGCGTATCTTTTGTAGAGGCGACACCTTGCGAAACAATATCCTTCATTTCTGAAATCATTTTTGAAGAGGTTTCCGTATCGGTCTGAACGTCGCGGACGATGTTCTCAATTTCACTTACAGATTTGCGTGAGTCCTCAGCAAGTTTTTTGATTTCATCTGCAACCACGGCAAATCCCCTTCCATTTTCTCCTGCTTGTGCAGCCTCAATTGCGGCATTTAGTGCTAAGAGGTTGGTTTGAGAAGCGATTTCTGTAATGACACTTAAGATCTTTTGTATTTCTGACGATCGCTCAGAAAGTACCTTGATTGAATCAAATGTTTTGTTTGAATACTCATTGACAAGCTCAATATTGCTAACGACTGCTTCCACAGTCTTTTTGCCTTTCTCGCTAATGTCATACCCTTCTTTCGCAGCTGTATTGATCTTTTCTGCATCTGCCTGCATCATTTTTGAATTCTCCAGAACATTTTCAATCACCTTAGATGTCTTCTCTATCTCTCGCAACTGGTCATGCGCGCCAGCGCTCATCGTGGATATCGCGCCTGCAATTTCGTTTGTGCTAACATCCATCTCATTGCTAGAGATTAGCATATTTGACGTGGCATCATCTATTTGCTCGATACCATTTGAAATTTGAAGAAGCAGATTCCTTACGTTAGCAAGCGCATCATTCATATTATTGAA
>CAYYNA010000063.1:2314-15679 GCA_964472815.1 uncultured Roseivirgaceae bacterium
TCATTAAAGTCTGCACTCAGCGAGGTAAGTGCTTCACTAATTGATTGATTTTCGTCTCGATCACTATTGTTGGTTATTTTGGATGTTACTTCCTGCACATTCAGAGCCATGTTTTGCATCTCGATCAATTGCGCTTCCAATTGATTATTGCTTGTTAGTCGCTTTAGGCTTTCATTTCTAAGCTTAAAAGAAACCAATCCAGCAGATAAGACTCCTAAGACAGCCAGACCCATATGATAGAAGAAAGTCATGTTGGTAAGCACATCCATGTTAATGAAATATGGTAAATATTGGTCTTGCCCTTGCCTTACTAGAATAAAAATGGAAACATGGTGTACTACTATGATTAATGCAAAGGGTATATATACTCTCCAATCTTGATAAATAATCAAGAAGATTGGCATAATGAAAAACCAAAAATGCATCTCATAAAGTCCTTGCAGCTGAGCAAGGTACTGCACCATGTAGAAAGCCATTACTGACGCTGCAATAAGTCGAGTAATTAGTTTAGTGGTATAGAATTTAGCGGTTACATAATAGATAACGGCAAGAATGGTTCCCATGCCTGCCCCGAGCAGCCATGTATCATAGTGTAGAGAAATGAGTATCCCGAATATCCACAACCCGGTGATCATCATTGTGACTATTCGGTCTGATTTAGCGTACTCTAAGTACATGCCTTCTTGATTGTTATTTTCCATTGTTACGACTGGTTTATGCTACATCCCGAAAAACTGAGTTGATGATTGGGGAAGAGAGGAGGGTTGTTATTCTTTAGTAAAAAGTCCAGCGCAATTGCTGGTGATGATCGGTTGATTTCGTTTGCTCCACAAAGACCATTTTTGTTGTTGTAGTTGCCTCCAAAGAATAGCGTTTGATCTTGGCTTATCACCAATGCATAAGGTGAGCTAACTACATTTAACTGTGCTGCCACTTGAGCAGATGGGTCATGAATGATCTTCACGAAAGCAGGTACATCGTATTTTTTTCTCAGAACTTCGCTACTAAGGTTACTCACGTTGATGATGTAGAAATCTACGTTCCCTTTGTTCTTTTCGATAATTCGATCGATGTGATGAATGTTAATTCTTGAGTTTCTGCAGTCTTCGGAAAAGAAGTGGAGGTAAGCGGGCGAATTGTTCGCTTCAAGAAAATCCAGATTCAGTTTCTCATTTACCGGAAGAACAGAAGAATCGGAAATGGTTTGATAATACTGGAATTCTTCAATCCAGATGATATAGATCACAGAAAGAAAACCGAGCAGAATTATTGTTGGAGGTATGGTGGCTTTCCAATTCATCCAAAGTAGAGTTAGTGATGTTTACAACTGAAAAATTAGTGAATTGTTGGCTCTATTACAGGTACCTCAATCCATCTTACGACGCATCTGGTAGTTTAGAAGACAAAAAGCCTCTTGTTCAAACTTTTAGTTGAGAACGGGTTCTTGACTGATTGCTTTGCCAAACGCATTCAATACTTGAAGTATGATCTCTTTACTATGATGCGCAGAATCAAATAGCTGAGAAGCCCCAGCGGTCCCATCATAAATGTGAAAAGCAGGCTTGGCACAATGATCCAGCGATTGATGCCATGCTTCTCCGCATCAGATACAATGTACAAACCGACCATGAGGTCAAATGCGAGATAGTGAATCCACCCTGCTAGTACCGCTTCCTTATTTTGGAAAAGCTCCATGATCCCGGCCAATGATCCAAAATTCTCAAAAGCTGCAGGATCAAAAGTTGTGATCAGTAAGTAGGAATAGGTAGCGGCAAGCAATGCTACACTTGTTCCTATGATTAGTGGTTTGATCCAACCTTGACGCTGGAAGATGATCAGGACAATCCAGCTAATGAATGCCAGATTATTGGCAAACTGAAAGAGACTATCGAAATCCATTAGCTAAAGTTTTAATTTATAGATGTAGTAGGGTGGACTGCCTAAGTCTTCTGTACCTGTGAAGGCTGGAGCCTTATGCAATTGGTTGACCGTAATGTATAACCATCCATTATTATCCACTGCTACATTATCAGCCCAGCTTATTGCTTCGTCCCGAATCACGGCGCTGAATTCACCTGAAGCACTTAAAACATCTATACCACCATCAGGTAGGTTGGTAAAATAGTGATTCCCATTTCCATCAGTGGCCACTCCATCAGAGATAGGTTTAGGCCCTGCCACCTCGATTGCAGCAGATAATTCATCATCGCTGGCATTTTCCCGGAAAAGTGTGGCTGGAATTTGATACCAACTTGTGCCATTCATGGCTCCAAAAAAGAGTGTATTTCGATCGTCGCTCAAGGTGATGGGATTCACTGCTACTCTGGCTGGAGCGCCACCAAACTCTACCACCTTTTCATCAATGATCATGTCAATATCCTCCGCTTCCAGTCTGGAGTCAGCAAACCTTCTGATGGAATTATCAATGGTATTGACTGCCAGGATTCCTGGATTGCTAATGTCTGCTAAGTAGACCCATCCGTTTGCTTCGTCCACTGCTAAATCTTGAACAAAGCTTCCGGCTGGTGCCATTTCCTCTGGAAATTCAAGCCGGTAGATTTCTTTCCTGGTGTCGATGCTAAATCCGATCAGACGTGTTTTACCAAGGTTCTGACCCATATCTATGATCCAAAGGTTGTTGTTTTTGTCAACACGAATTCCGAGCGGTGTATCGAGCATTTCATCAGAAGCCTCCGCTCCATTCTTTTGATACTCGCTGCTTGGAAACGGGACAGCTTCGTTTTTCGAGACCACCTCTACCAATTGTATTTGTGAACTACCTAACGGGTGCATCGTCGCAAATACTCTTCCATCACTTCCCACGGCAACATTTCCAGGACGGGTCTCGAACACCCCCACCACTTGAAGACCTGCTTGACGCTTTTCCAGCGAATTGGTAGTCTCTGACTCTTCATTAGATTTTTCGGCAGTGGATGTGCAGCTGACTAGTACGACAACAAATGAAAGGACTTGAATAATAAATCGCATGGAGAATGATTTTGATGATTTGAATGATCTACTATCCGTCCAAATTAGGTAATAATCCGAACCTGACTAAAAGGTCTTGACTTTAAAATCAACCGTATCCTTTGGATCTTAAGTCATCTTCGATATTGCTAAGATCTTTTCTAGTCAAGCCCTTGCCTTCAAAAAGTACGTCATTGATCTTTCGAAGGATCAAATCAAGTTCCTTGCTGGAGTCAGTCAGTGCCTCAAGCAGGAGTTTGTCTTCCGGAAGTTTCACTTTTCCAGCAAGTGCTTCCGATAAACCCATGATCCTAGTCAAGGGAGCTCTCATCAAATGTGAGTTGATGAAAGAAAACTCAGTGATTTGAGCACTTTTCTCATTTAGCTCATAAGTACTCTCTTGCACTCTTTCGTCTAAGGCTGCATTCAAGATTTCTGTTTCCCTATTACGGTCCTTCAAGGCGGCATTTCGCTGTTTGAGCGTTTCTACCAGATCTTTGATTTGAAGGTTTTTGTAGCTCATGGAGATGAAGTCAGCAAATGCTTGAATGAACAAGGTGTCTTCAATGTTCCAAGATTTGACGGAACCCTTATTCTCACAGCAAATCACACCGATCGTCTCACGATCAATCAAGATGGGACAATCGAGCATCGAGTAGATATCCAGTGGAGCTAAGTAACTATCGGCAAACTCTTTCGTGTCTTCATGCGTCTTGGCATCAGTGGCCATGATGAAGGGTTTTGTTTTTAGTGCCTTGAAGTATTGAGGGTAGTCGTCTATTTTCAATTCAACGATTTCATCTGTGCCCTCATGGTCTTCATACAAATACTTTCTCACCAGGCTATTTTGATTGTCTTCCAAAATCCAGATGCTGACTCTGTTCACCTTTAAAGTCTCGAACGTGGTTTGGCAAATGGTATGAAATAGGTGGGCCTGACCTTTATTGAAATTGGCATTATCCTTTGAAAAACTGATAAACTGCCTCACGTACCTACCAAGTAGGTTCCTTTTATAGACTACTCTTTTTTTGATCTTTTCCAGGTGAGTGTTTTTGATAGATACTTTCGAGTAGGCCTTTCCAAGTAAGTAGTATAGGATTAGGGAGTTTGCCATTATACACATGGTGAAGATCAAGGAAGAAGCGAGATACGGCTTCCTGAATACTTCTACTCCGTAACTATCGCCAACAAAACCCTGCAAATAGATGGAGTCGGAGATGAAGGTTAGCATCACCACAATGGTCCATCCAATAGAGGCTTTAGTGCCCGAGATGATTAAGGCGATCATAGGTACAAATGGAAACCACCATACAATAGCGTGATATGATGTAGGCTCAACAATAAAATGAATCTCCATCATAAGAAAAGTGATCAGAATTAAGAAAAATCGAATCGCTCTTGAATCAGGATAGAAGAAGGAGAGACCAGTTAGTATGGCGACCGCTAGCGTAAAAGGAATGAGTAGCTGGAGGTTGGTAGAACGCAGGTCAATGAAGATTTCAGCAAGTAACATGGCCAGCAGGAACACGCTGAAGGTCAAAATGGTCAGACGATAGACTCTCGCTGATCTTATTTTGTAATCTGTAAATAGGATTCCTAATTTCATGTTGGCTGGTTTTATTTCTCCTGCTGTATTACTCCATATTTTTTTCCTTTTTTATCATTTGAAAGATGAATTAGCTCGCGGTTAGTTATTAACAATAATCGATGGTAACTGTTAGAAGT
Source organism: uncultured Roseivirgaceae bacterium (assembly GCA_964472815.1). Lineage (GTDB taxonomy): Bacteria > Bacteroidota > Bacteroidia > Cytophagales > Cyclobacteriaceae > Ekhidna. The sequence continues at coordinate 7,007 of CAYYNA010000063.1, forward strand.
TACCATTTTTGGATAGGTATTCGCCCAAGTGCTGAATTCCTGGGATGAAGTTGATTGCCAGCGATTTGCTACTGCTTAAATGGTTTGAAAATGCTGAGCCATGCTAGGCACTAGCCATTTCCCGATTGTATTTGTTTCGATATTCCAGTGGGGTAAGTCCTGCATATCGTTTGAAAAGTGTCCTGAAAGTTTTGTCGTCGTTATAACCTGCCGCGATCATGGTCTGAAGGACATTCATTGTGGTAGATTCCAAGTTCTTTTTTGCAGCTTCTATACGCACTCTTTGGATGTATTCAATTGGGGTATTGTTAGTCGCCTTCTTAAATCTTCTCACAAAGTTCCTGGAGCTAGTTGAGGCTTTCTCAGCCAGCAGTTCGACACTGATTTTCTCAGCGTAATGCTTTTCAATGTACTCTTGAGCTTCCTTGATTTCTTCATCATGATGCTCCTTCTGTCCGTTGAAAATGACGAATTGGTTTTGGTCTACCCGGTCAAATTCTATTTCGGACATCTTGGAACACCAGATCGCAGTTTCCCTACCGTAATATTTCTCAATTAAATACAGAAGTAGGTTAAGAAAGGAATAGGCACCCCCGCTGGAATAAATGCCATTGTCTTCGTTGATGATCTTTTCCGGCGAAAGTGTAACGTCTGGGTAAAGCTCTCTGAACTTGTCGTGAGTGACCCAATGCGTAGCACATGATTTCCCTCGCATCAAACCTGTTTCTGCCAGCAAAAATGCACCTCTGCAAAGGCTGGCCAGCTCCGTATTTTGCTGAACCCGCTGGTTTCGGATCCAATCCACGAAAGGGTAATTGATTTTGATCTGTTCTTCCAAGTTACCTACCAGCCCTGGCACAATGATCAAATCGGTTTTGGGAACCTCATCAATGGTCTTCGTGGGATCCACACGGAAGAATTGATTGAAATGATGTGGTTCCTTAGAAATACCTACAAGGTCAATTTGGAATAAATCATCTTTAGCATAGCCTTTCCTTTTGTAGTGGCTGTTAGCCATTTGAAAGAGATTCAGGGATCCTATGATCGTGTCAAGGATTGCTAAACCCTTGGGAACCAATATGCTTAGATGCTTCATGAAGCAAACGTAAAAAGAACTTATGTCAGAATCAACCCTTCAATATGTCGTAAAATACCCCTTTTAAAGGTGTTTTTAAGACACAGATTTGTATCATAATCTTTTAAACAAAAACAAAAACTGATATGAACAATCAAGAAATTATGGTGGTCTACAAATGGACAGCTAAAGAAGGAAAAGCGGATGAATTGAAAGGAATCTACAAAGATGTGGAGCAGCAAATGCAAGAAAATGAACCAAATGCGCTCAAAGTGGCATGCTATTTTGAGGATAGTTCCAGTACGTTGGTAGTATATGACCTCTTCAAGGATGGTGCTGCGCTAGGGTTACACCTTGGGACTACTGCAGCAGGACACTTCCCTAACCTGCTAGAAGTTGCCATCCCTGGTCCATTTCTGTTTTGTGGGGAAGTACCAGAAGAGCTAAAGCAAGCAGCGTTGGGGATGGGGCTTGATGCGACTTTTGCACCGAGAGTATTCGGATTTGAACGTTAGCAAATGAAAAAGGAGGTGCAGAATACCACCTCCTTTTCATTTATTCCTTTGCCTTGCTAATTATTGCTTCTTCTAAACTTGACCAAGAAACCAATGCTGATCAGCCCCGGAAGTAGAAACATGAGAAAGGACTGCATGATCCCTGAGTAATCCTCAATGACAGAGGTTCTGATTCCTACGAGAAGGTCCATAATATCCATTGCTAACCTTATTAATAGCGACAGCAAGATGGAATGATAAGTTCGAAAGACCCAGATCCCTAGGATCATACCTAATGCAATGGCTAGGTATCTTCCTGCAGAATTCAACATGATGAAGTCACTGGCACCACCCGTATCAATGCCAAAATTTTGCATCATCCCATTTCCATCCAAGTAATTGTAAAGACTAAAACCGACCGTCCAAAGCGTGAGGTAAGCTGGTAAGATGAACCACCAGGTGGGAATTTGAATATTTTCTTCGCTACGAGTTTTCATATCCTTTCTAGCGGGATTTGCAATTGATGAGGCCGGTTTTCCACTTTGTCAAAAGGGGTGCCGTCCACATGCTTGGCGCCCATGAAGAGCAATCCATTTTTGAAGTAGATGAGATCATAGTCTGAGACTACCTGATCTTCCGCAATGTGGAACATAGGGAAGGCCTTCCCAAGGATGTCTTTTTTAGCATTGGCCTCAAATGGACTCATCCCTTCAGGAAGTGCCGCATTAAGCATGGCGGCAGCCTGATCATTCAGTGGGGTAACAGCAAAACCTTCATTTAATACATAATCAATGCTCCAGGCACCCTCTGCGATTGGATGCTGATCACCCCAGTTGAGGTCTCCTTTAAACTCAAATTCCAGGAGAGGAATTTCACCGTAGTTGTCTGCATACATGGTGATTGTCCCGATGAATTTGTCCTTACTCAGATATTTAAAATGCCTTCTCAGATAAGTTGGCTGGATGACGCCACTTCCCGTTCTATCTTCTGTCGGCCTCAGCTCTACAGATAAACTTTTCCATTCGCCAATGGCGTATTCCTGAACTTCAGCTAAAGTCTTCGGCTCCTGGATGTTTTGAATTGCTCGTTCTCTAGTTGTCTTTTTGTTTTCCATGTTACATGCATTTAGGGCGATCAGCATAAGGACCACCTGTATCGAATAATTGAATTTCATTCTTGATTTTTCAGTCAAAAATTCTAACCTTGTATGAAATAGTCAAGTAGTCATATAAATATGATATAGTCATCAAAAAGTGACTTATGTTGATTATCAAATAGTTATAAAAGCGTTTTGATGAAGAAAATTGAACATTCAGATTGTCCGGTCACTTACTGTATGAGCAAAATAGGAGGGAAGTGGAAGCCCATCCTGATATATTTAATTCGAAAAGGCGCTAATCGATTTGGTGTCATGGAGAGAGGGATAGAGGGGATCACTAAGCAAATGCTAACTAAGCAACTGCGAGAGCTGGAAGCTGATGGGATCTTAGAGCGCAAGGTCTATCCGGTGATTCCTCCCAAAGTGGAGTACTTTTTCACTCCATATGGGGAAACACTTTTTCCTGTGATCGATGCGATGAGCGACTGGGGCTTGGATCAGCTGCATGTACCCAGCAAATAGCTAGACTAGGTTTTTGTAGCCCTACTCGAATTCCAGAAATGGCTTTATGGATTCCCAAACCGCCGGGAAATTGCAATAAAGTATCACATGCCCACAATCCGGGATAATGGAGAGCCGAGAGTCAGCTAGGTAACGATGGGCTCGCAGACAATCTTCGGGGCTCGAATACTCATCTCCATCTCCACTCATAATCAGGGCGGGGCATTTTATTTTGGAAAAGGTTTCGCTACTCACGACACTGGTATTGTAAAGATCATTCAGCATCTGAAGACTTTCATCCCAGCGATCGGGTTCTGGCATATTATCTACTTTCTTCTGGAAGAAATCTCCGAGCTCCTTCATTAATACCTCTGCAGAATAATTGCTTTTCTCTTCCAGATCCTTTTCCGGATCATCTCCAGCACCCATCACAACAATTTTCTTCACTACTTCTGGATACATCGCCGCAAGTTTATATGTAGCGTACCCACCGTCACTAAATCCGATGACCGTTACGTTTTCCAGATCCAATTCCTTGATCAATTTATACGCATCATTTGCTCTTTGCTCGTAGGTGTAAGGTTCATTTCCTACATCAGATTTTACGTGCCCTCTGGTAGCAAGGCAGATGACCTGGTATTTTTCAGCAAGTTTGGGAATGAGGTATTCAAACTCACTGATGTAGCCAAATACACCACCATGCAGCATAAGCAATGGTTCTCCTTCTCCATAGATCTCGTAATAGAGCTTCGTGTTTTCGCTGACTTCAAAGTAATTACCCGCTGCATCATTGTACCCATACGGGGCTTCTTGAGCAGAAATCAACTGAGAGAAAAGAATAGAGATAATCAGAAAAAGGTTTTTCATAGTGCAGTAGGTTTTAGTTCTTGATTAGCCACAGTAATCTATTCATAGATACGAGTTTACAACGCAAAAAGCTGATTCATTCCGGTTCAGTTCTGTTCAAAAGCTTAATAAGCCGCCACTAAATACATTGCTTAAAAGTATGACAGGTGACAAGACCCAAAGAAGACAGCTAAGATCACTATTCAACCGAAGCGAGGAAGACAGTAATAATTGAGTCCGTCTTTTGCGCTAGCCCGCTACTAAAGAGCGTATTTCTATTCATGAAAATCGCATAGCTGAGCGGTTTCTTGAGGTATCGTTTGGTTAAGGTATTTGTACCAAACCAGCCGCCGGTGTGTCTAGCAGTGGTATCGGTCACTCCCCAGCCCATGGCGTAATAGCGTTCAACACCTTCATCTATGTAGCTCGAACTAGGTTTGAAAATCAAATCATGTGTTTCTGCTGTGAAAAGCGCTTTGTTTCGGAGTGCCTGGTCGTACGCAAAGTAGTCGTTGACGCTTGTATACAGTCCGCCGGCTCCAACGAGCCCGTTTAAGAAATGACCGTCCACTTTTTGCCATTCACCTTTGTCATCTCTTTGGTAGCAGTAGGCCCTTTCTTCAATCTCGATGGGGTTGGCCAAACTAAAGAAGTTGGTTCTGTCCATCCCTGCTTTATCAAAGATCTCTTGCTTGGCAAACTGAGCAAATCCTTCTCCGCTCAATTTCTCAACAATCATTGGGATGAATTCATAAATCCCGTTGTTATAGATGTACTTTTCACCCGGTCTGTCAATGGATCGATCTTCTGCGAGGTACCAGTCCAGGATGTCTTTATTGGTAGGAGTTTTCGAGCGGTCCCATTCTTCAAAAAATGCATTCTCCGCATCTGCTCTTCCTGAGGTATGATTAATCAGCTGTTCTACCGTTACATGCTTGAACGTCTCAGAGGGAAACAACCGATTAACCGAGTCGCTTAGCGATAACTTGCCATCATCAATCAATCGCATAATAGACAATGCTGTGAACTGCTTGGAAACAGAGGCCATCCTGAGATTGGTACTGGGTGTAATGGGCAGCTGATTTTCAACATCACGCAAGCCATATCCCTTCGCTACAACAAGTTCATTCTCAAAAGATACCATGAGCGCCGCACCGGGTTCGTCCGTTTTGATTTCAGCATTAAACAGGGAGTCAAGACTCACTTGCAATTTTGTCAACGCATTTTTAGGTGCCGCTGACTGTTGCTCATTTTGCGTTTGACAGGAACCAAGTAGCACCGCTACTAATAATAATGAGAATGTCCTCACGTGCGCTAGTACTTATTCTTGGCAGGTTCTGAGAACGCTGGACGCTCAATTTTCAGCAAGTCTTCATCGATTTGCTTCATCAGTTCTTCTACTACTCGCTCTATCTGAGGATCTTTTCCATCCTTGAGTGATTTTGCGTCCATCCGAACTTCAATATCTGGCGCTACACCTGTATTTTCTGCGATCCATTCGTTTTTGTTCGGATCAAAAATGGCATTGTCAGGAGAAGTGAGAGCGCCTCCATCTACCAGCTGATAGTGTACCGAACTTTTTACCAATCCTCCCCAGGTGGTAGTCCCAATCAATGGGCCAGCGTTTTGCTGTCTAAATACCCAAGGGAAGAAGTCTCCTCCGGAACCAGACATTTCGTTAATAAGCAATGCCTTTGGTCCCAGAATCCCTGCTGGCATCACGCGATGCTTTTTGCTGGGCACTTCGTTGGTGTAAGCCGCTCGGACCTTTCGTGTCATCAGGTCCACCATGTAGTCGTCTAGCAGTCCACCGCCATTGTATCGCTCATCAATTACAGCGCCCAATTTGTCTTGCTGCGCAAAGAAGTACCGATTGAACGAAACTAGTCCCTGCGAGGAGGTATTCGGAACCCAGACGTAGGCAAGCTTTCCGTCCGACAGTTGATCCACCAATTTTCGGTTATCCTCCACCCATGCTCTCTGACGAAGGTTTACCTCACTTCTGATAGGCTTAACCACAATCGTCCAGGCATTTGCAAAAGCCGCCTGACTGTTAATGTGGAGTACGGTTTGCTTATCTAAGGTTCCATCCAACCGTTCAAAAAGGTTGTCGTTTGCAGTCAGCTCACGTCCGTTGATACCGACCAGGTAGTTTCCTTCGGCAACTTTCAATCCGGGTTCATCCAGTGGGCTGGTCAGGTTAGGGTTCCAGTTTTCTGTAGTGTAAATCCGATCAATTCTCCACCTGCCGTTATCGGCTGAAAAGTCGGCCCCTAATAGTCCTACCTTATTTTGCTCCACATCCGGATAGTCACCTCCAAAGACGAAGCTGTGACCGACCGAAAGTTCACCGTTCATTTGGTCCAGTACGTACCTCAGATCTTCACGGTGCTTTACATAAGGAATCAGCGGTGCATACCTTTCGTAAACATCATCCCAGTCCCTTCCGTGCAAGCCGGGATCGTAGAAGTAGTCTTTTTCGTACCTCCAGGCCTCTTCAAACATTTGTTTCCACTCGGAAGCTCTGCTCAGCTTAAGATCCAATTTCACCTTTACAGGTTTTGGGTCAGCTTTGCCACCTTTTGTGCTGGAGATGTTCCAGCTGCCCTTTACCTCCGCCAGCACTTTTTCTCCGTCGGAAGAGATAACCATTCGATTCACACCGCTCAAGAATTCTTTGGGCTCGCGATCTTCCAGTTTGAACTTGTGGACGGTCAACCCTCTTTGATTAGGGATTCTTTCCGCGATAAAAACTGAACCCGCTGGTCCGCTTCTCAAGTACGCGTAATTCCTCGTTGGAACCGGTAGTGGGATAATTCGCCTTTCGATGTTGTTGAAATCAATTTTTACTTCCAGCGCTTTTTTCTCTCCTCCATCTTCCTTTTTCTTTTTGTCGTTCTTTGGCTTTTTGTCTGCCTCGGGAGCTTCTGCCGGCTTCAGCTCTTCTTCATCACTGCGCAGCTTGAAAGGCGAGGGTTCAGAAGTGGTCAAGTTTACAACGTATGCCGCGTATTCGGGTCTCGCATTCATTGAGCTGGTATTGGTCCAACCTGACCTTAGCGCCACATTGGTGCTAGCGAGGAAGTAGAGGTGCTTACCGTCAAAGTCCCAAGTAGGAGAAATGGCAAATGCGAAGGAGTTGGTCAATGCCTGCGTCTGATTTGTTTCCACTGACCAGATCATGATTCTTTTGAAATTGTTGTCACCGGATTTTGAGTAAGCTAGCCATTTGGCGTCTGGTGACCAGCTCAGTCCCATATTTCCACGCTCGATGTTGATTCCACCTGTACCTACGGTTTTTATTGTACCCGCTGCAAGATCTACTACTCTCACGCGCAGATCGTCATCTATGAATGCGATGTACTGACCGTCAGAAGACCATGTCGGCTCCCAGGCATATTTGGATTCCCCAATGGAAATATCCGGGAATGTCTCCATGCCATTTTGCGACGCTCTTTTAAGTACGTAATTGCTGTGCCCTTCGTCAGAAAACCATGCTACTTGATCGCCCAGCGGTGACCAGATCGGTTTGCGATCCCCCGTCAAAGGCGAATTAGTGATGTTTCTCGTATCTCCGTATTCTGCCGGAACCGTAAAAACTTCACCTCTCGCCTCCATGATAATACGCTTGCCTTTCGCGGAAAGCGAGACGTGCTGAACATCTCCGGTAACATTCTCCCACTTTTCATCGGCCCAAGGAAAATCACCAATGACATTGATGCTGAGCGTGGTGATTTCATTGCTGTTCAGGTCAAACAAGTGTATGCGGCCTTCCCGCTCCAAGATGAGCTGATCATCTTTTCCAGATAGCCACTTGACATCAGAGCCTTCGAAGCTGGTCAATCGACTTAGCGAGCCGTCTGCAGTAGCGTACGACCAGACGTTAGAGATCCCGCTCTCTCGATCTGATAGGAAATAAATCTTATCACCAAGCCACAAAGGCTGGATATCGATTGTGCTCTCATTGGGAATCAGCGTCTCGGTTTGATCTGCTAGGTTCAGAATCACCAGCGGTGTATTTTGCCCACCTCGGTAATTTCTGAACTCCGTTTCCCATCGGGAGATTACGTCAATCACAACCTTGGAAGCATCTGGCGAAAAGCTTCCCTTCGCGCCTCTTTGCTCCGATACCATGGTGGGTACACCACCCTCTTTCGAAATGGTCCACAATCGGTTGGATGGTTTGGGGGCATAGTCTCTTCCGGAGGCGTAGAGGATTTGCTTGCCATCAGGTGTCCAGCCAGCGACGGTAGCTCCAGAAGGGTGCCAAGTTAATCGCTTGGGTGTACCTCCTTCGACTGAAACAGTGTAGACCGCATTTGCTCCCGAGCGATTGGAAGTAAAAGCGATGGTTTGGCCGTCTGGTGACAGCATCGGGCTTCTTTCGATAGCGGGTGTGCTTGTGATTCGTTTGACATTTTTGCCATCAAGATCACTGATCCAAATGTCGCTTCCGTAGGTAAAAACAATGTTGGAAGAACTTATGGAGGGTTGGCGAATGAGACGCGTTTCCTGCGCATGGATACTTAAGGTGGCCAACAATAAAAGGACAGCTGCGAGAATCTGAGGTTTGGTTTTCATTTTTGGATTAATGTGATTGTTGTGATGTGGATAAAAGCATTTTATCCTAAATCTCAAGTTAGTCCAATAATGTGTTT
>CAYYNA010000064.1:0-15411 GCA_964472815.1 uncultured Roseivirgaceae bacterium
GATGTAGAAGGGGACTTATCGGAACTATTTGCTCAACGGGTCTCTGACGGAAAATACTTTGCAAAACTCAAATACTACCTGGATGTCATCTTGCTTTTTCGGCCAGGTATTGTCAAAAACATAGAAATAAAAAACGGACTAATTAATTACTCAATGTTAAGAAACTATCTAAAATCCACGGTCAGAAACCTAATGAAGTATAAGGCATTTTCTGCCATTAACGTCTTCAGTCTATCTATCGGAATGGCTGCTTGTTTAGTCATATTCCTTTTTGTGAAGGATGAAAGGTCATTTGACGCCTTCCATGAAAACAACATTTACAGGCTTTGTGAAGTCCAAAGTTTTCCCGGTACAAATACGCAGAATGTAGCGCTATCCATGTCGGGAATGGGGCCAACGATGACCGACGAATTTCCCGAAATAGAGAAGTATACTAGATTTTGGGGCTGGGGCCGACAGCTGGTTGAGCTTGAGGATAAAAACATCATGGTGGAGAGAATGGCGGGAGTGGATAGCACCTTCTTTGAGGTTTTCGATTTTAAGCTCATCTATGGAGATCCCGCCAGTGTAATCAAGGACCCATTGGATGCCGTGGTTTCTGAAGAAATGGCACTAAAGCTATTTGGAGAAATTGATGTAGTAGGAAAGACCTTTGTGGTTCAGGGAGATCAATGTGTGGTAAGAGGTGTCATGGAAAACGTTCCCAAGAATTCGCACCTTCAGTTTGATATTGTGCTTTCGATTTTCTCTGTGGGGAATGAAGTGGAGGAATTCAACACTCGATTTGGAAGTAATTTCCTCAATACCTATTTCATCATGAATGAGAATGCTGATTTGGATCAGATGAGTGAGAAATTTCCTGAGTACCTGACAAAGTATGTACAGTGGGACGATGATCTCGTCACTGACTACTACCAATTGTTTCTACAACCACTTCCAGATGTACATCTAGCCTCTACTAATATCGAGCATGATTACAATAACTTCCGCAAGTTCAATGGGCAGTACATCGATGTGTTCATCATGGTTGGGATCTTCATTCTGATCATTGCTTCAGTCAATTTCACTAATCTTACCACTGCTAGAGCAAACAATAGAAGCAAAGAAGTTGGTGTCAGGAAGACAATAGGTGCAAGGCGCAGAAACCTATTTGACCAGTTCATATTCGAGTCAGTTTTCCTCTCGATATTGGCGCTGGTTTTAGGTATTCTATTAGTCATTATTTCACTACCTCTCCTTAACAACTTGATCGACCGACAATTTTCGATCTTCCCTTATTTGACAGAACTAGATTTTGTGACTTTTTGCATTGGAATTAGTGTTTTACTCGGGATTACAGCTGGTCTGTATCCATCGCTTTACATTTCATCCTTCAAGCCAATTTTAGTGCTGAAGGGCCTGAAAACCAGTGAGAAGAAATCCTATCTAAGGAGTGCTTTAATCGTAGTGCAATTCTGCCTTGCTTTAGGCATGATTGTCAGTACCCTTATCGTAGTGGATCAGCTCATTTATATAAAAAATAAAGACATAGGCTTTTCGAAGGATCACATTGTCCTTGTGGATATGAATCAAGAGGCTGATGAGCACTACCAGTCAATGAAAGAGGAGTTACTCAAGAAGTCGAACATTCTTGGAGTGGCTGGCTCTGGTCAGAGGATTGGAAATAATTTTCACCAATGGGGCTTTAAAGTCCGAAAAGACACTGGAGTGGTGGATGTGACTCCCTCGAACGTCCATGTAGATTATGACTATTTGGAGGTTTACGGAATCGAGCTGAAGCAAGGGCGATCCTTCTCAAAGGAATATGCGCAGGACAATGGGCTGTCGTTTATTATCAATCAGGCCTTTGCAGATGAGTTGGGCTTTGATGATCCAGTGGGACAAAAGGTCGGTCACAGTTGGTATCCTAACGATTCCCTAGGTACCATCATTGGCGTCACTGGAAACTTTAATTTCAATTCGCTGCACTATAAAGTGAATACCCTGTCCATGGTGGTTCACGAAGACTGGAACTATAGTGAGATGTCTGTAAAAATTAATGGACAAAACGTGGAAGCGGCGCTAGATGAGATCGAAGAGGTATATGGTCAGTTTGTCAAAACATATCCATTGGAATACGAATTTCTAGATGACCACTTTGAAGAACTCTACAAATCGGATCAACAGATGGGCTCCATTATCACAATCATAGCAGCACTATCCATCTTTATTGGCTGCATGGGTTTGTTTGGACTCGCTTCTATTTCTATCCAAAGACGCATTAAGGAAATTGGAATCCGGAAGGTCATGGGAGCTTCAATTCAGCAATTGATGCTTTTGCTGTCAAAAGATTTTGTCACTGTGATCCTGATTTCATTTTTGATCGCGTGTCCAATCACATACTACTTTATGTCTGATTGGCTGGAAAGCTTTGCTTATCGAGTAAGCATCAACCCACTACTATTCATTGTCGGTGGGATAGCTGCGCTTGCGATTGCACTGTTTACCATCAGTTTTCATGTAATTAAAGCAGCTTCCACTAATCCAGTTCATTCATTGAGGAATGAGTAAGCAGCAACTCAGTGTGCCGCCAAGGTTAGCAACCAGATTTTTGAAGTGGTTTTGTAAGCGAGATCTTATTGAGGATGTAGAAGGAGATCTGTCAGAACTGTTCGCTCAAAGAACTGAAAAGGGGAAACGTGTTGCAGCGCTTAGGTACTTCCTTGATGTTATGTTACTCTTCAGGCCTGGGATTATAAAAGACTTAGAATTCAAAAACGGACTAATCAATACTACTATGTTCAAAAACTTTTTCAAAGTAGCTCTACGTAACGCGATGCGGTACAAAAGCTATACTACGCTAAACCTTTTGGGTTTGCTGGTGGGCATTGCCTCCTCCATGCTGATTTTACTCTGGGTACATGATGAAGTGTCGATAGATAAGTTTCATCAGAATGGTGACAAGATCTATCAGGTCTTCAGAAATATGAAACAGTCCGGTGGGGCTGTGGCAACTACGCAAAGTGTTCCTAAGCCCATGGCGGATCTGATGAAGGCCGAGTACTCAGAAGTAGATGAAGTATCTCAGGTTAGCTGGCTTATGTCCATGGATATGAAAAAAGACGATGAAGAAAGTACAGAGGAGGGCTATTTTGTCACGCCTAATTTTCTTACCCTTTTTTCTTTCGAATTATTGGTTGGAGACAAGGAAACGGTGCTTGATGATCTAAGTTCTATAATCATTTCCAGAACCCTAGCAGAAAAGTACTTTGGGTCAAGTTGGAGCGAAAAAGTGCTTGGAGAAGCACTTAACGTTGATGGAATACGAGAAGTCCAAATTAGTGGAGTCTTCGAAGATCCTGGACCAAAGTCTAGCTTGCAGTTTGATTGGCTTCTGCCAGCGGAGGCCTTCTTCAGCCAAAATAGATGGGTAGATGATTGGGGCAATGGTAGCTTTAAGATCTATTTCACTTTGAACGCACCTGATCAGCTAGATGCTGTTGCGAATAGGATGTATGATGAAATAATTACGAACGCTGCTGGTCAGGACAATGCAGGTGAAGAGTACTTGATTGCTCATAAATTTCAAGACTACTACCTCTACTCCAATTTTGACAATGGAGTAGTCAACGGTGGAAGGATTGATTACGTCAAGATTTTATTGATCGTGGCAATTTTTATTCTGGCCATTGCCGCCATCAACTTCATGAACCTTGCGACAGCCAGGTCTGGTAGGAGATCCAAGGAAATTGGGCTGAGAAAAGTTATGGGAGCTTATAAGGCGTCCATTAGCACGCAGTTTTTCTTCGAATCGATATTGCTTTCAATGATTGCTACGTTGCTATCAGTATTGGTAGTCTGGCTTGCGCTCCCATACTTCAATATGTTAGTATCAAAGGATCTGGTCCTTGATTTCACTCAACCAATTACATGGTACTTTTTGGTCACGATTACATTAGTAGTTGGGTTTTTATCTGGACTTTATCCCGCTGTACTCTTACCTACGTTTGGCATAATTAATTCGCTAAAAGGTAATCTGAAGCAATCTTCAGGTGCTGCCTATTTCCGTAAAGGACTTGTCGTTTTCCAATTTGGTATTTCCACGCTATTGATCATCGGAACGGGAGTGATCTATTCGCAGCTCCAGTACGTGCTCAATAAGGACTTGGGGTTGGATAAGGAAAACATGATTCAAGTTAGACTGGGAGACGATTTTGGGGATCGTCTGCAGACCTATCGAACCGAACTCGAGAAAATACCGGAAGTAAAAGCTATAACGGCCGCCTCGGGAAACCCAATCTCCTATGGTCGCTCAACCAGTTCAGCAAGATGGGAGGGGATGAGTAGTGAGGGATATGAAATCAACGTTTTGTTGACTGATGAATACTTCGTAGAAGTAATGGGGATGGAGATCAAGGACGGTAGGAGCTTTGATGAACAGCTTACAGATTCAAGCAACTTTATCATCAACGAGGTGATGGCAGAACTCATGGGATTTGATGATCCACTGGATAAAAGACTGTCATTTTGGGGAATTGACGGAAGAGTAGTCGGAGTGGTAAAGAACTTCCACATGCGAGATATGCATGAGTCTATTGCGCCACTCATCATTTCCTGCATTGACCCTGCGAGAGCTGATAGAGCGCTAATAAGAGTGCAAGGAAATACAAACAATGCAATCAAAGCGATTGAGTCGGTAACCAAGGAATTAGATATGGCCCAGAATTTTGATTATGAATTTCTTGATCAAAGTTATGAGGAGAGTTATCGAAGTGAAATGACCGTTAGCTCGCTTTCTCGGATTTTCACAGGTATTTCGATCTTTATTTCGTGCCTAGGTTTGTTAGGTCTTTCCGCTTTCACTGCAGAGCAAAGAGCTAAGGAGATCGGCATTCGCAAGGTTCATGGAGCAAGCATAAGGCAACTTATACTATTGCTGTCAAGGAACTATGCGCTACTCATGATTTTTGCTTTTGTCTTAGCTATCCCATTTGGATACTACTATTCGGCTCAATGGTTAGAAGGCTTTGAGTTTAGGATGGCATTGAACCCTTTGATATTTGTGGTCGCCGGAGTTCTTACTTTTCTAATCGGAGCACTAACAGTAAGCTTCAAGTCTTATGCTGCGGCTAGAATGAATCCGGTAAAAACCTTAAAAGACGAGTAACTACGTTCCGTAAGCTAGCAGGTAATCTTTGACCCACTCATAGTGAATTGAGTGGGTTTTTTCATGTCCCGTTTTTAATACATCTCCTCGCATGATCTCTTCAGACTCAAATGACACCTTGATTTCATCTTTGAGACTTAAGAACTTTCGCCCAAATATTTTGTATACCACCTCTTTTGCGCACCAGATGGCACAGAGGTTTCTGAGGTCGTCCTTGAAATTCTGTTCAGATTCATGGAGAAACTTATGTTGCACCAGGCGGTGCTTTTCTCTCGGCCTCTCCATATCTATGCCACAGGGTTTTTCCAAGTGAATCATTGCCGATGCGATGGGAAAGGAGTGAGAGATTGCAATATGGGAATCATTTCCAACAAGAAAGGGTTTTCCAGTCTCATGTTTGTTAATTCCTTGGTAAGCAATATTGAATTTTTCTGCCAGCGTTTTCACCAATAATCTCCCGACAATCCACTCTGCTTGTCTTACCGGAGCGAGCTCTGCAGGAAATGGTTCGGGTGATAAGTAGGGGAGTTCCAGAAAGGTCTCCTGGATATTCCAAACCGCGTAGGCAGAAACTTCATTGATCTGCTTGTTGAGTAACAAAGGCATAAACAATTGTAATAATTTTGTATTCCAAATGAACAAGATCTCGGTAAAAAAACTCCACACTTTTCTTGGCCATAATGAGAGCATCTACACACTTGAGGAAGTAAGCGATCAAAAATTTCTATCAGCTGGTGGAGATGGAATGGTGGTGCTTTGGGATTTAGAGACTCCTGACGAGGGAGAGGTTATTGTAAAAGTTCCTGGGTCAGTTTATGCCATCCATTACGATCCGAAGGAAAAAGCGCTGTATGTAGGCCAAAACAACGAAGGCCTGCACAAGATAGATTTTGAAACCAAGAAGGAGATTGGCTCAGTAAACTTGGGAAATCACCAAATCTTTGACATAAAAATTATTGATAATGAGCTTTGGGTCGCCTTGCAGTCCGGTGAAGTGGTGATTTTGACCAAAGACTTGCAATTGATCAGCAGAAATAAGTTTGGTTCTGACCGGGTAAGAAGCATAGAGCGATTTGGTAGCGAAGTAGCCATCGCATTTAGTGATAATGTGACGAGAATATTTGACTTGAATGCAAAGGAGGTGGTACATGAGCTAAAGGGCCACAAGAATTCCGTTTTCTCATCCAGGTATCATCCCTCTGGTAAGTATTTGACTTCTGTTAGTAGAGATGCACATATCAAAGTTTGGGATGCAAATGAGAATTACGTCTTGAGAGAATCAATCGCAGGTCACCTGTATTCTATCAACCATTTGGTCTTCAGAAATGACGGAAGATACTTCGTGACTGGTAGTATGGACAAGGCAATCAAACTCTGGGATGCGTACAATTTTAAATTACTTAAGGTGTTAGATAAGCACAGGCATGCAGGTCATGGAAATAGTGTAAACAAGTTACTTTGGATGAATTTTCGTGACTTATTAGTATCTTGTAGCGACGATAGGTCTATTTCTATATGGGAAATAGACTTTGAAGAGTGACAAGCTCTTGCTTACTTTGCATATTAGAATTGTCCAAAATATAGGCTGCCAATTTTTATAGTGGATAATTTAAGAATAAGGAATAATGAAAATCACTCCTCTCGAGATTAGGCAAAAAGACTTTGAGAAAAAACTTCGTGGGTACGACAAGGATGAAGTCAACGCTTTTTTGCAATCACTTTCAAACGAATGGGAACGTGTTTTAGAGGAAAACAAAGACCTCAATGTCAAACTCCAACATGCTGAGCGTGAAGTAAAAAAACTGCGCGAAGTGGAAAGCTCTCTTTACAAAACGCTGAAAACTGCTGAAGATACGGGAGCCAATGTGATAGAGCAGGCAAACAAGGCTGCAGAGCTTCACATGAAAGAGACTCAGATGAACGCGGAGGCCCTGCTCAACGAGTCAAAGAATAAGTCTCGTGCCATGATTGAGCAAGCAGAGATGGAGGCTAGGCAGATCATCGAAGAGCTTCAAGAAGCGGTAAAAAGCATAGAGCAGAATCATCGAGATATTCAAAACCATCGTGAGATGGCACTGCAAGAACTGAAAAACTTGTCAGTTACCTTGATTGAAAAAGTCGAAAGAAATAGTCAGGAGACGAAAGAATTTCGCTTCGATGATTATATCCAACGAGTAAAAAAACTTGCTCGGGAAAGTGAAGAAAGGATTAAGGCGGAGAAGACTGAGGTGCAAATTGAAAGCAAGAAGATCCAAGAGCCTATTCAAGAGGAGGAGTCTAAAGTAAAGAATACACCTGTTCAAAAGGAGGATTCAGCAAAGAAAGAAGAAGAGCCCGCTGCTCAGAAGGAGCCAGTATACATCCCACCTAATACTGAAGAACTAAAGGAGCGAATCATCAGCAGACGGGAAAAGCAAGAGGTTGAGAAGAAGGAGCAAACTGAAGCAGTGGTTGAAGAGCCAACCGTTGAAATCGAGAAGCCAAAGGAGGAGAACCTAGAAGTACCAAATTTACAAGTACCAGACAAGGTGGAGGAAGAGCCAGTTCAGGAGCCTGAGCCAGTAACTGAAGAAGTTTCGGAAGAGAAGGAAGAAAGAAAAGGTCCTCGCATTGCCAAGACAGTTTCATTCTTTGATGAGCTGGATGCAGAAAGCTAGAATTTATGGGTAAAGTTTCTCTTGAAGGAATGGAGTTTTATGCCAGGCACGGCTACTATGAGGAGGAGCGTGTTATTGGCAATAAATACAGTGTAGATGTCACTTTAGAAGTAGATTTTTCCGAAGCTGCATCCGACGATAAATTGGACGGTACGGTGAACTACGAAAAAGTGTATGAGATTGTGCAGAGTGTCATGGCTATTGACGCCAATCTGCTAGAACATCTTGCTGGGAAAATGATAAAGGCACTAAAGGACAATTTCAAGGAGGTCAGCAAAGTGCAGGTAAAAGTCAGTAAGTACAATCCTCCGATCAAGGGCTTATGCCACCGAGCTACTGTGCAGCTGGAAGGCTAAACGAAAACGAATCCTCTTCCGTCGGATTCATCGTAGAATTCAATTTTTTTCCCAGCTATGAATAGCATTTCTTTTTTTTGAATCAGGATTTGTATTCCACTTTGGAAATACTCCTCGTCGGTTTCTTTCTTCTTGTCAAAACCTAACTTGAACCCAACGCCACATCCCATTCCTTTTGTGGTAATCCTCAGACCATAGCCTTCTGGAATTCCTTTGTTCTCCAGGATGTTTTTCACCTCTACAATGGCACGCTCCGAAATGTCTATTGGCAATTCCATACTTTCAAATCAAATAGATAGACCTACAACTAATCCTTAATTATTCACGTTATTTTTGGAATTCAATGATAACAACAATCCAATAGATGGAAATAGTTTACGACCTACTTAAAATCACACTTCCTGCAGCTCTCGTTCTATATCTCGCATACTTGTTGGTTAGATCTTTTCTTCAGAAGCAACTGGATGAAATTGCGTTTTCTGTACGTCAGAAAAACCAGGAGATTGTTGTTCCGATAAGACTACAAGCGTATGAACGAATAGTGCTTTTGCTTGAGAGGATCACTCCTTCTAATCTACTTTCAAGGCTTGGAAACGCTGAGTACACTGCGGAGGAGTTCCAGCAAATTTTGGTACATGAAATAAGAAATGAGTTTAATCACAACTTATCGCAGCAAGTATATATGTCAGACAGTGCCTGGACTTATGTTTCCACTGCGGTAGAGCAGACCATTTCTCTGATCAATTCGTCTGCAAATGGGTTGGGAAATGAAGCGAAGGGAATAGAGCTAGCGAGAGTAGTACTCGAAAATGGAGCAGGAGAGGAGATGGATACTCCTAAACAAGCAATTAAGTTTATCAAAGAAGAGATACAGAGTATTTTTTAGTGGAGACCAAAGAAAAAATATATAACGAAGCGAAAAATACGGTTTCCAGCACAGAGAAGCTTAAGAAAGTAGTTGGGCAGTCTGCGGATAAACTAAAAAAACTAGCCTCTGACTCCTCCGAATGGAAGGAGTTCAAGTCAAAAATTAACATTCTTATCAGAATGATTCAAGTCCACCTTTCCGGAGAGTACAAGGCTTTTTCCAGACCATCGCTGTTCATGATCGTCTTTGCTCTTATTTACTTCATCACTCCAACTGATGTGATTCCAGATTTTATCCCAGCCATCGGATTTACGGACGATGCTTCGGTGCTCTACATGATCTATCGAAAGATAAGTAAAGACATTGATGCATTTATTGAGTGGAGTAACCAAGCAGGTGATTAATGCGAGCGGTTCTTCAGCGAGTTTCAGAGGCATCTGTGACCATAGATAATGCTGTAAAATCTGAAATTGGTATTGGTTTATTAGTTCTGCTTGGGATTGAAGATGCAGATGAGCAAGAAGATATTGACTGGTTAGTCAAGAAGATCATCAACATGCGCATTTTCCCTGATGAAACTGGGGTTATGAATAGGAGTCTGATGGATGTCAGTGCAGAGCTGCTACTGATCAGTCAGTTCACTTTGCATGCAAGCACTAAGAAGGGAAATCGTCCATCCTATATCAAAGCAGCAAAGCCAGACATTGCTATACCGCTTTATCAAAAATTTATAGAATCGGTAGAATCTGCAATGGGACGGTCCATAGGCACAGGAGAGTTCGGTGCAGACATGAAAGTTTCCTTACTTAATGATGGCCCTGTCACAATAGTTATCGATTCGAAGAATAAAGAGTAATTGACTATCGGAATTAGTTCTGAATCAGTAGAATCGAAGAAATCTCTTTCTATCTTTGCGCCCTATTTCAGGAAGCTGCGGCAAAAACACCTGAATTACGGACTTTATGAAAAACATTCGGAACTTCTGTATCATAGCTCATATCGATCACGGGAAAAGCACGTTGGCCGATCGACTTCTTGAGTTTACTCAGACAGTAACAGACAGGGAAATGCAGGCTCAGCTCTTGGATGATATGGATCTAGAGCGCGAAAGAGGGATAACTATTAAAAGTCATGCCATTCAAATGGATTACGAACTGAATGGAGAGAAGTACATTCTGAACCTAATTGATACTCCCGGTCATGTAGATTTTTCTTATGAAGTTTCGCGTTCCATAGCTGCGTGCGAGGGAGCACTTTTAATTGTTGATGCGGCGCAAGGTATAGAAGCTCAGACCATATCTAATTTGTATTTGGCACTGGAGCATGATCTGGAAATTATTCCGGTATTAAATAAGATTGATCTCCCCGGGGCTATGCCTGAAGAGGTTTCGGATCAGATCATCGATTTGATCGGTTGTGATAAAGAAGAGATCATCCACGCAAGCGCTAAGGAAGGAATTGGAATAACGGATATTTTGGAGGCAATCGTGGCAAGAATTAAACCGCCAGAAGGTAACCTTGATGAGCCTTTACAAGCGATGATCTTTGATTCTGTTTTTAATCCTTATCGGGGGATAGAAGTTTTTTTCCGAGTATTCAATGGGAGCCTGAATAAGGGCGACAAAGTAAAGTTTGTCAATACCACAAAAACTTACGAAGCAGACGAAATAGGGGTGCTACGCCTTCAGCATGAACCACGAGAGACCGTTTCCGCAGGAAACGTCGGGTACATCATCTCGGGAATCAAAGTTGCCAAGGAAGTGAAGGTAGGAGACACCATCACTCATGTGGAAAGACCTACTCAAAGGCAAGTAAAAGGATTTGAAGATGTAAAGCCGATGGTTTTTGCAGGGATTTACCCTGTAGAGACAAGCGAATTTGAAGAGTTAAGAGCATCAATGGAGAAACTTCAGCTTAATGATGCTTCTCTGATCTGGGAGCCTGAAACCTCGGCAGCATTAGGTTTTGGTTTTCGATGCGGATTTCTAGGGATGTTGCATATGGAGATCGTACAGGAGCGACTGGAGCGGGAGTTTGATATGACGGTGATTACAACGGTACCCTCTGTTCAATTCCATGCAATAGGTCACGATGAAGAAATACAAAAAGTAAGTGCACCATCCGAGTTGCCCGAATCCAATTTGATCAGTCATATAGAGGAGCCTTTCATTAGGGCTCAGATTATCTCTAAGTCGGAGTTTATTGGTCCGATCATTTCGCTGTGTATTGATAAGCGTGGTGAAATAAAGAATCAGGTGTATTTGACTTCAGATAGGGTCGAATTGACTTTTGAGATACCACTTGCAGAGATAGTGTTCGACTTTTTTGATAAGCTGAAAACCATCTCAAGAGGTTACGCTTCACTGGATTACGAGCTAATCGGCTATCGAAGATCGGATATGGTCAAGCTGGATATAATGCTAAACGGTGACAAGGTAGATGCTTTGTCAGCTATTGTGCATCGAGAGAAGGCCTACGAATGGGGTAAAAGACTGTGTGAGAAACTGAAAGAACTGATACCAAGACAAATGTTTGAGATAGCAGTGCAAGCAGCTATTGGAACCAAGATCATTGCCAGGGAGTCTGTCAAGGCAATGCGAAAGAATGTTTTGGCAAAATGCTACGGCGGAGATATCTCTCGAAAAAGGAAGCTTTTAGAGAAGCAGAAAAAAGGAAAGAAGCGAATGAGGCAAGTCGGGAATGTGGAGATTCCGCAGGAAGCGTTTATGGCAGTTCTCAAATTAGATTAAAATGGAATCACCAACGATCATAGATGGACGTAAAGTCTCGAAAGAAATCAAGCAAGAAATAGCTCAGAAAGTTACTTCGATAAAAAGCGAAGGAAACAGAGCTCCACATTTAGCCATAATCATAGTAGGAGATGATGGTGCTAGCCACACCTATGTTAATGGGAAGATAAACGCCTGCAAAGAAGTGGGTTTCGACTTTACCTTGATGCATTTTGCCAGCACCATTTCGGAAGAGAAGTTGATCAAGCATATTGAGAATCTCAATGAGGATGACGATATTGATGGTTTCATCGTTCAAATTCCTTTACCAGATCATATCTCAGTTGAGAACATCACGGAGAAAATTGCGCCTCACAAAGATGTAGATGGCTTTACCAATCAGAACTTCGGTAGTATTGTGTCGAAACATCAGTTATTGCTTCCAGCTACCCCATTTGGTGTGATGGAATTAATCCGTCGATACAACATTCCGACGGAAGGAAAAAGATGTGTAGTGGTAGGAGCCTCCCGAATAGCTGGTGCACCATTAAGTCTTATGATGCTCCAGGACGGTGGAGCCACGGTTACTGTCTGTCACAAATTGACGGAAGACCTACCAAGTCATACCCGGAAGGCTGACATTCTGATTGTTGCTGTTGGTAAGCCAGGTCTTATTACTAGAGACATGGTTAAAGAGGGCGTGGTGGTAATTGACATTGGCACCACCAGGGTTGAAGATGCATCCAGAAAGTCCGGCTTTAGATTATCTGGTGATGTGAATTACGAAGAAGTCGCTCCAGTATCGAGCTATATTACGCCTGTTCCTGGAGGAGTAGGACCGATGACCATTGCCTCACTTTTGGTCAATACGCTCAAGGCCTATCAGGTGAATCATGCGTGATCCTGAGTTTTTGCCCGTAATGGAATCCTTCTACACAATTCAAGGGGAAGGATATTATTCAGGAACTCCAGCCTACTTTGTCAGATTAGGTGGTTGTGACGTTGGTTGTGTTTGGTGCGACGTAAAAGAATCTTGGGATGCTTCGCAATTCGATTGGGTTCATGTCAATAAAATAGTAGATGAAGCAAAAAGCTCAGGAGCTGAAGTAGTTGTCATTACTGGTGGTGAACCTTTTATCTACGATCTTTCCGGACTCACTCAAACACTGAAGGCAAATGACTTGCAAACCAATGTGGAGACCTCTGGCGCATACCCAATCTCGGGTGAATGGGATTGGGTCTGTTTTTCGCCAAAGAAATTCAAGGATCCAGAAGAACAGTCTTATGAGAATGCAGATGAATTGAAGGTTGTTGTTTATCATAAGAGTGATTTGGAGTGGGCCGCTGGACATGCTCAGAAAATGAAACTAGGTTCCAAGCTTTATTTGCAACCTGAGTGGTCAAAAGAGAAAGAAATGACACCTTTGATCGTTGATTTCATCAAGAAGCACCCTAAATGGAAGATATCTCTTCAAACGCACAAATACATGAACGTACCTTAAGAGTATTTGCGATCCTGCTATTTCTTTTAGGGCCTCTAATTTCTCCAGCGCAGCAACTCTCCA
Organism: uncultured Roseivirgaceae bacterium; assembly: GCA_964472815.1. GTDB lineage: Bacteria > Bacteroidota > Bacteroidia > Cytophagales > Cyclobacteriaceae > Ekhidna. The sequence continues at coordinate 13,322 of CAYYNA010000064.1, forward strand.
CTCAAAGCAAGAAAGCGAATAAGCTTTATCTGAAAGCTGACAAAAAGTACAAGGAAAGAGATTTTGTTGGGGCTATCGCTTTGCTGGAAGAAGCGACTAAATCAGACCCCTCTTTTTATGAAGCCTTTATTAGAATGGGCAGCCTTTATAATGCCCTCGGTCAAGAAGATTCTACCTACCAAAAATTCTTGAGCTATCTCAAGGTAGCGCCAAATCCAGTTACGTCAATTCTGGAAAGGATGTCATTTATGGCATTCGACAGGGGACAATATGAGCAATCAATGGACTTCCTCAACCGATTTTTGACTGAAGTTCCAGAGAAATTAGAAGACAGAGAAATCAGTATTCTGAAGGAGAGCTTACAGTTTGCTATTTCGCAAATGGAAAAACCGATTGAATTAGAGATAATAGAATTGCCAAAAGAAGTGAATAGATATGCACTTCAATACCTACCTACTATGACAGTTGATGGAAATACACTGGTCTATACCGAGCGTGCGAAGTTCAGTAGTGATGAGGATATTGTTGTTAGCTATAAGTCAGGAAGTGACTGGAGCGAATCCAAAAGCATCTCCGAAAGAATTAACTCTACATTAAACGAAGGTGCCGCATCTATTTCGGCAGACGGTAGAACAATGATTTTTACCTCTTGTGACAGAAGAGACTCCTTTGGTAGCTGTGACTTATATATAAGTAAGAAACTAGGTGATGTTTGGTCACGACCAAAAAACCTTGGAAATTCTATTAACTCCAAGTATTGGGAATCTCAACCATCTCTATCGGCAGATGGAAAGACGTTGTATTTTGCTTCAAACAGACCAGGAGGGTTTGGGAAAAGAGACCTTTGGGTTGCTAGCTTCTCCGATGGACAATGGAAGAAGCCAGTTAATCTTGGTTCGCAGGTGAACTCATTCAAGGATGAAACAACTCCATTCATTCACTTCAACAATGAAACATTGTATTTCTCATCAAATAGCTATCCTGGAATGGGTGGATTTGATCTTTTCGCCGTAGAAAAACAAGATACTGTGTGGTCGAAACCAAAGAATTTAGAATACCCAATAAACTCATACCGAGACGAAGTTGCCTTATTGGTTAGCTCAGATGGAGCAGAAGGCTACTTTGCCAAGGAAGTTCAGAAAAATAGAGAGATACTAGAAAGCAATATTGTTCGATTTGAGATTCCACAGAGGCTAAAGCCGAGAGAATCATATTTCCTCACAGGCAAAATCGTAAACAAGGATACCGGCCAACCATTAAGAGCAGCCTTACAGATCATTGACATCTCCACCAATCAGATACTATATTCTAACAATTCAGATTCCCTTAGTGGAGAGTATTATTTGGTGCTACCGACCGGAAGAGATTTAGCAGGGTACATTAAAAAGAAAGGCTACCTCTATGAAGACTTCAGTTTTTCAACTGATACCGCAACTACTTCAGACACACTAAACATTGCATTACGGCCCATTAAGGAGAATGCCACTTTGGTTTTGAGGAACATATACTTTGAGACTAATTCTTATGAATTAGACAGTAGGTCCCAATCTGAAATTGAGAGTGTTGTTGAGCTTCTGGATGACAACCCAGACATATCGGTGGAGATAACTGGTCATACAGACGACATTGGGAGTGAAGAGTACAATCTAAATCTATCTCTCAAACGCGCCGAATCAGTCTTTTCTGCGCTTTTATCAAGGGGAATTGATCGTAATAGGCTGAAATTCAATGGTTTGGGAGATAGCCAGCCTTTAAAGCCCAATGTGAATGATTTTAACAGACGCTCCAACCGACGAATAGAATTTCGTGTCCTACGTATGAGCCGATGAAAGGTTATGGCAGACCATGAATTTTAACAAATTAATTTCCCAAAATTTATTTTATGAGAATTTGAAAGTTGAGATCAAAAATTTTGTGTTTAACAAAAAAACTTTTTGATTCAACAAACTTTCGGAGATTTTTTGAAATTTTCTCTCATTTGAAAAAGATTTGGGTCATGTAAAACAATTTGTTTGGTAATTCATTATTAACATATCTTTCGGGTTTGAAATATTGAATGTTTAACAATTAACTAGTTAGTATGAAGAGGA
>CAYYNA010000065.1:0-3539 GCA_964472815.1 uncultured Roseivirgaceae bacterium
GGTTAGTTTAGCCATCCTTAATAAATCGTGTATGAAGAAGTTTCTTAGCATCTCTTTTTTCTTTTCCTTTCTAGTCAGCTCTGCTCAGGTAGATATGAGCTACTACTTACCTGCAGGCTCTTATGATCCAAACATCCCAACACCCAAGGATGTCTTAGGATATCATCCCGGAGAGTGGCATGCCAGTCATGATCAGCTATTGTACTATATGCGAGAAGTTGCCGAAGCATCAGATCGAATGTTCTTGACAGAAATCGCCAGATCGTACGAAGGAAGACCTCTGATTCAGCTAACCATATCATCGCCTGATAACCTATCTAAAATCGATGAAATACAGTCAGATCATGTAAAACTTACTGAACCAGCCTCTTCCAGTGAGATGAATACTGATGAAATGCCTATCGTAATGTGGCTTGGCTATTCTGTCCACGGAAACGAAGCGAGTGGTTTGAACGCATCTCTGTTAGTCGCTTACTATCTGGCGGCTGCTCAAGGTGACGAAATTGAAAATGTCCTAGAAAATTCTGTGATCATATTGGATCCGTGTTTCAACCCCGATGGATCCCAGCGCTTTTCCACCTGGGTCAATATGCATCGGTCTCACGAAATAAACCCTGACCCAAATGACCGAGAGTACGATGAAGTATGGCCTGGAGGCAGAACCAACCACTACTGGTTTGACTTAAACAGAGACTGGATGCCTTTGGTACATCCAGAATCTCGTGGAAGGATTGCAAGGTTCCACCAATGGAAGCCAAATATCTTGACTGACCATCACGAGATGGGCACTAACTCCACCTTCTTTTTCCAGCCAGGTATTCCTTCAAGAAAATTTCCATTGACTCCAGACAAAAACGTAGAGCTGACGCACAAAATGGCCAAGTTTCACGCCAAGTATTTAGATGATATTGGCTCGCTCTATTACAGCGAAGAAAGCTTCGACGACTTCTATATTGGCAAAGGATCTACTTATCCTGATGTCAATGGATGTGTTGGAATCTTATTTGAGCAAGCCAGTGCAAGGGGACACGCCCAAGAAAATGACTTTGGCATATTGACCTTTCCAAAGGCAGTGAGAAATCAATTTACGGTTTCGCTTTCTACCATTGCCTCTGGTATCGCTCATCGAACCGAATTTCTGGACTATCAAAAAGAGTTTTACTCAAGTGCATCTAATGAGGCTTCTAAGGATCCAGTGAAAGCATACGTGTTTGGTTCGGAAAAAAGTGCAACAAAGAATTTTGAACTGCTGAAAATACTGACTCAGCATGATATTGAAGTTTACCAGCTAAAGAACTCTACTACCAAAAATGGGAAGAAGTTCAAGGCAGGGTCGTCTTATGTTGTCCCATTAAATCAACCACAGTACCGATTAGCAAAGGGTATCTTCGAGAAGAGGACCACATTTAACGACAGCCTTTTCTATGATGTGTCTACATGGACTTTACCGCTTGCTTTTAACCTAAATTATGCTGAGCTGGGAAGAGACTTTAACTCAGGCATGTTGGGAGCACTTGTTGAAAATCCAAATCCTCCGAAAGGTAAGATTGTGGGTGAAAAGGGAGCTTATGCCTATGCAATTGAACCACATGGGTATTATGCCTTTAGAGCGATCAATCGACTGCAGAGCAGGAAGGTTGTGGTGCAAATGTTGAATGAGATCCATTCTGATGGGAACCGGACGTTCCCAAAAGGAACCATGATCATCCCTGTGGGAGTACAAGAAGACAAGAGAAGTCTCATTGAAAGTACATTGGAGCAAATCATCAATGAAGATGCTGTCAATGTCTATGCATTGAATACTGGGCTTGCCTCCTCCGGAGTAGATCTTGGTAGCCGAAGTAACACCACCATGGATCCACTCAGAGTTGCTGTACTTGTTGAAGGAGGAGTCACTAGTTATGAAGCAGGTGAAGTGTGGCATCTTTTTGATCAGCGCCTCAAGATGAAAGTCACCTTGCTACCCGTCGATCGGCTGTCTGGTAACCTCTCACGTTACAATAGAATCATCATTCCAAATATGTGGGGCGCACTGAGAGACAGTCAGAAAAAAAATCTGAGGGATTGGGTTTCACAAGGCGGAGTGGTGGTCACCTGGAAGAACGGAGGGAAGCAACTTAGTGACCTTGAGATCACAAATGTAAAATACCAGAAAGCGGATGATGAAAATAAAAACGAAGGTTTCAAACCATATGAAGACCTTGATGAAAATCGTGGAGCCCAGGTTACCGGAGGCTCCATATTTGAAGCTACCGTAGACCTATCGCACCCGCTTGCTTATGGCTTGGAGAATGATAGAATTGCCCTGTTCAGAAATCACAATCTGGTAATGGAGAAATCCAATAACGTATATGCCAATCCACTTGTGTACACTTCAAGTCCACTACTATCGGGATATGTATCTGAAGAAAATCTAGATAAATTCAAAGATTCTCCAGCGGTGACCATATCGAATGTAGGTCGAGGCAAAGTGATCACTTTTACGGATAACCCAAATTTCAGAGCATTCTGGTGGGGCACCAATAAACTTTTCATGAATGCGTTATTCTTTGGAGAATCAATTAGTAGAGGGGCCGGAGAATAAGATTTGTTTACTTTGAGTGAAATGAACTTTCAGAGAAATACAATTTTTGTAGGAGGCCTTCTTCTTTTAGCAAGTACTGCATTTGGTCAGGAGGAGACGCTAGAGAGTTTATTCAAAGTAGATTACGATACTCCACTGACGCTCGATTTAGAAGCATCAGAGGGAGAAGATAGCGGGATAGAGCCAGTCAAGCAAAAGAAGAAGAAAAAGAAGAAAAACGTCTTTTTTGGAATAAAAACGAGAAAAGGATTCACACGGACTGCAAGGGGAAAAGATGTTCTTTGGGAGCAGTTCCATGTGTTAAAAGTCTACGAAGATCCACCGTCATACGCTAGAGATTATTACTGGTATGATGCAAAGAAGAAAGTAATCAAGAACTCTTTGAAGGTGGATAAGAAATATGGTGCCGTACTACACGGTCCTTATAAAAAAACGCTTGGTGATCAGATTGTTGAAGCTGGCTGGTATTACAAAGGAATGAAGCATCGAAGGTGGGTTCGGTTTAATCGCCATGATATTTTGCAAGACAAGGCCTACTGGTGGAAAGGATGGCCGCAAGAGTCTAGGCTAGCTTATTACGATTTTAAGAAAACCATGCTTAAAGAAGTGATACCAGTACATTATGGAGAAATGAGCGGAGAATACTGGGCATTTCATGAAGACGGTACTATTGCCGTGAAGGGTGAATACAAATTTGGAAATAGAGTTGGACTATGGCGGGAATACTATGATGGCAGGCGACTAAAACGAGAGGTTGTCTACTCCAAAGATCCCTTTGATTTTGAGTTTAACCCTTACATTTCCAAAGAATGGAATCGCAAAGGGACACTTATTTACGATCACGCAAAACAGTTCAAGAGCAGAAACTAAAGCACAAGCTCCATCTGCACATTGCATCTATCGTAGGGTGATGACAGCCCACTCACTTCAGAAAAACCAAGTTTCTTATAGAGAG
>CAYYNA010000065.1:3639-15225 GCA_964472815.1 uncultured Roseivirgaceae bacterium
CATCTTCAGATCCGATGCTTCCACCTTGAAATACTTGTTTATCCACTCGTAGTTTAAGTCCCTAAATGCCTGCTTAAACTCCGGAGAATAGTTTACGATCGATACGTTCATGAATAACTATAGAATAAGCCAACTACCATCACAAATACGGTAAAGAAGGCCAAAGGGGTTCCTACGAGAAGGGAAAGTGTGGCAAAAACTATCAGCCACCAAACTGGAAAAGCGACAAGACCAACGGCAAACTTCATAGAGGAAATGAAAACCACATCTTTAACACCAGAGACTACCTTATTGATGATCAGGAAGGGTACCGGATTCAATATCTTGGCCATCGTGCCGCGACGCTTCTTGCTATCGACCTCCACGTCATTTCCAACTTTCCTCAATTTATGGAATGAATATCCCAAGTGCTTTTCCTGAAAGATGGCCTTCTTTTTTTGCTCGTAATCGGGGGTTTCCTCAGGAATAACCAACGTACTCTTCATGCCCTCGCTGATCGCCTCCTTCATACCTAAAATTCCTTTTGCACCCTCTTTCTCGTGCTGCTCCTGATATTGTTTGACAGGTATTGGCTCTCCAAAAACCAACACAACGCCAGACCTTGATTTTTGATGCTCGAAGTAATTCACCCCGACTGGAAGAACTTTGATCTCCTCATCGATCTCTTGTTGAGAAAAAACAGCGATTCTAGCAGCTCCCTTAGTTAATGGTCGTAAATAGTGATGCTCACCGTGGTTCCCCTCAGCAAAAATCAAAACAGACTTCTTTTCTTTAAACAGATCCTTACATGTCTCAAAAACTGCATCATTCTGGGAAAGCTTCGCATAACCATCCCTAATGCGATAAATGGGCATCATATTGAGCAAACCCAGGAGGGGTTTCGTCCATCTATTGAAAATATCTGCTCTAGTAAGTATATGCAGAGGGATGGGAATATTGGCACCCACGAGAAGTGCATCTAAAAATGCATTCTGATGATTAGGAGTTACTAAAAGAGGCTGGTCTCTTGGGACATTTTTAAGACCTTCAATCTGGACTTTCTTAAAGTACATCCGCAGGGTGACCTTCATCAAGACCTTAAAAAATGCGTAAAAGGGCTTCATTAAACGAGTTCTTCTTTGTTGATCAGCGTAAGTTTCACTTTGTCTATCCTATTCTCCTCCATCGTAAATATTTTGAAAATAAAGGGAGGTATCTCGATGACTTCATTTACCTCAGGAATATCTTCATGAAATTCGAAAATAAAACCTCCAAGTGTATCGTACTCTCCTTCTGGAAGATTTAACTCATATTTATCGTTTAGATAGTCTATTTCATGGCGGGCACTGAAGATATAGTTGGTCTCATCAATCTGCTGCTCCGTTAAGTATTCATCATCATGCTCATCGCGGATGTCTCCGAATATCTCCTCAATCACATCCTCAATGCTAACCAGCCCAGAAGTACCCCCATACTCATCCACAACTAATGCAATGCTTCTTCGCTCCTGAATGAACTGAATAAGTAACTCATTGGCAAGCATGGTCTCAGGCACGATTAAGATAGGAGTAAGGATATCCTTCAGCTTTGTCGGCTTTTTGAACAACTCCAACGCATGGCAATATCCGATTACTTCATCGATGGAGTCTTTGTAAACAATGATCTTGGAGTGACCGCTTTCGTCAAACAGGTCTCTTAGCTCCTCAATAGTATCTTTCTCTTCTACAGCGACAATCTCCGTCCTGGGAATCATGCACTCCCGCACCTTGACAGTCTTAAACTCAATCGCATTATTAAAAATCTTAGCGTCAATTTCCGCCTCCTCCTCATCAGCCACATTGAGGATATTACTCTTGATGTAGTTATTCAGGTCTGTCAGACCAAAAACGGGTTTTTCATCTGCGAGCTTATATCCAAAAAGCAAAATGAAAAGTGCGGATATCTTCACGATTAAGAAAACCACAGGATACATGAGAATGAAGAGAATCCCCATGGGAAGGGAAAACACTCTCAAGGAAACATCCGGATTAATAAGGAATATGCTTTTTGGTAAAAATTCCGCAGTGATTAAAACCAATATTGTGGATATCACAGATTGAAGAATCAAAACTACCACTCCAGTTGCTAGAACCTCCGGAAGCAGATTGTATATCACAGGCTCCAGCAAACCAGCCATGTATATACCGTACAGGACCAGGGCAATATTATTGCCTACCAGCATAGTAGCCAGGAACTGTGACTGGTTGCTTGAAAAGAGTGCTAGAATTCTTCCAGATAATCTGCCCTTCTTTCGAAGTACTTCAATGTGTAGCTTATCAGCGGAAACAAATGCAATTTCCATCCCTGAAAAGAAGGCCGAGAAAAGAAGGCATAGAAGAATTATCAGATAGGGGAGTGGGTCATCCATTCTTGCGCTTCTTTTTCATAGGAGGAGAACTCTGCTGGTTTCGGTTTTTCCGATATCCATATAAAAATAGCGGCATCAGGCTAAACATAAAAATCCAGTAAGCTGCCGCAATACCCACAACAATTGCTTGATGAATGCCTATTACAAACAGACAAAATGCAGTTACGAACAGAATAATGTCTAATAGTTTCACAGTTTGATTTTTTCTCGAGGAACTACCAATCGAACGGAATCAGTAGGTTTTTGGGTTGGTCTCGGTGTAAGCGGTACATCCCTAGGCGCTGGATTCGTTGGATCATTTTCTAAGGTAAAAGTTCCACTTGGCTTCATGATCTGGTACGAAGTAAAGTCCTGATTGGCTTCCAGCCCTTCACCAGTATGTACCTCATCGTCGGACTTGATAGTAACAAACTTCTCCGTGTAGTACTTTTCATGTCGTTCATCCCAATAGAGCTCTTCTGTAGTCAGTTCGTCTCCTGACTCGTAATTTCTAACGATGACGTTACCTACTGCCTTATATAACTGGAGATCCTTGGTGTAGTAGACATAATTGGCTTTAAACATCGTGGTGATTGTGATCCCTTCCTTATCAAAGTATTCTACAAATACACCGTCAGGCCATTCTGTGTCTCCACTTTCAAAATCATTTTGCTTAGGCGACTCAATCCGCATCACAAACTTTCCTGAGTCGCTCAAAGTAGTCTTAATGCTATCTAAGCTTGAAGTAGGGCCCTCGTAGAGTACTTGGTCCACCAGCTCTTTCCTTTGATCACAGGCATATACCGCAACCAGAAACCCTAAAATGAAAAAACGGCCGATGGAAGAACCCACGGCCGTAACTATTTCTTTGTGCTTGTGAAAATTAATTTGCAGGTCTTCTCTCAAGCGATACAGTTGTATTGATCCAACATCCAACAGTAATTGACTGACCCTCTTCTTTTCCTTCATTGAAGATGTCTTCAATGGAAGGGAACTGACTTTTTGCATTGGCCATTCCTGCACTATTTCCTGCTTTTCTGTATTGTTCGTAAGCTGCTATAAACACCGCTCGATCATCTACTTGGCTTTTCTCACCCTTACAATCATCATAGCTTCCCATGTAAAGATCACCAATCAACTTAAATGCATCCGCGAAGGATGGATCGAAAGAGAGCGCCCTTCTTGCACTATTTCTGGCCGCTGATTTCGCACCTTGTCTTTGCTTCACTCTCGCGATGCTTACGTACATCTCCGCTTTCTCAGTGTTATCATCAGTTAGGGAAGCAGCCTCTGTGTAGAATTCAACCGCTTTGTCAAAGTTTCCCTCTTGATCATTCTTTGCCGCTAAGAACTTTGCAACTCCATATGTTGGCTCAGCCACTTGGATTTTTTCAGCTGCTTTCAATGCAAGAGGCCTATCGATACATTTTCCTTTGATCATCAAATCAAAAATCTTCTTCGCCATATTTAGATCCTCTCCTTGATCAAGCTTTGGACCGAATTTTTCCTCCACAAATTCACAACTGATCTTCACTTTCGTAGCTGTCAGCAGCTTATCCATTTGATCTAGGTACTTATCAAATTTTTTCTTGTTTTCCCCAGAAACTCTTCCCTTTTGCTCGTTGAGCGCTTCGGTGATATCTGAATAGATGTTGATTACCTCCTCGTCGGATAACGTTCCTCCGCCAGCAACTTGGTATTTATACATTACCAGCATGTAAGCTACTAGGTTTCCGCTATTCATTTTTGAGCCGTTTAGCTCGAAGGAATTAGAATAGAGCTCATATAAGTAGGAATACTTGGATTTATCTTTTCCATAGAATTTGTACGAATAGGTTGCCTTACGGTCAATTATGTCGTTTTTAGAGTCTGGATAGATTTCTGCTCTTTTATCAAAAAGAGCTAATCCTGTTTGGATGTACTCTTCTTTCTTCGCTGGATCAGTCTCCTTTAAAGCGAGAGCTTGGTAGATATCAGCACCGTTAATATAGATTGAAGGATTTAGGTCTGGCGTATTTTCCAAAAGCCAGTTCAGGGGCTCTAAAGCCGCCTCATAATTTTTTGCCTTCTTAGCATCAGTATAAAGTACATTTTTTTCCTTGGCTACATCCACCTGATCTCCCCAATTCCAAGGAGTTTGGGCAGTAACGTTAAGCGATACAGCTAAAAGGAAAAGCACTCCGAATATTTTGGTCTGTGTCTTCATATCTTAAACTTTACTAATCATATCTTCTTTTAATGAACCACCGATCGTTTATGGTTGCACCTAAAACAATCTTGTAGTAGTTCTCTCTAATCAATCCATTTCCCGACTCCCCTAACTGACCTATTTTAAAAGCAAGATCAAGACTAGAGAAACTACTTACCGGTAAAGAGGCACCAAAATTAATACCAAAATCGGTAAGAGCCTGGTCATTTACGATGTATGGCAACCTAGTTCGGTTAAGCCCAATTGAATATCGAGCTCGTTGAAAATAAGAATTCACATCATCATAATCAGGTATCCAATCCGCACCAAAAGCAATTTTATTAAAGTTGTTAAAGGAATCATCGCCTCTTTCAATATTTTTCCATTGCTGAACCTCTATATCAAGCCCGATTGTTACGCTGTTAAGTCGCTGATAAGACATACCAAATCCGAACGAAGTAGGTAAGTCACTATTTACATTACTGGTCAATATGTCTTGACTATCGATTTCCCTACCAGTACTAGACAATCGAACCAATAGTATTTCCGAAGTACCATTTAATTTACTTTGAGGAGAATATGTCGCTCCAAAGTGGAGGAAGTTCTTCTCCGAGAGCACATGCCTGTATCCTAGGCCAAACTGGAAATTCAGATCTGAGTAGGATTCCTGATCCTGATAGGATATGATACTCACTGGAACCTCTGTGCCTCCAACTGAAATGGTCGATTCCCTATTTATAGAGCCAAAGGTGTAATTAGCCCTTACTCCAACAAGAAGCTTTTTGATTTTGAATCCATTTGCCCAATAGAAATGAGTTAATCCACCCTCTCCTCTATTGTCAGATACCTGAGTAACATCATCTGATCCAGCGATCGGGCCTTCAGAGAAAGTGTTGTAATTCACCGTGCTGTACGGCAAAATACCAATGGAAGAAGACCATTTCCCTGCCACAATGGGAAATGCGTAATTAAGAAATCGCAGGCCTCCTCTCGTGTCGCTTCCTGAAATATCCTGTCCTGTGAAATCTCGTTGATCAACTTCAATTCCCAACTGGAACGTACTAAAGCTATTGTACACCAGATTGGCTGGGTTTTGTGTATTGATGTGCCAAATAGTAGGGGCTCCAATCCCAATTTCGCCCATACCCACATTATTTGTCATCCCTTGGTGTTCAAGGCTACCAAGTCCTTCGAAAGAGTAAATCGATTGACCACAAACAGTAAATCCAACCAAGAGCAAGCAAGCAAAACCTGCTATAATTTTCTTCATCTATTTTATCTTTTCGGAATTGATCGGAGGAGTACTAGTTTTTACGTTAATTGATGTTTCCAAACCCGATGCAACCCCATCAGCACAATTTTAGAGCCTGCAAAGATGTGAGCTTTTAGTCGGGATTCAAAGTACGGCGCATCTCCGCCGGATAGAATAACGTTAATTGATGTGAAATCTTTCTCGAGTTGTCTAATAGTGCCCTCAATTTCTTTGACAACACCTCCAAAAGCGCCTGAAAGCAAACACTGCTTTGTCGATTTACCAATGGCCTGATAGGCTATTTGATTCCAGTTTTGTGAGATATCCGGAAGATTGGCAGTAAACTGAGACATGGATCGCATTCTCATTTTTAGGCCCGGTGAGATTATTCCCCCGTGAAATGTCCCATCTGAAGCAACGAAATCCATGGTGATGCAGGTACCTAAATCAACCACCAACGTGTTCTGATCGGGGAATGCCTCAAGAGCTCCAACAGCTGCAGCGATTCTGTCTGAGCCTAGTGTTTCAGGTGTTTCGTAGTTCAAATTGATCGGCAAAGAAGTTCTGGCAGACAAAACCAACGAGTTACTTCTTTCAATATTCGCAGAGCTAGTGCTACAGATCATAAATGGAACGTCCTCGTCATAAGCATCATTTAATTGCTGAAAGCTTTCCCAGGACCTTGTTTTGCGGAGGGCATCACCAGCAACCTCACACGATTTTATGCGAGTGTTCCCAATATCGACCAGGATAACTTCTATCTTTTCGTTCATGATTACGCAAAAGAAATGAAAAGGGAATTCATTGTACTAGGTGGCATGGCAGGATCATCAATGGATGGCCTTGATTTAGCTCTTCTAAAGCTTTTTGTTGAAAATACGAAATGGCATTTTCAAATAATGAAGTGCGAGACAATTGAGTACCCCACAGATCTATATGCTAGATTAAAAACAGCTCCCAGCCAAAGCACTGAAGATCAAAAAAACTTAGATGACATATTTGGATCGTGGATTGCTCAAAAAATCAAAACCTTCCTCCAGCATACTAAGACTCCTGAATTATTCGCTATTCATGGACATACCGTGATGCATACCCCTGACAAAAAGATAAGCTGGCAATTAGGGAATGGTCAATTGATCGCTGATTTAACGAAGATTCTCACTATTTCAGATTTCAGATCTCTGGATATTGAACTTGGTGGTCAGGGAGCACCGTTAGTTCCCTTTGGAGACTTTAATCTATTTGATAAGTATGATGCTTGCTTGAACCTGGGAGGCATTGCTAATATCTCCATCCAATCATCTAGGTTAGCCGCTGATATATGCCCTTGCAACCAAGTCTTAAATCACTATGCTAGACAATTGGGTCTCCCATTTGATGCCTCAGGGAACCAATCAAAGGAAGGGTCTATCGATCATGTATTCCTAAAGCAAATTGAGGAAATACCATTTTTTGCAAAACCATTTCCTAAATCGCTCGCAAATGATTCCATACCTCAATCACTTCTTGATAAAGTGAAACCTAAGGTGGGGCTAAGGAGCTACACGGAATTCATTGCCAATCAAGTGGCCTTCAGTCTACAAAATGTAAAGGCCAATGACGCCAAACTCCTGATTACAGGAGGAGGAGCATTTAATTCATTTTTGGTGTCACGGATTAAAGCATCGCTTCCGGACTGGAAAATTGTGACTCCAGATGCTGATTTAATTTCTTTCAAAGAGGCGATAATTTTTGCTTTTTTGGGTCTTATGCGAATTCAAAATGAGATCAACGTTTTAAGCACGGTGACTGGAGCTAGTCGAGACAGTTCTTCGGGTGTGATTCATCTACCCAAATGATTAGATTTGCCGTCCAATTTTAACCCCGACCCTTATGAAATCCCTTCTTAAGAAATTTGAAGACAAAGCCCCAGAAATCATTTTTGAATGGTCCGATCCAGAGACTGACGCCCAAGGATGGGTTGTAATCAATTCACTCAGAGGCGGAGCTGCTGGAGGTGGAACTCGCATGAGACAGGGGCTTGATAAACGTGAAGTGGAGTCCTTGGCAAAAACAATGGAAATCAAGTTCACCATTTCCGGACCACAGATTGGTGGCGCAAAGTCAGGAATCAACTTCGACCCAAATGATCCAAGAAAGGATGGCGTCTTGAAGCGGTGGTATCATGCAGTTTATCCTTTGCTTAAGAACTATTACGGCACAGGAGGTGATCTTAATGTGGATGAAATCCATGAAGTCATCCCAATCACCGAAGATTTTGGTCTATGGCACCCACAGGAAGGTATTGTGAATGGTCATTATAATCCTAGAAAACCAACCAAAATTCACATGATTGGTCGCTTGAGACAAGGGGTTTCCAAAGTTCTGGAAGACAAAGAATACGTACCCGATTCTCCAAAAAAATACGTGGTTGCAGATATGATTACCGGTTTTGGGGTGGCTGAGGCTGTCAGACATTACTACGATATATGGGGTGACAATATTGCCGAAAAGCGTGCCATCATTCAAGGCTGGGGTAATGTGGGATCTACAGCAGCACTGTATTTGGCCAAGTACGGGGTGAAAGTAGTGGGTATTATTGACAAAGTTGGCGGGCTTTCCAAGCCAGAGGGATTTACGCTTGACGAGATGAAAAAACTCTTCTACGACAAGGATGGAAATAAGCTCGTCGCTGATAACCTTCTTCCTTTCGAAGAATTCAATGAAGAGGTCTGGGACATGGGAGCGGAAATTTTTATTCCTGCTGCTGCTTCCAGGTTAGTTTCAAAGGAGCAAGCTGAAAGTATGATCAGCAATGGACTAGAGGTGGTTTCTTGCGGAGCTAACGTACCTTTCAATGACCCTGAGATCTTCTATGGACCTATCGCCGAGTTCGTTGATCACAACGTTTCTCTGCTACCTGACTTCATTGCCAACTGCGGTATGGCTAGGACTTTTGCGTTTTTGATGGATCCAAACAACGATGATGTTCTCACCGATGAAGACATTTTCAATGACATCTCTGGAACAATTGGCGAGGCTCTAAAGCAAGTGCATGACCACAATGATTCGAAGACCAGGCTTGCTGAAACGGCTTTTTCAATCGCTCTAAAGCAGTTGATATAATGGATTAAGATTTGTTTTTGTCATTGCTAGTAATATCTTTAGAGATATTCACTTAACCTAATAGATGATAACGAGGATTATTTTCTCATTTTTAATGCTGCTCGCAATAGTCACCTTTGCGGCTGCAAATGATACTTCTCCTGATCAAGATCACCAAAATACGGAGCAGCATCAAGCTTCAGGTGATGATCATTCTTCAGATGGGCATCATGCTGAGAGCCATCCTCCTACACCTTGGTCCGTGATCCCCTTCGTTTTACTGTTGATGATGATTGCGACGGGACCGCTTTTCTATCCTCATTTTTGGCATAAATCCTATCCTGTAATATCCATTGTTCTCGCGTTTATTGTTTGCTCCTATTATCTATTCGGCCTGCATAATGAACACAGCCCTGTGCACTCTGCAGCGGAGTACATACAGTTTATTGCTCTCCTAACAGGTTTATTTGTTGCATCTGGTGGCATCCTTATCATCGTAGACAAAGACGCTCGCCCTTTAACTAATGTGGTCATACTGGCTATTGGTGCAGTTATCGCCAATGTGATCGGTACAACTGGAGCTTCCATGCTCCTGATTAGACCTTTTATTCGTTTGAACAATAATAGGATTAAGCCTTATCATATTGTCTTCTTCATCTTCATAGTCAGTAATGTGGGAGGCTGCTTGACACCAATTGGTGATCCACCACTTTTTCTTGGCTTTCTTAAAGGAATACCCTTTAGCTGGACCGTAATTCACAATACTGTTCCGTGGGCACTTGCAGTCATCATGCTCCTCGTCTTTTTCTATTTATATGACATCCGCAATAAGGCAGACTATGCCAAAATGCGAGGTGATGAGGAAGTACCTGAGCCCGTCACAGGCAAAGTCTCATTGAAAGGACAAAGAAATTTTTTCTGGTTGGCCATTGTTGTAGCAGCAGTTTTCTTAGATCCTAACGTTTTTGATTGGGTACCTGGTATAGAATATCACGGGGCTAAGTTCTCCTACCTAAGAGAGATAATCATGTTCTTAGCTGCACTAGGAGCGGTTAGGTTTTCTGATCTTCAGGCAATTCAGGGTAATGATTTCAGCTTTGAACCTATCCGAGAGGTGGCCTTCCTATTTATAGGAATATTTTTCACCATGATGCCTGCATTGGAATTGGTCAGTGAGTTTGCTCAATCGGAACAAGGTTCTAAACTGATTAATCCTAGTAACCTGTACTGGGGAACCGGTATTTTATCTGGCTTCCTGGACAATGCACCTACTTACGTAAACTTCCTGACTGCTGCAATGGCAAGTGTGGGAGCAGATGTCAATAAGATTCCAGAAGTAGTGGCATTTGCCAATAATGAATATCCCGATTCGATGCTTGATCTCATGGCCATTTCGTTAGGTGCTGTCTTTTTTGGCGCTTTCACTTACATTGGTAATGGACCGAACTTTATGGTGAAATCAATTGCGGAGCAAGTAGGTATAAAAATGCCTTCTTTCTTCTCCTATATCATCAAATACTCGATTCCAATTCTTCTTCCTATCCTGTTCATTATTTGGCTCATTTTCTTTTGATAGACAGAAAGCGGAATGAAATCTCCTTATCATCTGATGGGCAAAATTTTTCTTTATTTGCGATTAATTGGTTAGCTTGAGCTGTGGACATTAGCCTTAACAATCACTCTAAAAAATGCTGCTAAGCCTGTTTTCCGGACAAAATGAAGGATTACTATTTGGGGTCTTCGGTGTAGTCATCATCGCTTTCCTCATTGTGGATTTAGGCGTCTTCCATAAGAAGCATCACAAAATCACTCAAGGCGAAGCGCTCAAGCAGTCCATTTTCTGGGTCTTGGTATCCGTTGGATATGGGGTATTAATCTACTTTTTTGGCGAGGGTTCCCAAGCAACGCTCGAGTTCTTTTCTGCTTATGTAACCGAAAAGGCCCTTTCTGTTGATAACATTTTTGTCATACTACTTATCCTCAGGTATTTCAATGTAAAAGAAGAGTACTATCACAATATTCTCTTCTGGGGAATCTTGGGAGCAATTATTTTTCGGGCAGTGTTCATCTTTGTGGGGGCACTTCTGATTGCCCAGTTTCATTGGATACTTTACATTTTTGGTGTCTTCCTGGTTTACTCTGGCATCAAACTCTTTGGAGAAGATGAGGACATGGAACTCGAGCCGGAGAAGAACCCACTGTTAAGAATCGCGAGGAAACTGTTACCCATGAGCTCCGATGACAAGGGTGGTAAATTCTGGATAAGAGAAGGTGGAAAACTGCTTTTTACTCCGCTTTTCTTAGTCATTGTGTTGATCGAATCCACAGACTTGATTTTTGCTGTTGATAGCATCCCCGCCGCTTTTGCCATCACTCAAAATGAATTTGTGATCTACACCTCAAACATTTTCGCAGTAATGGGACTAAGGGCCATGTTTTTTCTTTTGGCTAATGTCTTGGACAAATTCTATCTACTGCAAAAGGGGCTCTCCGTGGTTCTTATTTTCATTGGCGCCAAAATGCTTGCAGAAATTTTCGAACTTCACATTCCAATTTTCTTGTCCTTTGGAATCATCTTAGGCTCACTAGTTTTGGCGATTGTGTTATCTCTGATATTCCCAAAAGATGAAGAGGAGAAAGAAGAACTAGAAGTGGCCGACTAGCTACTTTTCCAAGTCTTTTACCGATTCCATTACC
>CAYYNA010000066.1:0-5949 GCA_964472815.1 uncultured Roseivirgaceae bacterium
TGGTGACGGTGTTAAGGTGACCGCACTTTGGGTAGATGATGCTACCTATGCCTATCATGAAGCAGTAAAAAGGGGAGCTGATTCTTATCTTGAACCTGAAATTATCAAGGATGAAAATGGTCAGATTGTACGATCCGGCATTCACGCCTATGGTGAAGTAGTGCACATTTTCATTGAGAGAAAAGACTATAATGGGACGTTCCTGCCAGGCTTTAAGCCTTGGAACCCTGAGTTCAAGGCAGCCCCTGTCGGATTGAAGTACGTAGATCATATGGTTGGAAATGTGGAGCTGGGTGCCATGAATAAATGGGTGAAATTCTACGAAGAGGTTTTAGGGTTTAAGCAAATCTTATCTTTTGACGATAAGGACATTTCTACCGAATACACCGCTTTGATGAGCAAGGTGATGAGCAATGGAAACGGAAGAATTAAGTTCCCAATCAATGAGCCTGCCCCGGGAATCAAGAAATCACAAGTTGATGAATATTTAGAATTTTATGAAGGAGCAGGTGTCCAGCATATTGCAGTAGCTACTGATGACATCATCAAGACGGTGACTGAACTTCGTAACAGAGGTGTTGAATTTCTAAAAGTACCTGATACCTACTATGACGTCTTGTCGGACCGAGTGGGCGATATCGATGAAAATATTGATGCGCTAAGGCCTCTGGGTATTTTGGTAGACAGGGACGAGGAAGGTTATCTACTGCAGATTTTCACTAAGACAGTACAAGCAAGGCCCACCATGTTTTTTGAAATAATCCAGAGAAAAGGTGCAACTTCTTTTGGAAAGGGTAACTTTAAAGCACTCTTTGAAGCACTAGAACGAGAGCAAGAACTTAGAGGCACGTTGTAACCTAACACATTACCGACCCAAGGGATCAAGTTGATCCCTTTTTTTGTTTTACACCTTACCGATACCGAACAAGGGCGGGTCGAATAAAAGAAATCCCCGACTTGCTCAAAAGTATCAAAAGAGACAACTTACTCTACAAATACAACACCAATGAAATTTA
The DNA here is from genome assembly GCA_964472815.1 of uncultured Roseivirgaceae bacterium. Lineage (GTDB taxonomy): Bacteria > Bacteroidota > Bacteroidia > Cytophagales > Cyclobacteriaceae > Ekhidna. The sequence continues at coordinate 1,017 of CAYYNA010000066.1, forward strand.
CTACTTTTCTCCTGTCTTATGCTCTTCTGATATCTGTTACAAATGGACAATTCTTCGTTCAGCAGCTTGAGCAAGTGCAGATTCAAAACCCAGAAGACTTTTATGTAGTCACTGCAGACAATGACACGATAAATGGAAAACTATCAAATTGCGTTTTTACTGACTCTCTGATTAACCGAGTAACCGTAAAAGTTGGAGATGAGAAGATTAAGCTGAGCTTGGAGCAAATCCAAACCATCGCATTGATTCCAAATGAAGCAGCCAACTATGAAGATATTGCTCTACTCCCAGTATTGAAGGGTATTAAGAATGGTGAGTTTATTGAAGCACTTCCAGAAGATGGATGGGTTTTCTATGAAAAAATTCGGCTTCCGGGCAAGAGAGAAAGGTACGCAATGGCTCAGCTCTTAAACCCAGGGTTTGACTCTAAGCTCAAAGTATATGCCCATCCCGAGGCATCTGACAATGGTAGCTCCAGCCTAAATGGAATCACACTAGGGGGCGCACAAGATGATAAACATTATGTCTCTGTCAATCAGGGAGCGCCTTTCGTAATAGGAATCTTCCAGTATAGAAAAAAGGCACTCGAAAGTCTATACAGCAATTGCTCAGAATTAAAAGATCAGAAGCTGAAGTGGAAAGATTTTGCCAAGCACGTTTTCACTTTTGATCAAAAGTGTGAGTGAGTATCAGCTAATCGGCTTCACTAGCATAATTTTCAAATATTTTGTCCAGTGTGGAGATGAGCGTGTCATACTCGTCATCAGAAAGGTTAGTCCATCCTCGTTCTCGAGAGGCGTTCACCTCAGGATAGGCTTTTCGCACGATTTCTTCACCATTCTTTGTTAAAGAAATGAAGAACTTACGACCATCGCTCTTATCAGGTCTTCTTTCCACTATATCTTTCTTAACCAATAAGTCGACAATCCTGGAAACAGTAGGTTTATCCCGAAAGCTTAAGTTGGCAAGGTCGGTCTGATACATTTCTCCATCGCTCTTCAGTCGAGAAACCACGACCCATTGCTCGGGAGTTAGGTCTACCCCAGCCATCTTAAATCTGTTGATAAGGTCCTGCCTTACAATTTTGTAAGTTCTGTCAATGTAGGAGCCTAGTTCTCGTTTGGACATTTCTTGATTCTAAGCTGTAAAAATATGTCGAGAATTAAAAAGCCATGAAAATATGTTCAATGACCGCATCACATCTGGACACCTGATTTTGGTAGAGAATTTCTTAAAGTACTGCATTCGCTCAGAAATGCCAATTTTTGCAAAGTATCTAGGTGACGTGATTATGAGGAGAAATATCATTGAGAAATGGCCAATCATTGTACTAAATAGTGAAGTGATAAGTTATTTTTGAAGGAAATCAACAGATCACGTTGAAGAGACTCCTCATTGTACTCGCCATTCTACTTCTAGCTGGTTCCGGCTATTTCACCTACGAGCGATGGGTAAAGCACTCTGACATTACTTCATGGAGTTTTATTCCCTCTAGTGCCAGCTTAGTTTTTGAAGTAAAATTGCTCAAGGATTTCACTCAATTGAAAGGCTACCCAATTTGGAAAAATCTTAATGATGTTCCATCATTTGCCAAAATTGAGCAAGGCATTTCCTTCTTAGATACCATCAATGGAGATGGAGGATTTACCGCCATATTTAAAGAAGCTCCAGTACTCATTTCTACTCATAAGATCTCCAAAAGCGATATGGATTTCTTGTATGTCTTGGATATTGAAAATATTTCTCAAAACACATTTGTAAGCGCTACCATTGGGAGACTGAAGGAAAATGGCTACCGATTTAAGACAAGAAACTACAATGGTTTTCAGATAAGTGAGATTTCGAAAGACAGTGAAATCTTCACTTGTATTTTCTACAAAAACTACCTCTTAGCTAGCTTTACTCCCTACTTAGTAGAGGACGCTATTAGAACAATTGAAGGAGAGCAAATTCCTTTTGATAGAAAGTTCTCGAAAACCCAGAATACAACAACCTCTGGATCCTTCAGCATCTACTTTAACTACGATCAGACTAGCAGTCTTTTGTCAGGTATTTCTAACCAAAAAGTTGTCCTGCCCTTGAGTAGCGGAAACTACAGCACTCAATTGGATTCTGGATATCTCAATTTTTCAGGTTTCACTTATTCCGATGAAGGGTGGATGGCTACTCACCGGGATCAGCCCGGCAGTTTCGACATGGCGGAAATAATCCCGGAAAATACAGCCTATCTGCTACATTTTTCGACTGCAAACATTGCAGCATGGAAAACAAGACAGATGGAATATATTGCCTCTAGTGAACCGGCAATAAAGTACTATCAGGACTCGCTAAAGAGTTCGTTCGATTTCAACGCAGATCAAGTACTAGATCTTGTTGATGAAGAAATTGGAGTGATTCAATTGGAATCAAATTCCAGTAGAGAAGCGCACAGACTATGTATTTTGGAGTTGGCTAGCGCCGAAGAATCATTGAGCTTCTTTGAAGACCTTACTGAGCGAATCGCAAGGTCAAGAGGAGACACGGTTTACACCGAACCTTACAGTGAAAATGAAATTAGGTATTTACCAATTCGGGATTTCCCTAAGACGTTTTTGGGTGAAGTAGCGGGATCTTTCAACCAATGCTTTTATATAAATCACCGCAATTACCTGATTATCTCCAATGATCTCCAAGAGCTCAAGAAGCTAATTTTTTCCATTCAAAATGAGGATAGCTGGGGTAAGTCTCTTCGCATGAATGAATTTTTTCAGCGTGCAAATAATGAAGCAAACCTGAGCTTGTTTATCAACATTCCCAGGGCTACAAAGATCATTCGAGACAATCTCAATTCCAGCTGGAAAGAACATTTTGAAGCTAACTTATCTACATACCAAAATTTCGAACTGGCCGCCTTTCAATTCAGTTATCTCGATGATCGGTACTTCACCAATTTCACTTTTACCCAACCACAACTTAGCTCCAGAAGTATCCCAAAAACTAGTCCTGAAACAGGTTTGAGGTTTGCAACTAACCTGATCACTAAGCCATTCCTCCTCAAGACGCACGCACATACAGATTTTGACATGATTGTTCAAGACAGCACCAACGCCATCTATTATCTGGATCAAAATCAAAATACCCTATGGACAGAAGAAATCGGCGGAGAGATTGTGAGTGATATTTTCCCGATTGATTATTATAAGAACGGCAAGCTGCAATATGCATTTGCTACAGAAGCAGAAGTGCACATTTGGGACAGAACTGGAGAAGCTATTCCCGGGTTTCCTAAAGCACTGAATGATGTAAAAATCGATCACTTCAATCTGATCGATTATGACCTAAGTAGATCTTATCGCATGTCCATTACAGACGTAGACGGCAATGTTTATCTGACAGACAAGGACTTAAAACCTTTAGAAGGTTGGAAACCTAAAAAGTTTGAACGTAGTGCGTTGGGAAGGCTAGAGCATAAACGGTTGGGCCGCAGAGATATCATGATTTCAATGCAGGAAAATGGTGATGTAAACATTGTGAGCAGAAGAGGCACTGACATTAAAGGCTTTCCTTTTGAAACCGATCAACGCTTAGACAAGAATTACTTCATTCGAGCCAGTAACGGATTAAGTAATTCTTCTATAACTATTCTATCAGAAGCAGGAGTACTAACCGAGCTTACGCTGGAAGGTAATGTCATTCAGCGTGATCAGCTGCTAAAAACATCAGCAGATGCCAAATTTCAACTCCTCCCCGATCGCAGTGGAAAATCATTCTTGATCGTTAGAAATGAAGGTTCTAGCTATGAAGTACTGGATGAAACAGGCAACCTACTTTTTACAAAAGATTACTTTTCAGAAGAACCCATTCTGATGCAGTACTATGAATTTGGAGCAGGAAAAGACCTAGTGATTTTTACAGATACGTCTAACGAAAGCCTATTCATCTACGACAAATCTGGAAATCTGATAACCGGCAATCCATTAAAATCAAGACATGAAGTGAGCATACTATACTCCAGTGCCTCAAGAGAGTTCCAGGTTTATACTACTTGGAGTACAAACCTGGAACGCTACACTTTCAAGTTTTGATTAGACTTTTACGGTCTTCCATTTACCTCTTTTGAAAAGAGCTATGGCCACCACAGCATACAGGCTATGACAGAAGGCAATACAGAAGAAGACACCAGTTGGTCCCCACTCATAGGTGATAGACAATACATAGGCAAGTGGGATCTGGATTGCCCAGAAGACCACCAAACTTATAATCAGTGGAGTAAATGTATCTCCAGAACCATTGAATGATTGACCAATCACCATCCCGTAAGCGAAGAATATGTAGCCAAAACAGATTATTCTCAGCGCCTCAATCCCGATAGCTCGTACCGATTCTTCAGGAGCGAAAAGTGTCAAAATTGGATTAGCAAACAAGAAAAACACGATCGCCACGAAAACTAAAAAGATCGTATTCCAAAGTGCCGTTCGCCAAGCTGATGCCTCCGCACGATCAGGGAATCCAGCACCTAGATTTTGCCCCACTAGGGTAGCTGCTGCATTTGCCATTCCCCACGAAGGGAGAAGTGTGAACACTATTACTCTAAAAGCGATGGTGTATCCTGCAAGCGCTTCCGACCCGAAGTTGGCAATTACGCGAACCAGGAAAATCCAGCTAGCTGATTCCACCAGAAATTGAAAAACTCCACCAGTAGACACCACTAGCATTTCCTTAATAGTCTTCCACTTCACGATCAGGTTCTTCCAACCAATTCGGATGACCGATTTACCGTTCAACAAATGAAATACCTGATAAACGACCCCAATTGATCTCCCTGTGGTTGTTGCAATAGCAGCTCCCTCCACCCCAAAAGCTGGTATAGGTCCATAGCCGAAAATGAATAACGGATCTAAGATGATGTTAAGGCCATTGGCTATCCACAAAGAGCGCATGGCGATCGAAGCGT
>CAYYNA010000066.1:6049-11028 GCA_964472815.1 uncultured Roseivirgaceae bacterium
TCGTGATTTTTCTCGCCTATCCTCCTCGCAACAATTGCTGTAACAGCCATACTAAGACCTACTGCTAACGAGTAGATAATCATCAAGACAGATTCTGTAAGACCTACGGTTGCTACAGCGTTCACGCTAACCTTCGACACAAAGAAAACGTCTACAACCGCAAACAGCGATTCCATGACCATTTCAGCAATCATCGGGATCGACAAGAGTATTATCGCCCTGTTTATGCTTCCAGTGGTAAATTCCGTCTCCTTACCTCGAAGGGCGGATATAAATAGCCTAAATATTTTAGATATTGAGATTGATTCTTTCATTACAATTAGTTTGCTGCAATCGGTGATCGCATGATGAGTGATAATAAGATGGGAATGAGATTCCCCCTGGGGGCACGCCTAGCGAGGCGTCTTTACACTATCTCGATGAACAGAATCATAAGAATGCAATAGTAGAGGCTTTTTTAGAAATATTAAAGTGTTCGTGATCAAAATACCTCAACATCGATGGGGAGAAGAGGAGTAAAACCAAACCACAATTCTTTCTTTTCTACAAAAAAAGATGCAAATACATTAAATCTACCTATGCACTTGCAGAGCTATTTTTCACATCAAGCATTTATCAAAATGCACAATAATGTTTAAATTAGCTGACATATATTTTTTCGATAATCTTCTAAAAATACAATTTATCAACAAATAATTAATTATTTTGGCCAGCGAAATGGCACATGATTATAGCCTAAAACTAGAGAACCTAAAAGGTCGCAGATATGATGAAGCACTGAAAGAACCAGTGTTATCGGACGCTTTTTCAAATACAAATTATCCCCAATCAGTAAAATATACGCTGGAATCCATGGTGGAAATTGATCCAGCTTATGCTTACAAAGTCTATGCTATCTCCAGGAAAATTCACGAGAAGTTATCAAAGGCTTTGAAGAAACGGGGATATCATGTTGATTACAGGTATCAAGGGGAATTAAAAACCTACTCCAACATTCTGCTTTATGGAGATGTGGAAATCATGGTGATCAAAAAGGAATCATCCGATAAGCCTCATCTGGATGTGCAGCGATTGGCTATGGAACTTCTAGATATTCTACGTGGAGATCCAAACTTTAAGTCGATTGATTATGGAGATAAGACCCGAATCCGCATTACTGCACAAAAGCCCACTTGCGAAATAGACATACTTCCCTCCGTTTGGGTAGATAGCTTAGAGTTTAAGCAAACAAAAAACGAGATCTATCGAGGTATCGCTGAGTTTGACTTCAAAAAGAAGAAGATCAAAAAGTATCTTCCTTTTCTAAATATTGCTCGGATCAATTCCAGAGACCAGCACTGCGGTGGTGTTTTTAAAAGCCTTTCAAGATTACTCAAGACCCTAAGAGCCGATAGTGAAGAAAGGATAGACCTTAAGGATAGCGAGATAAATTCTATGATCTACGTGCTCGGCGAAGAAGAACTTAAAATAGAATACAAGAATATCCTATCGCTGCTACCAAAATTGGAATCCATATTGGACAAGGCAAGTAAGGACGCTTCGTATTTTCAAAGTATCCCTTCCCCTACTGGAAAAGACCGCATTTTTTCAGGTCACCCTGAGAAACGGACAGAGGTTAGCAAGTTAAAAACCGCGCTTACGAGCCTTATCCAGGACCTGAAGAGCGACCTGGGAGACATAGATCAAACGCTAGACTCTCCGCTAGACTATAGCCAATCAATTAACTAAACCGGCTCGTTTGAGCAATGCTGTGGTAGAGGGTTCCTTTCCTCGAAAAGCTTTGTATAGCTCCATCGGATGTTTGGTACCTCCTTTGCTAAGCACATTTTCTTGAAAAGAAGCAGCAGTGGATTTGTCAAAAACACCTTTTTCCTGGAACACAGAGAAGGCATCTGCATCAAGTACCTCGGCCCACTTATAACTGTAGTATCCAGCAGCATAGCCTCCGGCGAAGATGTGGCCAAACTGGACACTCATATTGGTATCATCGACTTTAGGGAAGAGCTCTGTAGGCTCGAAAGCGTCTCTTTCGAATTTGTCTACATCTGAAATACTGGCTGCTTCCTCTGTACTCAAACTGTGCCAAGCCATATCCAAAAGCCCGAAGCTGACTTGACGAATAGTAGCGTACGCTTCATGGTAGGTAGAAGAGTTCTTTATCTTCTTAATCAGATCTACTGGTATCAATTCACCTGTCTCAAAGTGATTAGCAAAGAGATCCAGGCATTCTTTCTCATAGCACCAGTTTTCCATGATTTGTGACGGAAGCTCCACAAAGTCCCAATACACATTAGTTCCCGATAAGCTTCCGTATTGAGTATCCGCCAGCATGCCATGTAGCGCATGGCCAAACTCATGAAAGAGCGTAGTAACTTCATTGAACTTAAGAAGTGACGGACTCCCCTCCGATGAAGGTGTGAAATTGCACACGATACTCACTTGAGGTACCACTCTCTCGTTGCTTACTTTTTTCTGATTTCTAAAGGAAGTCATCCAGGCACCTCCTCTTTTTCCAGGTCTCGGAAAAAAATCGGCGAGAAATACTGCAACTACTTCATTTACTTCATTTCGTACTTCATACGCTTTCACATCTTCGTGATAAACCGGAATATTTGGATTTTCCTCGAAGGATATTCCAAACAACTTTTCAGCAGTCTGAAACACTCCAGAGATGACGTTTTCTAGCTTGAAGTAAGGCTTCACAATCTCATCATCCAGCTGGTATTTTGCCTTACGAAGTTTTTCAGAATAGTACGCCCAATCCCAACGTTGAAGATCATGGTCGGCCCCCTCTTCTTTCATAAAGGCTTTGATCTCTTCTACCTCCTCTTTTGCTTTCGGCAAGCTCTTTTCCAGCAGATCATTCAGAAAACTCTTGACATTCACTGGGTTCTCAGCCATCCGCTGTTCTAGCACATAATGACCAAATGTAGGATAGCCCAACAAAGCAGCTAACTCTGATTTCAACCGGATGGTATTAAGTACAATCTCTTGGTTGTCCTGCTCGTCTTTTTTGAAGCATTTACTCATGTAAGCCTTGTAAAGCTTCTCTCTTAAAGCCCTGCTATCTGCGTACTCCAAAAAAGGGATGTAGCTTGGTGCCTGCAGCGTAAAGATCCATTTGCCTTCTTGACCCTTTTCCTTTGCCAGACTAGCAGCTCTCTCAACCACATCACTAGGCAATCCACTCAAATCCGCTTTGTCTTCCAAAACAAGCTCATAGCTATTCGTTTCTGCCAATAAGTTTTCAGAATAGGATAGTGATAACTTGGAAAGCTCTATACTTATTTCTTTAAACCGCTCCTTCTTTTTCCCTTCGAGCTCCACTCCTCTTCTCACAAAATCCAGGTAAGTCTCGCTCAATAGTTTCTGTTGTTCATTATTCAAAGCAAGGTTTGCACGTTGATCGTAGATCAGCTTTACTTTCTGAAATAGCTTTTCATTTTGCTTCACCTCACTATTGAAAGCTGATAGCTTTGGAGACACTTCCTGGGTGATTTTTTGAATTTCCTCATTGGTCTCGGCAGAGTTCAAATTGAAGAGAATCGAGCTATTTCTTCCCAGCTTTTCACCTGACTTTTCCAGAGCCTCAATTACATTTTCAAAAGATGGCTCGTCATCACTTTCAGTGATTAAGTCAATTTCCTTCTTAGCCTCTTCCAATGCATCATCAATGCCTTGTAGGTAATGCTTTTCTTCAATTTCGCTGAAAGGTGGTACATCAAAGGGTGTATCAAATTTGGTCAGAAGGGGGTTTGTCATCAGCTTGTTTTTTGAATGATCTGCAAATGTAATGGCGCACGAAGTTTTACTTTTGCTACAAATAGATTTTTGGTATGCGCTCTGCGATCTTTTGCTTTTTATGCTTTATCGGTCTTCAACTATTCTCACAAGGAGTGCCATATGTAGACCTGTCAAATCCTCAGGGGGCTGTAAGAACACATTTGGACAACCTTCAACCGAATACCTATAACGACTCATTGGCGGCACTGCCCTTCCTGGCTAAAGGCGTAAGCCTTGACGAGGCAAAAAACTACGCTATGGAGCTGAAGCAAGTATTGGACGGGAAAGGAATTTATGTATTCACCGAAGAGATTTCAAAAAACCCAAACTACTTCGATTCGACCACCAATCGCCACAAGTTCGTTCTAGTAAAGGAGTATCAAGATATTTACCTGACAAAAGCTGAAGATGGAAGTTGGAGATATTCTCGCCTGAGTCTAAATGAAATTCAAAAATTGTATGCTGCTACTTTTAGGTTTGGCACTGGAAAGCTTTTGAAGCTACTGCCTAAACTCGGAACAAAGCAATACTTCGGCCTTTACTCCTATCAATATATTGCTATTTTCATTTTGGCACTTATCAGTGCTATTGTCTATAAGTTGTTTGCTTTCTTGACTGAGCGGATCATTTCGCGGTTACTCAGAAGGGCTGGATATGATGGCGACAACTCAGACAAATACTTACGAGTCATCGCCAGACCAACTAGCATTTTCATTATCGTCCTCTTACTACTTGTGTTTACTCCAGCATTACAGCTGCCCATAACGTATTCCAAATATATCAACCTGATACTGGGCGTCATGGTCCCCTTGTTTGGCACCATCATAGCTTACCGGGTAGTGGGTATCGGCTCCAAATTCTTGGCGAAGGTTGCCAACCAAACGGAGAATACATTAGATGACCAGTTGGTTCCTTTGATCAGAAAGACGCTAAAAACCTTTGTGATCATTATCGGTACGCTCTTCATTCTGAACAACCTGAACGTACCTATTCTCCCTCTCCTTACGGGCTTATCCATCGGGGGCTTGGCATTTGCTTTAGCAGCTCAGGATACCTTGAAGAACTTTTTTGGATCTGTTATGATCTTTATAGATCGTCCATTTCAAGTGGGCGATTGGATCACGACCAATGATGTCGATGGCACAGTGGAAGAAGTGGGATTTAGATCTTCTCGCATACGCACATTTAGAAACTCC
>CAYYNA010000066.1:11128-15041 GCA_964472815.1 uncultured Roseivirgaceae bacterium
GAAACTCCCTGATTTACATTCCCAATGGAAAGCTCGCGGACAATACCATAGACAACCATGGCCTTAGAAAGTACCGACGGTTTTACACGCAAATAGCTATCAACTACGATACTCCACCCGAACTCATTGAAGTCTTCGTAAAGGGCCTTAGAGAAATCGTGATGAAGCATCCAAATACTTGGAAAGATAATTATCACGTGTACTTTAACGACATGGCCGATTCCTCACTAAATATTATGTTCTATATCTTCTTCAAGGTGCCAACATGGGGAGATGAGTTAAATGCCCGGCACGAAGTATTGCTCAGTATTGTAAAGCTAGCACAGGAATTAGGCATAAACTTCGCTTTCCCGACACAAACACTTCATATCGAAAACTTACCAGGACAGCAGTCCCTATCACCTTCGTACATGAAGCCTGAAGATGCCGATCAAAAACTGAGAATGCTTTTTAATAAGTGAAGTAAATCGCAAGCTGAACTTAATTGATATCTTCGCCATTCTTACTAATAAACAACATACGACATTATGAAATTTGGTACTAAAGCCCTGCATGCAGGCATCAAACCTGACCCATCTACAGGTGCTATCATGACTCCCATTTTTCAAACCTCAACTTACGTTCAGGAAGAATCCGGAAAGCACAAAGGGTATGAGTATGCCAGAACCCAAAATCCTACCCGAGATGTACTAGAGAAGAACTTGGCTGCCTTGGAAAATGCAGCATTCGGTAGATGCTTCGCATCAGGAATGAGCGCTACTGAAACAGTCATAAAGACGCTTTCTCCTGGAGATGAGGTTATTAGTACTTCAGATCTTTATGGAGGTACTTATCGACTATTCACAAAGGTTTTCGAAAAGTTTGGCTTGAAATTCACATTTGTAGATATGCGAGATGTCTCTTCGATCGAAAAGGCAATCACAGACAAGACAAAAATGATTTGGACGGAGACCCCTACCAATCCAATGATGAATATTGTTGACATCAAGGCTGTGGTGGGAATCGCAAAGAAACACGGAATAAAGGTGGTGACAGACAACACCTTTGCTTCTCCATACCTGCAAAACCCGCTGGATCTAGGAGCTGATATTGTCATGCACTCCGTCACCAAGTACATCGCCGGGCATTCAGACGTTATCATGGGATTTTTGGGAACCAATGATCCTGAATTGGATGAACAATTTGGCTTTATCCAGAACTCTAGTGGAGCTGTCCCTGGACCACAGGATTGTTTTCTTGTCTTAAGAGGGATCAAAACTTTGCATGTACGCATGCAGAGACATTGTGAAAATGGAGCAAAAATTGCCCAGTACCTGAAGAATCACCCGAAAGTATCTAAAGTCTATTGGCCCGGCTTTGAAGATCACCCAAACCATGAGGTTGCAAAAGATCAGATGAAAGATTTTGGGGGAATGATTTCTTTCATTCAGACTGAAGATACCTTAGAGCAGGCCAACAAAACACTCAAGAGTTTCAAACTCTTTAGCCTCGCAGAGTCCCTTGGTGGTGTAGAATCGCTAGTTGGACATCCTGCAAGCATGACCCATGCAAGTATTCCACGCGAGCAGCGTTTAGAGGGTGGACTTACTGATTCACTGATCCGACTAAGCGTAGGAATTGAGGATGTAGATGATCTGATAGCTGATTTGGATCAAGCGATTGGGTAGAAAGAAAAAACCCCAGGGAAGCGGGGTTTTTAACTAATTTCCAGCGATCTGGAATGGAATTAGTGGTGATTGCGTATGTGAAAATACCCATTTACTTGAGAGATTAGTGGGGGTTTCGATCAATACGGGATTATTGTCCACTTTGGCCATACTATCAATCGATGAATACTAAATCTATTCAGCTACCAAGTTTTCTTCAGAGGATTATCTATTCACTGCCTTTGCAGTTAGTATTTCATCACCTTAAGAAAAATCTTGCCCTGCTGTTAGTCTGGATAGTCATTATTGCTTCCTTTTCAGGAGGTCTAGGTAGGGTCTACGGTATCCACTACTTGTTTCTCGACCCAGAGTACTTGGGTGAAGTGAATTTCTGGAGCTTCTTTTTCGTAGGCTTAGGTTTTGGTAATCTGACCATGGCTTGGCACATCACCAGCTATATTCTAGACTCTCACCGGTTCCGGTTCATTGGTGTACTTGAAAGGCCATTCACTAAATTTTCTATCAACAATAGCTTGATTCCTCTGCTAACGTTGGTCCTGTATATCTTCTTAATTGTTCGGTTCCAGCTAAATAATGAATTCGCAGAGAAGTGGGAAATCATCCTGTACATTCTTGGTCTTTTCTCCGGAATTATTGCCCTGCATGTCTTGACCATTCTCTACTTCAGATTCACCAATAAAGACATTTTCAAATTTCTTGCAGGAAGTGTAGACAAGCGCCTAAGGAAAAATATTGTCAGCCGAGACCGAGTGATGAGTCGATTTAAGGAGAACAAAGAGGACCGCTACCATGTCACAGGATACCTGGACCTTAAATTAAAGCTGAGGTCCACAGAACGAATCGTCAACTTTGGTAATAAAGAAGCCATCCTAAAGGTTTTTGATCAAAATCATTTCAACTCCGTCATGATCGAGCTGATCATTATTGGAGTCATTTTATTGCTTGGTTTCTTCATGAATTACCAGTTCCTGCAGATTCCTGCAGCAGCTAGTGCCCTGCTCATTTTCGCAATTGCAGTCATGCTAGTGGGAGCAATTAGTTACTGGTTCAAGAGCTGGGGGTTGGTTTTTGCGCTGGGTATTTTCATTTTGGTTAATACAGGTGTCAAGACGGGATTCGGAAAAGGTCTGAATGAAGCAACAGGCCTCAACTATGACACGACAAAAGTTGATTACTCGATTGAAAGGCTGCTACAAACCCATTCCAAAGAGCAGTATGTTCACGATTACCTGCACATGCTGGAAACGCTAAATAATTGGAAAGGAAAGTTTGAGCATCCAGAAAATGAAAAAATGATCTTTCTGTGTGTTAGCGGCGGTGGGCAGAGAGCCGCGCTGTGGGCGGTGAATGCAATGCTTGAAATCGACCGGTCATTGGAGGGGAGGCTTCTCGACCAAACATTTCTTATGTCTGGCGCATCTGGCGGATTGATTGGGGCAGCATATTATCGTGAGATGTTCTTGAGAGATTCGGGAATTGGCCTGAAGCCAGGAAGCAATGAGATGTTGGTAAACATGGGCAAGGACAATCTGAACCCGGTTATTTTCAGCCTTTTAGTTAATGACCTTTTCTTCAAAATGCAGAAGTATGAGTATGCGGGACGAAGCTACAGTGTGGACCGTGGGTATACTTTCGAAACCAACCTCAATAAGAACCTTGATGGCGTTTTTGACAAACGTATTTCTGACTACAAGCAGCTTGAGGAAGAAGCAAAAATTCCTACACTGGTAATGTCTCCAACAATCGGAAATGACGGACGGAAGCTCTATATATCTTCCCAGCCTGTTTCTTTCTTAGGCATTTCCTCAGCTATCTTGAACGACCCTAATCAAAAAATTCGTGGGGTAGATTTTCAAGCGTTCTTTAAGGACAATAGCCCAGAAGATCTTAGTTTCCTTGCTGCGCTTCGAATGTCGGCCTCTTTTCCTTACATCACACCAAACATCAGTCTGCCTACAGAACCTCGAATTGAGATCATGGATGCAGGAATATCAGACAACTTTGGTGTGTCTGATGCACTCAAGTTTATCAATGTATTTAAGGACTGGATCAACCAGAATACTGCAGGTGTGGTTTTACTGGTGATCAGAGACAGCAAGTCTCACTCACCCATCGAGCCTGCGCCAAATCCTTCAGTCATTGATAGACTCACTTACCCCATTGCAAGTGTCTATAATAACATGACCAATATGCAGGACATCAATAACAATGTAAGAGAAGAGCTCATGCAAGCCCGTCTTCAAGGT
>CAYYNA010000067.1:0-15023 GCA_964472815.1 uncultured Roseivirgaceae bacterium
GGAGATCCGAGCCCTATGACGGCCTATGGGGTCTACATGGGGATGAAGGCGGCAGCCAAAAAGGCGTATGGATCGGATTCCTTGGAAGCAAAGAACATCCTTGTACAAGGAGCGGGGCAAGTCGGAAAGTACTTAGTGGACCATCTGGTAAAGGAAAATGCGAATGTTTTCATCGCTGACATTTTTGAGGATAAGATCAAAGCAGTCATTGGAAAGCATCCCAAAGTCTCTGTGGTAGATCCTAAAAAGATATTTCAAATGGAGATGGACATCTATTCGCCTTGCGCAATGGGAGCTACGCTAAACGATTTTACTATTCCGGAAATGAAATGTGCCGTTGTTGCCGGTGCAGCTAATAACCAACTTGCGAATGAAGAGAAGCACAGTGCGATGCTTAGAGATCATAGCATCGTGTACGCGCCAGACTTCTTGATTAATTCGGGAGGAATTGCCAATGTGTATTATGAATATTCAGGGAATCATAACCAAGAAATAGTCAAGGCCTCCACGGAGAAAATCTACGATGTGTGTTTGGATGTGCTAAATCACTCCGAGCAGAGCAATATAGGCTCTCATGAAGCTGCTTTGGAATTAGCTCTTGAACGAATTGACAAAGTAGGTAAAGTAAAACTTGGAGAATAACTTTTAAAGACTCATTTTTCAGCTCCGAAAAGTGGACTGATCACCGTTTGACATGCTAAACCGCAGAATTTTAAGAGTAAAAGCAATGCAGGCCCTGTACGGCTATTTCACCGCAACAGAGTCGCTAAGAGAAGCCAAAAGAGAAGAGCTCAAAGAACTTCATTCCTTGGACCCTGCTAAACATGATTTTGCGGACAAAGGACTTTTTGAAGCACGGAAAAAGCAGGCGGTGAGGCTATTCAATCAAAACCTGCTGAATGAAGAGGTTGAAACCTCCGAAGAGGTGGAAGAGGATGTCATTTCAAGTGTGAATGAAGCTTTAGTTTCTCTCAGAAATTCTTACGAGAAAGAGGCCAGAGCACGGAAGAATGAAATGATGAAAGAGGCAAGGAAAATTTACGATACCTACCTCAAGATCTTAGTTCTCCCCTTAGAAATCGAACAGCGGGAAAAGCTCGAACGAGAAAAAGAAGACAAGGCGTACATCACCAAGGAGAAGAAGCAGTTTCCCTTTATTGAAGATGCAATTATTAGCAAGCTGAAATCGTCTGAGACCCTGTCGAAAGAGGTCGCAAGAGAGAGTATCAGCTGGGGAAACGAGCTGGATGAGATAAAGACCTGGTACAGAGAGCAGATTCGAACCTCTGAGTCGCTCTCCCCCTATTTTGATTCAAAACAGGAAGACCCAGAAGAGGATATAGTGATGGAATTGTTTAAGAGAGAAATCTTCAAAAACGAGACCATCCTTTCTTATATAGAAGAGAAGAATCTGCATTGGTCGGAAAATCAGCCTATCATCAAGAGCATGGTAGTGAAGACAATTAAGTCTCTTCAGGATAGTGATGATATCGAAATCGCTGAGCTCACAAAAAATGGTGAAGAAGACTTCAAGTTCTTAGAACTTCTGTTTGCGGAGACGGTGAAAGAAAATGATTTTCTTGAAGACCTCATTCAAAAAAGCACAAAAAACTGGGACGTGGAACGCATTGCTCTGACGGACCGGGTAATATTGAAACTGGCGTTGATAGAAATGATGAATTCGCCAAGCATTCCCATCAAGGTAAGCATCAATGAAGCGATAGAGATTTCAAAGGTTTATAGTACCCCCAAGAGCAAACAATTTGTAAACGGCGTTTTGGATGTCCTTTCAAACGAACTAACTTCGAGTGGCAAAATTCGTAAGAGTGGTAGAGGTCTAATTGACAATAAATAGTAGCATTATGAGTAAATCAGGAGGTTCTTTTTTCGCATTCTTAATTGGAATTATCACTGGAGGCGTGCTGGGCATTTTGTATGCGCCGGATAAAGGAATCAACACACGTGATAGGCTGACTTTTCAGTTAGACAAGCTTAAGAAGCAGCTAGAAGGATTCATCAATGATGTGGTCGAGGGCAAAGATATTCTCGATAATGAGGCTAAAGAGGAAGGAGAGAAGATTGTAAAAGATGCCAAGGATAAAGCGGAGCAACTCCTTGATGACGTGAATGGGCTCATCAACCAAATCAAGAAAGACTAGCGTTCTTTAACATATCGTTAAGTTTTCTCGGGCCAGTTGAAACAATATCTTATTTAATTTTGTAATGGATATGTTTGAAAACTGTAGAATAATGAAAATATCAAAGATTGTTTTAGGAATCGTAGCTGCAGCTACTCTTGTGAGCTGTACCAATAAGGAACTTGAATCTAGAGTTACTAAGCTAGAAGGAAGAATAGCAGCGTTAGAAGGAAAAGGCGGTGTAGTTTCAACACCAACAGCAAATAGAGCTCAGCCTATTGCAACAAGTAATACTTCAACAACACCTGCAGCACCGGCTGAGAAGCCAGATGGTCCACTGCCATCCTTCTCGTTTACAGAAGAGCTTCATGACTTTGGAACCATCAAAGACGGTGATGTAGTCGAACATGTATTCAAATTTGTGAATACAGGGGAAGCACCACTAATCATTTCTGATGCTAAAGCAACATGTGGTTGTACTGTTCCAGAAAAACCAACAGAGCCAATTCCAGTAGGAGGCGAAGGTGAGATCAAAGTAAGGTTTAACAGTAAGAATAAGCCAGGTATTCAGAACAAAACGGTAACCCTTACGGCTAATACTTGGCCAAATACTCACAGATTAAGAATTAAGGCGAACGTGGTGAAGGAAGGCGAGTAAGCTTCCAGATCGCACTTCATTTTATTAACATTGCCCCTCGGCTTTTAGTCGAGGGGTTTTTATTTCAAATTATTTATAAATGAACATGGTTTTATTGCAAGCCGGAGGTGACTTCACCTCATTTCTGCCAATCATTGGTATGATTGCGATCTTTTACTTTTTCTTTATTCGCCCGCAGCAGCGAAAACAGAAGGAAACAAAAAGATATCTTGAGGAAATTAAGAAAGGTGAAATGGTGGTTACCGTAGGTGGGATTCACGGAAAGATCGTTGAAGTTTCAGACACCACCGTATTGCTGGATGTGGATCGCGGGACAAAGCTACTAGTGGAGAAATCAAGCATTTCATTAGAAGCTAGCAAAAGACTTGATGGCAAGTCAGATAAGGACGCAAAAAAGAAATAATAAATAATGGCTAAGCCTGAGAAAGTAATTGGCTGGAAAGTAGTCCTCCTATGTTTCATAGGAGCGGCTACTTTTTGGTTTTTTAGTGCCTTAGGCAAACAATATAGCTACCGGATAAAATATCCAATCGAGTTTGGTTTTGATACAGATAGCCTGATTGCGGTTAAGCCACTACCAGAATATGTGGACGTAGATGTATCTGGTGGTGGTTGGGATTTGTTTAAGGAATCCTTTTGGTTTGGGGCGGACCCGGTCCTTTTTGAACTGGAAAATCCTGCCGCGATTCGCTTCTTAACCAGACCAACCATACTGCCAATCATCACAGAGGAGTTGAGCCAATATCGCGTAAACTTTCTATTTACCGACACACTTTTTATTGATGTTGACAGGAAGTCATCTGTTCGGATAAAATTGGCCATAGACTCTTTGGCAATACCAATTGAAGATAACTATCGTATTGTTTCATCCATTGTTCTTGACCCTGATTCGGTGACATTATCTGGCCCTACGAGTTTTCTAGACTCACTAGGTCAGACTTATCCGGTCTATCTGGATGATCGAGAAATAGATGAAAATTTTAACCAATCCATAAAGCTGGATCTACCTGAGGGTTATGAAATTTCTTCAGATCCTCCAGCGACCAATGTTAGGTTTCTGGTAGAGCGTTTTAACCAGCTTTCCATTGAGACAACTGTGGAAACGATTGAATTTCCAGAAGATTCTTCAGTATTTGTCAGTAACCCTCGAATTCGTGTTCAGTTTGTGATTCAGGAGTCCAAGGAGAAGGATTTTTTTGCAGATGACTTTAAGGTCATTGTGGATTACAATATGATCAATAAGTCAGACTCCACAGCCCCTGCCATAATCATGATGTACCCGGAAGATGCTTTAGAAGTAGAAATTGAGCCGGATACAATTTCCGTCACCTATGCCAAATAAGCCTCCACTTATTGGAATCACTGGAGGGATCGGCTCTGGTAAAAGTACAGTTTGCAAGATCATAGAGTCACTTGGGCACAAAGTTTACTACGCTGATGACCGGGGCAAATGGCTAATGAGCAATGATCCCCATCTGAAAGAGCAGATCAAGTCACTTTTTGGTGAAGAATCTTATGTCGATGGTGAATTGAATCGGAAACACATTGCTGATATAGTTTTCAAGTCTTCCGAATCAATAAAGCAACTAAATGCACTCATACATCCTGCAGTTGCAGAGGATTTGAAAAAGTGGCTACATGAGAATAACCACGAAAGGCTTTTGTTTGACGAGGCTGCACTGCTCTTCGAAACTGGGTCCTATCGGCGCATGGATAAAGTCATTCTAGTGACCGCTCCTGAGGAAACAAGGATCCGCCGAGTTGTCAGCCGGGATGCTCACCGAGATGAAAAAGATGTCCAAGAGATTATGAGCCAGCAAATGAAGGATGAGGAAAAGATCCCATTAGCAGATTACATTTTCGTAAATGATGGCCGACAGTCTCTCATTAAACAAGTGATGGATCTACTCGCTCAATTGAACTAATCCTCGCAGAGGATCTTATCAAACTCTTCTTTTCGGTAAGCTTTAGAAAAAACAAGCTCTCCAGAAATATTAACGTAACTGACAACATGAAAACCAGCTTCGCTCAGATGTTGATCTGCGAAGAATAACGGTTGCTCTTCGTCTCCAATATTTACAATTTCCGAATACTGGGGCTTCAGAATTACACCATTTTGATTGCTCATCAGTCCAAAGGCCCCTTTTTGAATGAACTTATAGATTGATTCATTTTGATCTTCAAAAAGCAAAGCCAGCTTGGAAATAGGATCTGATAAGACCTCTTCGCTTATGCTTATGAGAAATTGCTCTTTCTCTTGAGTTACGAGAAAGGAGGTGTCATTCCAGTATTTGATATCTTCATAAGATAATGAGATGATTTCCTCTTCATTGGCATCAATAAGGCCATAGTTACCTTCTTTTTTTACAAGGTAATGATCATTTATTTTGCTTATTCGGGCGTCATAATCAGGTGGAATAAGTAAGCTATTGCTTAAATCATAGCAGCCAATGCCTCCCTTGTACAGCGTGGAGATCAAGTTATCTTTTATACTGATGGTACTGAATATTGGGTTGAGTAAATAGGAACCGTCGCTTTTGAGGATACCTTGTTTATCGTTCTTAGTGATGCTAAGTAACGTGTCATTTATGAAGCTTATTTCTTCAAACTTTCCATCCAAAATACTTTCACCAAACTGGTTATAAACTCCCAAGGCACCATCCTTACTGATCATCAAGTAATCGGGACTATTTGGAAAAGATTTTACTAAATGTTCATCCAACAAAATCTTATTCCCATTTGTGAAAGCAAGCGTTTTCTCTTCTCCCTTAAATACCAATGCAGCGTGTCTGTTGATTAGCTTGATGGAATCAAAATTCCTTTCAGGTAATGACGGACCTGTTCTAGGAATTAAGATCCAGTCTTCCTCCGTTTGCAACGACAGCCATCCATCATTCGATTCCAGATCTTTGTATTTTCTGTCCATTATTCGTTCATCAGTATTATTATATAGATAATAGCCGTCCTTGGATCTTAAATACCAGCCAGCAGGATCGGGATGAATCTCATACTTTCCCCATGGGATAAGGAAGTCAAGTTGATCATCAAGCAAACATTCATTATCGCCTTTAAAACCGATTAGCTTATCGTCATCTACCAGTTCAAGGTCATCAAATTTGAATTCTAAAGAGAGGCCTCTATCTTCTACTTCTTTGAGTATCTCTTCTTTCTTATAAACTGCCAGTAGGTTGTCTTTCTCGAAGATCCAAAAATTTTCTATTTGGTAGATATCCTCATAAATGGGTTCTGCAATGGGATTTCCCAACAATGTGAAAAGTCCCCATTTACCATTGTGCTTTGCCTTTATCCAGCCATTTTTGAATACCTCCGCTTCTTCAATCGGTAGTTCTACGATCATAAATCCACTTTTGTGAAAGAGTATCCAGTTATCGCTTTTTTTCACTAAACCTATACTCTCCGACACGCTTCGATAGTCTTCTGCTGAAGCAATAATTTCCTCCCCATTCTTTAAAATAATTTTTCCTTGATCTTTCTCTTTGACGAAAATCCAGTCATCTTCCAGAAGACCACACTTGACCAGATCTTGTATTTGCGAGTAGCTAGGGATGAGTTGATCCGTTCCATCTTCATTTTGAAACCCAAATAGGCCCCTATCCATTATCGGAAAAAGAGCATTTTCCAAATCTGTCTCAGCTGCTCTTAACGAGTCGTATTTTGGATGAATATCATTGAGCTTACGATCTTCTAAATAGTAGAGGACATCCGCAGCTCTCTTTTTCCACACCTCGGTCTTTGCTAATCTGATAAAGTTGATCAAGGATTCCGCGCTATGGGATGCTGTAGAGATTTTAAGAATGTACTCCTCAACTTCTTTGGTCCTAAATGAAGTAGGGTAGCTCTGTTGGAATTTAAGGTAGTCTCTCAAGTTTCCATCTTCGGCCAAATCTTGATACCTCAGTTCATCTAGCAATGAATCTGCTTCGGGTCTGAATGAGGAAATGGAAAATTCTGCAATGAAATTTTGATATCCAGGTATGCTATTTTCTGCTCGAACCTTCATAAAAACCATACTATCCCTTTTAAAGATCAAGGCATCTTCATAGGGTGATTTAGGGTACTTTGCGCGGAAGTCGAGCACACTCTTGAGCGACAAATCAGCTAGTGTTTCCTTGTATAGAAAGTTTCTTACAGAGATACCAAGTTTGTAGATCGTGTCTTCTGTTATGAATTCCTCTTCCAGCTTCACTCTTAATTCTTCAGGATAGACCTGAAACTTTTCATCTGCGGCAGCAATAAGTAATCTGGCGGAATCAGCATTGAATCCATCGTACTCATCAGTAAATAGTAGCAGAGCATGGTAGTACGAAAATCCAGGATTATCAGGCTCCTTCTGATATCCTTTTACGATGAGCTCTTTTGCCTTTTCATATTCTTGCTTATCCATAGCCTTCTGAATCCTACTTAAGGAGGCAAATGCCAGCAATTGCACAGTTATGATTGCGAAAAGAACTTTGGAGAGAGGCATGCTGCAAAGAAAGCAATAGGAATAGAACACCTTGAAAAAAAGTTCAACGAAAACGAAACAACATTTACTAAAGATGGTTATATTAGCTAACTACATTTACAGGCGAGTAAATTAGGCGGTGATTAGATTCGACGAAAGTCGGGTCAGTTCGATCCAACCAGCACATGGGATCGACATTATTAGGGAGCATGGCGGTGCTCCCTTTTTTATTGCACTTTAAATCTTATTTTCAGTGGCTTTTCCCCTTCCTTACGGGTGTCTTCTTTGTAATCAAAAGGGTTAAGAAAAGTGTTCCCACACATGTCTTCCAGTCTTGGATGAATTCTGACAATGATTTTTTCATCTTTTTTGAATCCATCATCAGAATGGATAATAAAGCTGCCATCGGGCTCTGGTAGTAAGTCAATTGAGATTTCTTCTTGTTTCTCGTTCTTCACAGAGATCATGCGATCAGCCATTTCAATATCAATCAGGTTTTGCGTAACCAGTGCTAGCTCACATTCCTTTTCACATTTACCTACTAGCTCCCAAGATTTTACCTTGAGTTTTTTCCTGGATGGAGCTGATACATAGAATTTTTTATTGAAAGTGTCTTGCAGCTTTTGTCCATTCTCATCTGTCCAATCTTCGCTGATGGAAAGCTCAAATAATTCCCCTTCAATTAAGGCTGTACCTTCTCTTAAGTTGGGACCAACTCCCTGCTTTACTCTTCCGGGATGAAATAGTAAAGTCAAACGTGTACGATCTTCATTCCAGAGACCATTTGGCAACTCGACAAATGCATTTTTGATTTCATTTCCTTGGGCGTCTGACAATGAGATGAAATCGTAGGGGTTGGAGAAGCCCATGGGCTCTGAAAAATAAATGTAAAGCTTGAGGGTGTTTGACGGCAGTACATTGACCAGCGGGTAGATGCTGACAACTTGAGAAGGCATCATCTTTGGCTGCTGAAAAGTAATCTCTTGCACTAAAGCAGTTGCCGAGTCTGATATTGCTAGCAAGGTGAAAAGTGAAGAATAGTCGAGTGTCACTTGATACGTGACTTCTGGATCAGGTAAAAATCGAGGCTTGAACAGAACTCTTGAGCTATCCACTGAATAACTTCCTAATGTAGATCTTGAGCTGCCTTTGGTTTTGATACTAAAGAAGGTAGTCCAGTCAGTAAAGCTTGGTTCTTTTTCATAGATCTTCAATATGATGGAGTCGGCAAGAGGAGGTGTATAAACGGACCCATAGCTATCCTTTGTTGGGTCTGTAACAGACACAAAAGCTTCTTGAGATTTAGCGGCGCAAATGAGCAGAAAATAAGAAAGGAGGGATGCCAGACCTCCTTTATTTAATTTTTTCATGGAATTACCTTTTAGGGTCTCATCCGATCTTTACTAATGGAAATCAATGCTAATTTACCATTTGGTTGCCTTTGTGTAGCTACAATGTATTTTGAGTTATAATCAGCAAGTTGCTGGATGCCTGTACCTGATCTAGGAGTGTAGGCAACTCCACCAAGGTAGCCTTCCACCTCTTCATTAATCTCACCATCAAAGCTTTCCACATCCTTTGGATCAAAGAGAAGTAGAGGGAGTGCGCTGTTGGACATAAGCACATAATCCTTTCCATTATTTTGGTAGAGCACCATGTCTATCGGGAAATTACCGGAACCAAATTCTGCTACAGTTCTCCCCTTTACATGTTTTCCTTCAGAAAGCTTTTCAATATCCAGTGTCACCAAAGGGGTGCAGAGGTAGCTCGCAAGTAGGCTACTTTTTCCACCCAATTCGTAAGGCAAAAAGGATCGAATTGGTGACGCTGTTTCCCATTTCCCGTGGGCACCATGAAAGATCTCCAAGGTATTGATGCTGGTGTTTTCAGTGAATGGAAAATCAGCAGTCCATAATGCTGAGGAAAATTCCTCATTGGAGAGTCCTGAGACATAGATTTTATTATTCCAAAACTCGATATCGGTAATTGCTTCTGACCTCAGTTTGACTCCCTTTTTCCATCTATGCTCTTTCTCAGCATTTATTGGACTGGGCAGCTCTACTTCAGAATACTCCACATCCTGTAGCGTCACTTCCGACATATCACCGTTTGGTGATACCATTAACAGAATATCTGCTTTTTCTACATTATTCGGAGTTTCCCACGGGCTTGTCCATTTTGCTTTTCCTCTAGAAACGCTCAGGTAGAGGTTTTGAGATACAGGATTTGCGGCCATATCATGGATCAGAATATTGTTACTTGTAGTGCCCAGAAAAGAAGCTACTTCAGATTCAAGATCTCCAATATTTAATCGCTCGTTTTCTGTATTTTCTTGGTCATCTTTCAAGTCTACAGCAATCACTTTTCCACCAAAGGAATCTCCAATAAATAGGATACCTGCTTTATTGAAAGATAAAACCGATATGGAAGAGACATCTGGACTGCCTTTTTTCATCCCAGGATTAGAAGCTATCGTCACCCCAAATGATAGCAGGAGACTTAGCGCAAGTATATTTTTTCGCATGCTTTTAAGGTTTATGGTTGTCTTTTTCTAACGTGCAAAGTAGGCACTGAGTTGGTATCGCATAAATCATCTTTCATGTTTTGTCCGTATGAGTACCGTAGCGAAAGAAAAACAATCACAAAAAGACTATTACTACAATGAAGACCCTAATCACTTCGGCTCTTGTCCTCCTAACCACCTTTGCTTTGGCACAGACTGACCAACGAGTTTCCACACTACAGTTTGTCCAGATCATTGATGACAACACCGATGAGGCATTGTATTATTTTCAAAACAACTGGAGAAAACTTCGGGAGAAAGCAGTGGAACAGGGAATAATTGCATCTTATGAATTCATCCGCACGGAGAGAACAGATGACTATCCAATTGACATCATTCTGATGACTACATTCCAAAATGAGGAGCAGTACGATAATCGTGAGAAGAACTTTCAGGTAATCATGGAGGGAAGACAGTTGGACCTATTGAATGAACTAAAACCCGGAGATTTTCGAAAGACGCTATTCGTCAAAGAGAAATCTGCGCATTCCTTCGATAATTAAGCCCCATCATAGCGATGGGGCCTAGTTTGATACGTATTTCCTAGTTGATATCTTCTCCTTTTTTGAGTTTATCAATATTCTGATCTATTAATGGAGGGTTTATGTTGTCTCCTGCTGGGACATTGGCTTTCGCAAGCTGCATGTATTTCAGTGCCTGCTTGAAATTTCCTACTGCTGAGTAGCCTCTAGCTAGTCCGTAGTTTGTTGGCCAAACCCCGTCATTTTTCTTGTGATTGAACTTAAATACTTCAAGTGCTTTTTCATCTTGGCCAGCAGCGATAAGTTGTCTGCCGTACTGATGCACAGCGCCTGCATTTGCACCTGGCATTTTTATGGCTTCATCCATAACAGCATTTGCTTCTTCTGATTTACCTGCGGCATTCAATACAAAACCCTTCGTGGACATAGTTGCCCAATTCTTTTGTCCGATGAAGGGTGCGCTCACTGCAGATTCCGCCCACAAAATGGCCTTTTCGTGTTCACCAACGCCCGAGGCGTATCGCGCGGCAGTGGCCCAATTTTGGAAAGAAAAACCTAGCTGATTATTTAGCTCAGCTTCAATTTGTGTCATGTGCGCTTCGGCAGGGTTTGCAAGTTCTATCTTAATTGGAAGTCGCTTGTCTGCCCACATTAATGCGACGGTTGCAGAATTGCTTTGTCGGTCAATAAATTCATAGGTAAGCCATTCGTGGTGGCTCGCCTCTTCAGGACTTACCTCCACTCGCAGTGCATCATTTTCTTCTTGGTAATAAAAGCTTCCCCAATGATTATTGTCTTTGGAAAAGATGACGGTCCATGGCCCTTCTTCAGCTGGTGCTACAAAGAATCCGTACTTGCCGGCTGGAAGAGCTTCCCCTTCGATAGTCACATCATGAGAGAAGTAAAAAGTGGTGTTTTCATTAGCACCGGCTCTCCAGGGAGATGGATTTTCTGCGGTGCTCAGACCAAAGCCTAGATTGTTAAACCCGTAAGGAACAACCCCTCCGAAGATTGTTCTTTCCCGTACACCTGGGCTGCTGTATTCGATAGCAACTTTGCCCACTCCTCCAATGTGCTGCTTTACGAACGATTTCTGGCTACCGCCTGGTGGTGTACTTAGTTGCGCGATTCCTACTAGACTTACCGTGCATAAGGCTAGCATTCCAATGACTTTTTTGTAATTGTAATTCATAGTAGTATGAGTTGAGTTTTTAATACTTATGAAAAAACAATCCGCTCATTCTTACCTGTTTATTTTCTTTCAGGGGGAAATTTTGATGGTGAATGGTTAACATTGGAGTATAAACTCAGCCTATGAGAGAGCTTAAAGATCAATTGGTAGGTCTAGATCCAAAGTTTAAATACCGGGGGCTCAACCAGACCAGAATAGAGACTTTTAGTGATGCTGTTTTTGCATTTACAGTGACTCTTGTAGCATTGTCATCTTCTGTTCCTGAGACATTTGAAGAGCTAAAAGAGTCCTTTCGAGATATCATTCCATTTTTCCTTTGCGCAGTCCTTATAGTAGTGATATGGTACCAGCATTACATGTTCTTTTTAAGGTACGGATTGCAAGATTTAAGGACTGTTGTTATCAATACCTTTTTACTCTTTGTGTTATTGATATATGTCTATCCGCTGAAGTTTTTGATGACTTTCCTCTTTGAACTTTACTTTGCGATCATCACGGACGATTTTTCGAGGTTCAAAAGTCAATTTGCTGGGATTGGTGATGGAAGCTATTTGATGACTTCATACGGCCTTGGTGCTTCGCTTATATTTCTATCATTATCGCTACTGTACAGACATGCTTACAAAAGGAGCGAAGCGCTGGGGATGGGGGATTATGAAACCTTTACTACCAAGATCAGTGTGCAGACCAACCTACTGCTGAGCTCTATTCCGGCACTATCCGCAATCATGGCTGTTTCTGGTGTGAATTATATCATTTGCGGCTTCATATATATGCTCTATCCACCTGTCATGATCACCTTTGGTCGGATCGTTAGGAGAAGAAGTAGCGTCTTATTTCCTGAAAATGACTGACTTGAGTGCAGCAAAATACCCGATTTAGGGGATTGATTTTTAGGTAGGGTACTTCCTACATTTGTATCAAATCACCCTAATCATGAAAAAATTTACCCAAATTCTTGTTGTGTTGTTAGCTGTTGTGTTGGCTATTCTCGGAATAAGAAAAGGAAGAGCGAAGCTTAGCTAGCATGGCAAAGTGCAATGAGTCAAATATCATTGTACCATGAATCAGGATCACCAGGAGCTCATCAAAAATTATTTTGGAAAGCATATTCCTCTTTCGGAGGATGCATTGGCGTTTCTGACAGACCATTTCAAATTGAAGCAGCATGAATCTCGAGAGCTGATTGTTGAAGCGGGTGCCGTAGCAAAATACTTTTATTTGGTTCTGGAAGGTGTACAGGCTATCTACATGATTACCGATAAAGGAGAAAAGTCCATCGCTGGATTTTCTTACCAGGGAGAGCAAAGTGGAGTATTCGATTCATTTGTTACGCAAAAACCCTCCTCTCTTTTCTTGGAAGCAATCACACCTTCACGACTGATCGCCATTAATAAGCACGATTTTGACAAACTATTCGAACTATTTCCAGAATTCTATATATGGGAAGCTAAATTTCTAGAGATGATTCTTTTCGGAAGGCTTTCAAGAGAAACGGAGATGCTCACCTACACTGCCAAAGAGAAGTTTGATGCGTTTATGAAAAGATGCCCAAAAGAACTTTTAGATATTCCGCAAAAATATCTAGCTAGTTACCTGAATATGAAGCCAGAGACCTTTAGTCGGCTTAGGGCTCTACGAGATTAATTGATCTGGATCAATTTTTTTTCTTCTTCCAATGGTCAGCTTTGAATCAAAATAAAAAGGACATGGAAAATCATTATGAACGTATTCTTCAACGATCAAATAAGGTGACTCATAGAGTGTGTACTGAGATCAGTAAACTGGATGCAGAAATCCTCAACTGGAAAGAAGCTGAAAAGAAATGGTCTGTACTGGAGGTGGTGGACCATTTGAACAAAGTCTACGACATCTATCTCCCAAATTTTGAAGATGTCATATCAAATGCGCCATCCTTAAATGGAGATGTTCAAAAAACACGAAGGACAGTTTTGGGACGACTCTCGATTTATACCAACAAGCCGCATGGGAAGAAAGTGAAGTACAAACTGAACACTTTCGATTTTTTTCAACCAAAAAGCGAAATTGATCCGGAAGAAATTCTTGAAGAGTTTCGGCAGAAGAAAGATCGATTCAATGAACTCATTAGAGAAGCAAGAAATAAGAATTTGAATAACACCAAGATGCCGACAGCTATCAAGCGATTGAAATTTTTCGTTGGTGAGTGCTTTGATTTCGTGATGAGCCACGAAGAGCGACACATGATTCAGATTGAAGAAGTGCTTTCCAAAACGGATACTGTTTTAGAAAAGTAAATCGAGCATCTTTACAACCTTAAGCTCCTGCTTTGGAAAAAATCGTTGTAGAGTGGCATGGTATTACGCTGATGGAGCCAGTGGTTTTTCTCACCAACTGGCTTATCTCATTTCAGTGTCTTTACTACTCCAAAAAGTCTTACGAGCATTCCGGAAGATCTTCTTTTCATAAGAATTGGAGATACTTTTTCTTGCTCTTCGGCTTGTCTACTTTTTTCGGAGGCCTTTCGCATTTGCTATTCTTTTATTTTGATCTTACAGGTAAAATCCCAGGGTGGAGTTGTGCCATCCTCTCAATTACCTTTCTGGAACTAGCAGTTTTAAGTTATCGAAAGGAGGTTCGTAATTGGACGAAGTGGGTTTGGATACAAACCGCTTTGATCTTCATATTACTACTATTTGATTTTAAGTTTTTGTGGGTAACACTGCAGACAATTGTTGGGCTAGTCTTGGTACTTGGAATATACAGCATCATCCAAGTCAGGAATGGGGAGAAAGGGTGGAAAGGTTACTTATTTGGAATAGGATGGATGATCGTTTCAGTTCCTGTAGTTATCCTAGAGGTAGATCCAGCTATTTGGTTTAACAGGCATGACATTAGCCATCTATTTATGATGCTTTGCCTACATCAGTTTTACAGAGCCACTTTGATTGTACAACCTAAATATTAGCATAATGAGTGGTTACGGTGTGCTTGATTTTATGGTGAGGACCTACAGAAACAATAGGAATCTCCTGAAGAAAAGAAAGTCGCTAAAAACCATCTATCAAGAAAACAATCTTCATTACATAAAGAAAAAGATTGAAAAAAAGACCGAGACATTTGATGCTGAAGCTACTAGTAGATTTCTTGAAAAGATTCAGGCAAGACAAAAAAAGGCTCGTCGTAAACGAGCCTTGCTACTTGTTATTTCAATTCTTACAGTCGCTTTAATCTTATTGCTACTTAGTCAAGCTCAAACTTGATGCCTTGCGCTAGCGGAAGCTCTGTTGAATAATTGATGGTATTGGTTTGCCTTCTCATGTATGCTTTCCAAGCATCTGATCCGGACTCTCTACCTCCACCTGTTTCTTTTTCACCACCGAAAGCGCCACCAATTTCTGCCCCAGAAGTTCCAATGTTGACATTGGCAATACCACAGTCCGACCCTGCATGCGACAGGAAAAGCTCCGACTCCCTGAGGTTAGTTGTCATTATTGCCGAAGATAGTCCTTGCGGAACTGCATTTTGTATTTCGACCGCTTCTTC
>CAYYNA010000068.1:0-14888 GCA_964472815.1 uncultured Roseivirgaceae bacterium
CTGACTGCTTAACACAGACTGACCCAATTCCAGCTTAATGGCAAGCAGGTTTCGGATCCTTTTGTCCTTTAGTAAATCTGCATAGTTCGAGTGTTCTCCTGGGTCCATTTCTGGTAACGACCTAAATGCAATGCGTTGAAAATTGATGTCATTCTCAGAAATGGCATCTACTCGTAAGATATGTACGCTTCTACGGTCATCCAGCAGGTTAATCAGTGCATTGATACTCTCCTGTAGGTCAGATAGCTGAGAACGCAGTGCTTCGCTTTGAATTAAGCTTGTCTTCCCGGCACTCTTCAAATCTTCATAGTACCCAAAGACGGGCTTGTCATGTCCAAAGTCCCAAAAAACTTTGTGAGCCACATTATCTAGATCGGTTGCTAGGAGTGAGTCCAATTCTTCAGCGGTTCCTAATGCCGCTTTAATGATCGCTATTTGAGTTCTTTCGCTAAGTATTAGTTCCTCGGATTGGGTTTTCGAAATCCGAAGGTCTTCACGTAGTTGCTTCAGTATCGCTTGTTCTTCCTTGCCGGATTCTACGTCTTCCTTCCAGCTGTTGAGCATAAAGGCGCCTATTATGCCGATGGTAATGACAAGAATTTCCAAGATGTACTCCGGCCATTTTTCTGAGAGGGTGGTGAAAATGCGTTTCATGGATTCTAAATATAGCGAATGCTATAACACTTATTATCTGACTCTTTTTTGATCTTCGCTTTCAAACTCACTCCTGACTTTCACACTTGGACTCCAACAACTTTTCCATCTCTACTATCCGATTCTTAAGTAAATTGTAAAGCATTCGAACCCGTGAGCCTGAACCAATATAGTACAACGCGTCGCTCATTAACTGTTCCTGAACTTCCTGAGGATTTGCTGCTGCGTGTAGCGCTGGGATATCTACAAGCGTACTGTCCAGGGCATCTTGGGCTACCTCGATAAACTGCCAGCCTTCTTTTACATAGCTTTTGTTTTCTTGAAAAAGCTGGACGGCCCGATCTGAATTGATGTCTACCACATCCACAATTCCCCCAATATATACATAGTAGGTGATCAGTTCCTTTTTGATTTCTTCGTTGAGAATACCCAGATTCCCACTCGACTTGATGTCTTCAAATGCCGCTTGGCTGGGGCTGAAAGTGAACGTGACCAGGGAGACAGATTCAAACATTTCCAAAGCAATCTGCTGAGCGTCCAATTCTTCTTTTTGGAGCAAGCCTAGGAAAATGTTGGCGTGATGAATGCGGTTATTTGTTTCTGCGATCAGTCGGTCAATCTCAACTGCGTCTTGACGAATATCTTCTAGAAGCTTGCAATAGTAGGTGGATTCTTTCAGTCGTAGTTTTCGGTCTTCATTGAGATTATTTAGCTGGATGGCAATGAAAATACCGATTACGACCAGAACGATTTCTCCAATAGCATACAGTATGTAATTTCTGACTTTGTTGCTCTGGACAAGCTTTCGGCGGATGATGCGAAAAAATCTAAACAAGGCTAGGTTTCATTTTTTTACTTCTTGATCTATTAGTTGAATGATGTCATCCATGAGTTTGATGAGTTCTCTGGTTTCTCCGTTGGTGATCTGCATATGCGACGCTCGCATCCGCAGATGATTAAGAAACTCCATATCCAGTAGGAGTGAGGCATGGTCACTTTCCATGGCTGCCGCATTGTACATATCTTCCTGCACAATAGCCCCAAAAAAGGAAGTGCCAAAGGCATATTTCACGATATCCTGAATAAAGATGTACTTCGCAAGTACAGGGTAGTACTGGGTCTGAAATACCTCGGTTGCATAGACCTCCTCTTCGACCATGTCATCAATTGCTCCTGGCAATGCCAGCAATTTTTCTTTGATAGAATCACTTTGAATCAGGTTGATTTTTCCAGAGGAGAATAGCAGATTGATCGCCCCCATTTTGTTATTGAAAGTGGGCCTATACATGGTGAGGCCCAGGAAACCATTCATCTCCTCCTTTTCAATTTGATCTGTTTGTGTCAGTCTAAAAATGCCTTCAGCGCCGGTGAGCACACTGTCACGAATCCCATTCAAAAACTCAAACTCCTTTATGACATTTTGGAGATCTTTTTTGACGCTCAGTAAGATCTCGATCTCTTCTTTCCGCTCGAGCCGTTGTTGGTTCCAACTATTCAAAGCAAACGCACCTAGAATACCTATGGTGATGACTAGAATTTCTAAAAGATATTCCGGCCATTTTTGAGCTAGCACGTTGAAGATTCGTTTCATAAGTTGCTCAAGTAGCCATTGATTTCAGACTGCAGCGAATTGTTCAGTTGAATCAATTCCGTATATAATTCGGATTCAACCTTTGAATGCACATGCCGGATAAGAATGTAAGATTCCATTATGCGATCGGATAGTAATTCTTGCTCATCTAGTAGCGCTCTAGGTCGGCTGTCATCCTTATAGATTTCTTTGATTCCGTACCCATCAATTTGGCCAAAACTTTCAGCGTATTTATTAAAAAACCGAGGTTCGTAGAAATCTGTGATGAACGTATTTGACATAAATTCTCGCTTTACAATGTCTTCTGAAAGTTCGTAGTATTCTTCTAGCGCCAGACTCAATTTAGGCGGAATAAGATCAAGCTTTCCTGAGTTGAGCAAACCGTCCATGCCGGATCTGTATCCATTGAAATTCTTTTCCAATGCCATTATTCCCGCGCTATTAGTGGCATGAACTACATCGAGTTTCTGAGCCTTGAATTCTTCGATGATCTTCCTGGCTCTATCTTCCACATCTTTGCTCTTGACCAAGAGTTCTTTTAACTGCTCTTTATCATCGGTTAGGTTAGAGAGTATGTGGTTTAGGTAGACTTCTTGTTGTTTTAGGGAGGTGCGCCCTTCATTCCAACTGCTTAGAAGAAATGCACCAAAGATACCGATTGTGATGACCAGAATTTCCAATATGTATTCCGGCCATTTTTCGAAGAAAGTGGCGAATAGGCGTCTCATCTTGTGGTTAGGTCATGGTTAGAAACCTGAATATAGTCGATTGGAAAGTACTTCTCAAAAAGCACCAGGCTCAAGGGAAGTGGGAAATCTGCTAGCTAGTTGCTTTCATCCTTGGTAAGGCCACTCGTGCGGTGGTGCCTTTTCCCCACTCTGACGCGTACGTAAGCTGCCCCCCATGGTCCATGATGATGGCATAGGTGATGGAAAGGCCTAAGCCTGTGCCTTTTCCTGGGGCTTTGGTACTAAAAAAAGGCTCCATGATCTTGGAAAGGTTTTCAGGTTTGATGCCTTGGCCTGTGTCGGTAAACTCCACGTGCACCTGATCCTTCACGATGCTGGTTTTGATCTTTATGGTCCCTTGATCTTTTATGGCCTGAATCGCATTGGTCGCAATATTTAAGAATGCTTGGTGAATTTTCCCATTGTTACCAACGATGGTCACATCCTCTGAGGTAAAATCTTTCTCCAGTTCAATGCCCTCTTTAAACCGGTACTGGATCATCGTCAAACAGTTCTCAATCATGCGATGGATATCGCATTGCTCGTTGTGATCTTCAGACTTCCGACTAAACTCATTGAGACTGGAAACAATCTGAGACGCTCGGTCTATCCCTTCCCGTATGGCAGCAATTAATTTGGTGTATTCATCAGAGTCTGGCTTGATCCCTTTCCGAAGTAAGTGACCTAGGCCTTCCACCCCACCGTGAATAAAATTTAATGGGTTATTGATTTCATGCGCCACTCCGGCAGAAAGTATACCCAGAGAAGCCATCTTATCAGAATGTACCATTTGCTCCTGAGCTTCTTTCAGCTGGACAATGGCATCATTTAATTCCTTTTTCTGAGCTTCCAGTTCCTTTGTCCGCTCAGATACGGTCTCCTCTAATCGTACATTGATGGCTGTAAGGGCCCGCAACCTTAGACGGTAAATAAGCAGAGCTGTAGCTGCAATGAGCAAGGCAAAGAGAATTTTTGCGCCCAATGTCTGCCACCAGGCAGCTTCAATAGTGATGGATTTTTCCAACAGGTCTTCAGTGAACTCACCATCGATACCTGTTTGCAATTGGAAATTGTAGGACCTTGGTGGAAGGTTGGTGAAGACGGCATTCCGTTCAGGTGATGCAATAACCCAATCCTCATCGAAGGGAACCAGCTTATACCTAAACTGTAGTCCTTCGGCTTGCGCGTAGTTGATTGCCGTGAAATCGATTTGCAGCCGATCAATTCCGGATGGAACTGTTACTTCTTGTTGGCTGAGATCAAGCGCTGTATTGTCAGCGACGATTCCTTCCACAACCATCAAAGGATCAAAAGAAGGGGAAATTACTTCGCTGGGCTTGAACTTAACAATCCCTCCAGTAGTGGGCATCCAAAGATTCCCTTCCGAATCCTTAAGCGAATGAACTGCTCCCAAGAAATTGTTGCTTTTCATTCCGTAGCTTTTGTCATACTGCTTCACCGTGATGGTGGGTTCCTGAGTAAGCGCAGCGGTTTCAAGTTCCTCAATATTCACCCGGATAATGGATCGTTCGGAAGGCATCCAAAAATTTCCCGCATCATCGGCCAGGATCTCATAGACAATGTTTGCTTCCAGGCCATTTTCCGCATTAAAATTGACGATCCCTTTTTCACTACTATATCCCGTAAGGCCATCATTGGATGCTATCCAAATGAAATTTGGGGTGCTATAGGTAGCAAACATGAAGTTGGAAGGAAGTCCCTCCTCCACGGTAATGCTTTTGATGTTGCCCGAAGGATCTATGATGTTCAGACCGCTGATGGTCCCTACAATCAGGTTTCCATTATTTCCGCGATCTATCGACATAATATAATTAGAACTGAGTCCGTCTTCAATGGTCACCTGTTCCCAACTATCTAAGGAATTGAACTTGAAAAGTCCTGCGTTCTTGGTACCTACCCAAACCGTTCCAGTGCTGTCCTCATTGGCTACTCTAATGTAATTGTCAGGAAAACCCTCCTCTACCGTGAAGCGACGACTTTCACTACCAGCTAGTACATGGAGACCTGCATAGGTACTTACCCAGACTCTTCCTTTTCTATCGGTGAAGAGATTCTTTAGTCTAGCTGATGGCAATGGAATGGGGGGCTCCCAAATTGAGATCTCTTCACCATCAATCATGTTGAGGGTTCCGTTTTCATTTCCTAGCAGATAGCGTCGCTCACCGATTTGTGTGATCCCTGCGATCACTTCTGTGGCCAGTCCATCGGAGGTGGTGTAGCTGCTGATTGTTCCGTCAGTCAAGAGAAAAATACCGTTTCGGTAAGTGGCTATCCATAAATTACCTTGATCGTCACTGATCATATCTCGAACGATGTTGTTGGGCATGCCTGTTGCTTCCGTTAGAGAATCGAGTCTGGATTTGCCGGGATCCCACCGAAAAAGTCCGCTCATGGTGCCAATCCAAGTAATGTTGTTTTGATCTATCAGCAAGGCTCGTACGGCTCTATTAGTTAGATAAGCCTGCTTAATTAACTCTTGTCCATTCCAAGTATAAAGGCCTACACCAGTGCCGACATATAAAACTTCACCGTCCGAATAAAAGGTATTGATCCCATTGAGATTGTCCTGAAGTGGTATTTCATCAAACATTCCTTCATTTGAGTAAACCAACAGACGCGAGTCATCCGTGCCAAAGAACACATCGCCATTTTCTGTTTCGATCATCGATAGAACGGTACTCTCTGATAGGTCAAGTTCTTGGGTGAATTCAACGAGTGTACTGTCTCCATACCGGTAGAAGTTATTCGTTCTCGTGCTGAACCATAGGTCACCGTCCCTCGTCATCAGCATCTGTTCTATACTTTTATCTTTTATCGGCAGTAATGGTTCAGGACGCTCAAATTTTCCGCCAATGTATTTTGAAACCCCGTGGTGCGTTCCAATCCAGATGGCTCCATTCTTCCCATTTTCCAATCTTAGTACATTGGGTGAGGGAATGTCGCTGTTTTTATTGTTGTAAATGGTAAAGTCTTTACCGTCGAAGCGATGCAGGCCAGCATAGGTAGCTACCCACATGTACCCGTCGGGTGTTTGCAAGAGCTCATTGGTAGATTCGGATCCCATGCCTTCTTCTACACTCCATTCTGTCAGAACGTATTGGCTTAGTCTCTTGTCTGGATTCAGGGTAACATCTTGACCAAAACTAACATAAGGGAGCACCAAGCTTATGCTAAGCACGAGCTTCAGAAGCACACTGATCGGTTTGCCTTTAGAATCAGTGCGAGCACAGAACTTTCTGTGGGTCATGGTTTTCAGCTGGTCAGTCTTACTTAGCCCTAAAATTGACTTACAAAAGTATTAAAAGTGTGTTTATCAAAAGGTTTACGCTGATCTCTTCCCAATCTATTTTGCATCTAGGGATTCAAGCAAGTGCTCCGCCTGTCTGTTTAGATAACCAACGGACCCCCTACTGCTATTGTAGTTTTTCCTTGCGCGACTCATCAAGGCCTCCACCTGCTTGATTTCTTTTGAATACGTTTCGGTAATCCATGGATACTTTTTTATATCAAAGGGCTCCTCAGTCCATATTTCTTGTTGCAAAAGCCAGTACTCGCTGTTTTCTGGTTGGATCATCATCTGACGAAGTTGGGCATTACTTTTCTCTACATAAAGGCTCCATTTAGATACATCTCTGTAGTACTTGGAGATTTTCTCTCGGAGTTCTTTGTTTCCTAAAGTGTACAGCCCACCTGTATTGATCATTTCATCATAAGTCGTCGTATTAGCTTCTATGAGATAAAAGCTGATGTTGTGGATGGAAATAATGCCCAGGCGATCGTCCACCGTTTTTTGATTTTTCAGCAAGGCAAGCGTGCTGTCGCAGCGATTCCGCCGGTCCTCATAGCTAGTAGTTAAAAATTCGTATCGGTCAATGTCACTTTTCAAATCGTCTTTCAGCCGCTCCAAGGTCAGGTCCTCAGCGATTTGTGTGGTTCGAGCTTCATTCCAATTGTTGAGCGCAAAAGCACCTAAAATTCCCACGGTAATGACTAGAATTTCTAGAAGGTATTCTGGCCATTTGTCAGAGAGGGTGGTAAGGATGCGTTTCATTGCCCCTGAAGCACACTCAGGATATCAGATTTCCCCGCCATTTCCCATTTGACCAAAGACATTGGAATACTGCCTGTCGAGTTGAATTGATCAAAGAAGTTTTTGAGGACAAAATCTTCGCCCTGTGTTTCTTTCAGTTTGGCATAGTCCATCATAAGGTCTTCCATCAAATATTTACCTGTGATGTAGCTCGTTCCATAGCCTGGCTGTCTCATGTATAGATGCTGCTCAAAAATGAGCAGTTCTTTTTCCGTTTTCATCCAGCCGCGTGGTGTGTAGTCGGAATGAATGCCACCAGCTTCTTCCATGGTCATTTCGTTCGCATGCGCATATAGTGAACCTAAACCTCTAGCTGCTCGCTGCGCGATCATGATGTACACAATTTCTTTTACCCTGGGATCATCGTCATACAGTCCAGCTTGCATGAACATCTCTTCTACAGCTGTTGCAACTCCTTCATTTTTAGAATCGAAGATGTTATAGAGTAAAGGGCCCTGGCGGATAGCATTGGACGATGGCTCAAGATCTTCTCGTGCCAGGTCAAACCAGTGATAAAAGTGTGAATAAAGTGGTCTTGGGTCATAGTGAACGGTGATCCAAAAAAAGTTGCGTGTTTCTTCAGGCACATAAGCCCCCAGGTGTTCTCGGAGAGCCGGATCAAAATAATCTTTGACTGTGACGATATCTTCTTGATCAAGGAAGTTGATCAAGCTTTCTGCCGCTCGGTCAGCGAGTTCATCATATTCTCTAGCATTCGTTACAGCCTTAAGTGGCGGTAATTTTCGATTTCTGTGTTCCTCCAACTTTAGTGCAGACCAAGCTCTTGCCAATTCGCGCTTCAGAATCATTACTTCATCTTCCCAAGTCAATGGCACTAGGTGAACGTTTCGCTGATACCAACTATAGTTTTCTTTTCCAATACCTGATGGGCCTGTCTTTTTGCTAGATTCCTGTTCTAGCCAGGCAGCTAGATCATCGGTTGATTGGATCGCTGCATTGATGGCCTCCCTCAATGCTCTATTCTTGGCAACTCCTTCACGATTTAAGATCAAGGCTAAGTTCTTGCTTTGATCCTTGATATGCTTAATACCTGCAATCCAAAGCTCCTTCGCATTACCAGTAAGGTTGGTTTTGGCTTGAGTATTCAAGGAAGGAATGACTTGCAAATCACTGATCAGTTTTTCTCTGGATTCTTTAGTTAGCGGAAATTCGTACTGCCAGATTTCTGTAGTGGCATGATGTGTGGGCCCCTCATGACCGGGCACGTCGCTACGGTATGTCCAGAGTGATTTGTAGAATGCAGGGTCTCTTTGCCATGGCTTGAGCACCCGATAGTTGAAATCAAACCCATTCATTTCTGCCCAGATAATCATCCAGTCTACTTTTTGCTTCACTGGCCAGCGGGAGGCGTCAATGCTGAGCAGCTCGGCTTTAAGCTCTTTGTATTCGGTCATTCGCTGGTCAAAAGTGGCTTGACGGTAGTCAGGCGCCCCATTGTATAGTGGAGGATTTTCAAATGCTCTCCACTTGGTATAAAAGTCCTGAAGTGAAGCATATTGATCGCTTTGAGCAGCTAAGCCAAGCGTGGATAAAAGAAAAATGATGTAAACAATTTTTTTCATTCGATCAGTGGTTCTGCATTAAAGAACCAAGTTACATCGGTATCTGCATCGCGACAAATTATAGAGAAGCTTGGTACGATGAACAAATCGTACCAAGCTGAGGTTTAGTTTGGCAATTATTAAAACAATAAAGAACCTTATGAAGAATTTATTTACTGTATTGATGATCGTGATGCTAGTCTTTTCTGCAGCAGCACAGGATTTCAAGGATATGGATGCAAGCCCAATGGATGCAGCATATTTCCCTGACAGAGCGGCTTTCAGAGCCTTCGCTAAAACTGAAGAAGAAAAGAAAGCCAATGAACCTAAGATCAGAGTTATTTACTCAAGACCTCAGAAAAAAGAGCGAGATGTTTTCGGTGGATTATTGAAATATGGTGAGGTATGGAGAGTTGGTGCAAATGAGGCTACTGAAATTACCTTTTTACAAGATGTAACTATAGGTGATACCAAAGTAAGCAAAGGTAGATACACCATTTACGCGATCCCTCAAGAGTCTGAGTGGGAGGTTCATTTCAGTAATGACAATGATCGTTGGGGGCAATATGCCTATAAACCTGACGAAAGCCTGGTGACAAAAATCACCGTGCCAACAGCAAAGACGTCAAGTACTGTGGAGGCGTTCTCGATCGTGTTTGAGGCTGTAGAAGGAGGAACCCATATGGTCATGGGTTGGGATGATACTATGGTGCGAGTACCCATCATGCTATAAGAGATTGAAAGAAAAAGGCTTCTCAAAATCGAGAAGCCTTTTCTTTTTTTGTTAATTGCCATTTACCGGATCAATCAAGAATGGCGCCTTGCCATCTGTGATAATCACCCGAGAACCAGGAGAATTTGCCAGCTCCTTGAAAGCCTCAAGACTTTGCCACTGAATGATCTGCGGACTGATTCCTTCCTGAAGAATTTTCTGCGCATCTCTGATCCCCTCAGCTTCTACCTTTCTTCTTTGCGCCTCTAGTCTCTCACGCTGCAACACGAATTCCATTCTTTGCGCTTCTTGTTCCGCCTCTAGTTTGTCTTCAACAGCCATATACAGACCAGGAGGAAG
This sequence comes from uncultured Roseivirgaceae bacterium, assembly GCA_964472815.1. Classification (GTDB taxonomy): domain Bacteria; phylum Bacteroidota; class Bacteroidia; order Cytophagales; family Cyclobacteriaceae; genus Ekhidna. The sequence goes on from CAYYNA010000068.1 coordinate 9,719, forward strand.
TTGGATAGTTTTTAATAAAACCGCTTCAATTTCAAAGCCACGACCTGTCAGGAGCTCTTGCATTCTCTCTTGTATTTCTTGCTCAATCTGTGCGCGCTTTACCGTGTGCATATCCTTGGCAAAGAAACGGGAGCAAACATCCGCTGAAGCCGATCGGAACACACTCCTTATCAACACGCGCTCGTAATCAGTTCCAATATTCTCGATGATATTCGCCGCTTCTTCTTTCTGAATGTGATAAAGAATAGAAATAACGGACTGAACATTTAAACCTTCTTTTGATGGAAGATTGCTTTGTATTTCTACGTTGACCGTCCTGATTGGTAGCCTTATAATGGTTGTAGTGAAGGGGTTAAATGCTGTCGCCCCTGCCTCTATAGTTTGAGGACTCAGCTTTCCGAATTTCCTTTTTACTCCAACTTCACCCTGGCGAATCACTGCGCAGGAACTGACAAATAACGTAATTATAATTAGTAAAGAACTATACTTTAATACTTTCATGGTACTCATATTTAGTTTAAAAACAGATTTACGGTGGTGATCTTAGGAACTAAATATGAGAGTCTAAATAGCTTGTATAGTAAATGTGATTGATGTTGTAATCAGCAAGAAGCTGATAACTGGAAGCTTTATAAAAGCTTCCTTGCAAGTTGGTTTCTGGGTACTTTTCCCCATCTTCTGGTTCATCAACTGTTCGCTTAAGACCTTTCGCCAGGTGGGCACTTTGTAAAGCTTCTTCGGATTTTTCCGTCTTCTCCGTCTTCTCGAAGCTCTCCTCCATTACTACAAAACTTCCGGCATATGCTATGGCTAGCATGATGATTATTCGGAAGATATTTTTAATAATGGTGCTGATCAAGATTTCAAGTAATTGTTCTTTTAGCAACGAAAATCATGCCAGCAATGTTTTGTTTTTTTGAATGATAAATCGATAATTGATAAACAAAAATTTATGTATCAAAGATTTACATAGGAAGCGATTGCCCGGGTCAATTGAGACAAATCTTGTTTTTCGATTACATAGGGAGGCATGATGTAAATGTGCTTTCTGAATGGTCTGATCCATACGCCATTTTTCACAAAGAACTCTTGGGCAGCTGCAACATCCACAGACTCGTTCATCTCTACCACACCAATAGCGCCCAGAACTCTGACGTCACCAACAGCTGCATGTTGGGAAAGCGGCATCAACTCTTTTTTGAGCTGCGCTTCTATTGCTTGAACCTTCTTTTGCCAAGAGGAATCAAGCAGAAGGTCTAAACTCTTATTTGCCACGGAGCAAGCCAGCGGATTTCCCATAAAAGTGGGTCCATGCATGAATGCACCTGCCTCTCCATTACTAATAGTTTCTGCAATCTCCTGAGTGGTGAGTGTAGCAGCTAGCGTCATATATCCTCCGGTGAGCGCTTTGCCTACACACATGATATCAGGTGAAATATCTGCATGCTTACAAGCGAATAGCTCTCCAGTGCGACCAAAGCCAGTAGCAATCTCATCTGCAATCAGGCACAGGTCGTATTGATAGCATAGCTCTCTGATTTTTTTAAGGTAGTCGACAGAATAGAACCACATGCCACCCGCACCTTGAACGATTGGTTCAATGATAAATGCAGCGCATTTTCTGGCGTTCAACCGAAAAAATTGATCCAGGCGATTGAACTCCTCTTCAAAATAACTCTCACCAAATCGTCGTAGGGGTTGATCCAGAAAGAAGTGTTTGGGCAAGAAATCAGAGAAGATGTGATGCATGCCCCCTTCCGGATCGCAAACTGACATGGCTCCTGACGTATCTCCGTGATAGCCCCCACGGATCGTGACAAACTTATTTTTGTGAGGTTGACCTTTTGCGTGATGATACTGTACAGCCATTTTCATGGCTACTTCTATGGAGACGGATCCCGAATCGGCTAGAAAAACCTTGTCCAATCCTGCCGGTGTGATTTCCACAAGCTTGTTGCAAAGGTCAATGGCTGGCTGATGGGTGATGCCACCAAACATCACATGAGACATGGTGTCAATTTGAGCCTTTGCGGCATCATTGAGTTCCGGAACGTTATATCCGTGGATGGCTGTCCACCAGCTAGACATTCCATCAATAAGCTTTCTACCATCTTGCAGTTTCAAGCGAACTCCGCGAGCAGAAGCTACCGGATAGGTCGGTAGCGGGTTTGTGAGCGAAGTGTAGGGATGCCAGATATGCTCTCGATCAAAAGCGAGATCTTCTTTGCTAAAAGTGGAGTTTTTTTGCATAACTGGATATTACTTCCTCATTGATTTCTTTCTCCCGCTCAATTTCTAGCAGGCAATTAGCCCCGGAGCGATGCATGATAACATCAAAAGTAGATGGATTTTTCTCACCGTTAAAAACGATCCCGGCCAATGGAATATTTCTTTGCTTAAGAAGGTTAAGCGATAAGAGCGTATGATTGATGCTTCCCAGGTAATAATTGGAGACTAAAATCACTGGGAGTTTAGAGCGCTCCACCCAATCAATAATGAGGTAATCCTCCCTTAGAGGCACCATGAGGCCACCTGCCAATTCGATGACAAGATCATTTTCCGTTTGTGGAAACACTAGTTCTGCCTCGTCAATTGCTATTTGATCAATTTCCGCAGCAGCATGCGGAGACATAGGTTCCGTCAATCGATAGGCCTCCGGATGAATGACGGTGTTCGGAGACCACCTTTGGATTTTGTGCGAATCGGTATTATCAAGATCTCCGGCTTGAACAGGCTTCCAGTAGTCAGCTTTCAGCGCTTCGCATAGGATCGCGGAAAAAACCGTCTTTCCCGTATCTGTGTCAATTCCTGCTACAATTACTTTCTGACTCATAGTATGTCGAATAATCGATCAATTTCTTCTTTCTTATTGTATGAATGGAGGCAGAATCGAATCCTTTCTGCTCCTTCTGATACACTCGGTTTTCGAATGGGCAAGGCGTTTATCCCAGCTCGTTTCAACTTTTCCGCCAACTTAATCACTGGCTCATTACCCGGAACAATGAGTGATTGAATTTGAGAGGGTGATGCAAGCCAATGCATGTCTGATTGCTCTCGCTTTTTGACAAAATATTCAATGATGGTTCTCAGGCTGTCTTGCTGCGGAAAAGCTTTTTCTAAATGAGCGTAAAGTGCCTTAATACTGGCTAGATGATGGTTGGAAGGAGCTGTCGAAAAAATCAGCGAACGGGAAAAATTAATTTGATAATTTCTTAGCCAGTGAGGTCCCACTACTGCTGCTCCATGAATTCCGGGAGCTTTTCCATAGGTCATAATCCGAGCTAAAACTTTATGTTCTAAGCCCAAGGCTTGAACCATACCCTCTCCCTTTTTTCCAAAAACACCAATTCCGTGTGCTTCGTCTACAACAAGCATTGCATCGTACTTTTCGCACAACTTAGTGAATCGCTCCAGCGGGGCTACATCTCCATCCATCGAGTAGACGGACTCTACCAGAACCAGCTTCTGTCCTGCTATCTGGCTCAGCTTTGCCTCCAAATCATCCGGATCATTGTGCTTGAAAATGAACCTCTGTGATTTTCCAAGCCGAGCACCGTCAATCAAACTGGCGTGTATCAGTTCGTCACATATCAGCGAAGTTTCTTTGGTTGCTAAAGAAGAAATAAGGCCAACATTTGCAATGTAGCCCGAAGCATAAATCAACGCACTCTCCACATTATGATAGTTTGCAACATGCTTTTCAACTTGCTCGGCATAGATGCTATTCCCGCTCAGCAGCCTGGAACCTGTTGCTCCGTTCGTTTTAGGAGCTCTGGCATATTCTTCTTCGATGGCCAAACTGAATTCTTCCGAACGGGCCAATCCCAAATAATCATTGGAATAAAAATCAATCCCCTCTGGTGGGAGGGGAAGTGATCGGAGCAAATGTTGTTTTTCTCTTTCAGCTAAAGCGAGTTGGTAGCTGTTCATGCTTCCACTTCTTCTGCTTTTTTATCGTATTTGAAAGCTTCTCTTGGCACTAGACCCAAAAGATCAAACATTTCCTTGTCGTCATTGAAATCAGGATTGGGTGTGGTGAGTAGTTTATCACCTGCAAAGATGGAGTTGGCACCAGCCATAAAGCACAAGGCTTGCTCCGTCAGGCTCATTCCTTCCCGACCTGCAGACAACCGAACCACTGAAGCCGGCATCACTAAGCGCGCTGTGGCGATCATACGGATCAACTCGTGTGCGGCAACTCTTGGCTGCTCGGCAAGTGGCGTACCTTCTACAGGAACTAAGGCATTAATGGGAACGGACTCGGGGTGTACTTCCAGATTTGCTAGCGTCAGTAACATACCCATTCGATCTTCAGCCGATTCGCCCATGCCGATGATGCCTCCAGAACAGACTGTAATTTTTGCCTTCCTTACATTTTCGATGGTCTTCAATCGATCGTCGTACTCTCGGGTGGAAATGATATCGTCGTAAAATGCTTCAGAAGTGTCAATATTGTGATTGTACGCGTATAGGCCAGCATCGGCAAGCTTTTTTGCCTGCTCTTCGGAAACCATGCCCAGGGTGCAACAAACTTCCATGTCCATGCCATTCACGGTTTTTACCATGTCCAGCACTTTGTCAAAATCCTTGTTATCCCTTACTTCTCTCCAAGCGGCACCTAAGCACATTCTCGAGGCTCCATTTGCTTTGGCAGACTCTGCTTGGGCGCGGACTTCCTCCACCTCCATCAACTTATGAATTTTGATGTCTGTATGATACCTGGCTGCCTGTGGGCAGTACGCGCAATCTTCTGGGCATCCACCGGTTTTGATAGAAATCAGGCTACTGACCTGTACCTCCTTGGGATCATGGTATTTCCTGTGAGTAGTTGCTGCTTCGAACACCAACTCCATTAAAGGTCTGTGATAAATGTCAGCGATTTCTTCAAGGGTCCAGTTGTGTCGTACGTCCATTGGATATTTGATTAAAGGATAGATGCAATATTATGCAATGGCAACAAAAAACCCCAGATGTTTTGCACCTGGGGTCCAGCTGTTCACAAATCATTTCGCCATGATCTGTGAATCACTGTGATATATGAAGACTACTTTACTTTTTCTCCAGATAGACCAGCTGAGAACTTGTCCAATGAAGCATTTAGGAAAACGTTCACCGCGCTACTTACTTTCTCTTTGTAAACCGCAGCGTCACATTCGATTGTGTTAGTCAG
>CAYYNA010000069.1:0-4238 GCA_964472815.1 uncultured Roseivirgaceae bacterium
AATTGATGAAGCAACTGCAGACGAAAGTGGCCTTCCAAAGCTCACCAATACTACGCTGCACCAGATGCGAATCACTGTAGCTGAAAAAATGGACATTTTGGATGACATCTTAGAAGCATACGCTGAAGACACGAATAATTCTCGTTTGTTGGCAGAAGCCGAGAATTCAAAAAGCGATTATCTACGGTTGACTAACGATGGGTTTGAACGAAAGGTAAACTCTGTACTAAAGCTCCTGGAGAAAAACCTTGAACAAATGAGACCCTACGGAATTACGCACAAAGAAATAGAGGAAGCAAGTGACGCTTTCGCCCTCTATAAGAAAACCAGGAGCGAACCGCCGAATAAAAGTTCGGCAATTTCCATCGATGAAAATGTTGATCACTTAATACAAGAGGGCATCAGCGTAGTAGAAAGGCTAAACATAGTAATGGTAAGATTTAGAAGCTCGCACCCCTCCTTTTATAACGGATTCAAGATGATCAGCTCTTTTGAAGAAAGAACTGATCAGATGTAGGGTATTTTTCTGTTTGATTGTAGTATCTCAGGAGGGGAAAAATAGCTGATGATTCTATCTTTGGTTCGTGACACGGAATAAATCCGAAAGCTTTACCAAAGAAGACTTAAAACAGGCCTATGATTCCTATTTTGAAAGCCTGAGAGGTTTCCTGTATTATAAAACAGGTGACATTGAATTGGCTGAAGATATAGTGCAAGAGGTCTTTATTAAGGTTTGGGAAAAGAGGTCAGGAATAGATGCTAGCACACTGAAGAGTTTGCTTTATACAATGGCTAACAATCTGATGATAAATCACATGAACCATTTGAAGGTGGTTTCTAAGCATGAGGACGCGGTGATGTCAGGTTCTCAGAGTGAACGAGTCTCTCCTCAGTTTATTATGGAGGAAAGGGAGTTTGCAGAAAAACTGAACAACTGCCTTGACTCCATGCCTGAGGGCTGCAGAGAAGTTTTCTTGATGAATCGCATGGACAAGTTGAAGTATGGAGAAATAGCCACTCGTTTGGAGATCAGCGTGAAGGCAGTGGAAAAGCGGATGAGTAAGGCATTGAGTATCGTTCGAGAAAAAATCGGAATGAAGGTGTAATGGAGGATATTGAAAAATATAAGGATCTTTTGAATCATACTGGTGGTGAAGACCTGAATGATGAAATGGCCGATTTTCTGAGAAAAAGTGCTACTGCCCAAATTCCTGAGGGAAAAGGGAAAGCAGCCATCTGGGATCAGATAGAATCCTCCATTGACCAATCGCCTACAAAAGTCCGTCGATTGAATCCTTGGCTTATTAGTGGCGTAGCTGCAGCTATCACGCTTATTGCTGCTTTTGTACTGACTTTCAGTGATGATGGAAGTGCCAGAAAAATTGAAGTGCTAGCTACTTCTGATGAAAATCTCACTCATGATCTTCCTGATGGATCGCAGGTTCAAATCAATTCTGCATCTTCCATCACCTACAGCGAAAGTTGGGATAGAGTGGTCGTACTATCAGGAGAAGCATTCTTTGAAGTAACTGAGGGAGATAAGTTTACGGTAGAAACTGCGTTTGGAAATGTAGAAGTTCTAGGAACATCTTTCAATGTCTTAGCCCAAGATTCTACTTTCGAAGTATCCTGCAAAACAGGCAGGGTAAGAGTCTATGTACCCTCATTAGACTTAATAGAAGAGTTGACTCCTGGTAAGAAAATATTGACCAAAGTGGATACCATAGTAAGGGCTACTTTGACCAAAGAAGAAATTGGAAATTGGACTTCTGGAGAGTTCTACTTCAATAATAGACCCATTCGTGACGTTTTTGCAGAAGTGGAGCGTCAGTACCAAACAGAGATAGAAATGCTAGATGGAGATACCTTAAGATTCACTGGATATTTCTTTAAGGACTCGGATTTAGAAAGCACATTGGATCTCATTTGTCTTCCTCTAGGCTTAAGTTTCGAAAAGCGAGGCAGTAGATATTCAATAAGTGCCCCTAAGGAAGAGTTATGAGACTCCTTCAAGTATTGTTGCTCTTCACGGCGGTGAGTTATTCTGTTTACTCCCAAACCGAATTCCACAAATCATATATAGACAAGCCGCTTAATAAGGCGTTGAAAGAAATCATTAAAGATCACAATCTTAAAATTTCTTATAGTCCCTCTCTGCTGAAAGAGTATAATATCACGAAGGAAATCAATGCATCCTCCATAGAAGAGTTGATTGAGGAACTGCTTTCCGACTTACCTTTTGACATTAAATCCTCTAATAATGTGCTTTTGATTGTTCCCCAGCAGAAAAAAGTACTAAAAGGAAAAATTGTGGATGAAACCTCCGGCAACCCCCTCTCCTACGCTTTGGTGCAATCCACAACGAAGAGTACCGTAGCAGATCAAAATGGTTTTTTCAACCTTCCTCCTTCAGAAGACACTGTCACTTTGAAGGTCAGCTATTTGGGCTACAAAAAGATGGATTTTTCCATACCCCCCAATGCAAGCAATTTTCAGATTCACCTGGAGCAAAACCCCTTTGAATTACAAGAAGTAATACTTGATGTCAATAAGGAAAATGATTTATCCGTTCCGGTTTCCTCCTTTACACTCAACCCAAAGCAATTCAATTCTCTGCCTGTTCTAGGCGAAACGGATGTTTTCAAAACCATGCAATTGTTGCCTGGTATCTCGGCCACAAATGAAAGTACTTCAGGGTTTCAAGTTAGGGGGAGCACAGCAGCTCAGAATCTTGTGTTAATGGACGGCTTTACGCTCTATCACCTTGACCATTTCTTCGGAATTTTTTCCACGGTAAACCCCAATATCATCAACAACGTGGAGATCTTCAAAGGAGGTTTTGGCGCAGAGTATGGCGGAAGGGTTTCATCCGTAGTGAATGTGAGCAGCAGAACGGGAAACAGGGAGAAGATCTCTGGGGGAGCCGGTATCAACTTCCTATCCACAAATTTCCACCTTGACGTACCGATCGGCAACAAGTTGAATATCCTGGTCGGACTAAGAAATTCATTTACTGGAGTCATCGAAAGTGATCTCTACACTGACTTTCTTGCTTCAAGCCGACAGAACTTCATTTCTTCATTCGATGATCCAAACCTTACTTCGCTGGAGCTCTCTCCGTCTTTGAGTTTTTATGATGTCAATGCAAAAGTCACCTACCAGCCTTCTGACAAAACCACCATTAATGCCAACCTGTACATCAATGAAGACAATTACGAAGGAACATTCATTGATGAAGACGATTTTGCACGTTTCAGAGTGACAGATGAGGCAGATTGGTCAAATGCCGGATTAAGCCTCAATTGGGATCAAATGATTGGAAGTAATCAGGTTTTTGGGCTTTCCCTAAATGCTTCAGAATATGAAACAAAGGAATCACTTTCCACTGGTTTTAGTCTGATCCAGGATGTTGATTTCGAAGGCGATTCCATCTTCGCGAGTACCATTATTGAAGAAGCGCGCTTTGGTGTACAAAACTCCGTCAATGACGTGGGTATTAAACTCTATCATGAGTACTTTATATCGGACCAGAGCGAATTACATTCAGGATTGGAGATTAATGGTATTGAGACAAGCTTTCGATCTTCTGTTGAATTTGAAGACTTTTTTTCAGAAGAAACGATTGATGAGGCCTACCTAGATTCTTTGGAGCAAAGTGCTGCTATCACCAGCATCTTTGGAAGTTATACGCATCGGTTTGGACGGCTCTCTTCCACACTTGGGTTTCGATCCAATTATTATGATGCCGGTGAAAATTGGTATCACGAGCCCCGAATAAACCTAGCCTATCAATTGAGCGATGCAATACAATTGAAAGGATCGTTTTCACATCATCATCAATTTCTTAATCAAACTTCCTTGTCATTCATTAATTCGGGCAGATTCTACTGGGTGCTCAGTGATGATGACATCATTCCGGTAATGAAAGGAAGGCATCTGATCTTCGGGGCACACTATGACAAACAGAATTGGCGACTTGAGGCCGAACTTTATCGAAGGAGAACGACAGGAGTTTCTGCCAACCGATACATCAGAATACCCCCCGAAATTCTGCTCCAATTAGAGGAAGACGACCAGTTTGCTGGTGAAAATATCTCCCAAGGCTTAGACATTCTGCTGAAGTACAAAGCACAGACTTTTAACTCCTGGATCAGCTATTCCCTATCTTCTTCCAGAGACAGGTTTGAGTTCTTCAATGAAAACGATTTCTACAGCTCTGATCAAGACCAGCGCCATGA
>CAYYNA010000069.1:4338-5651 GCA_964472815.1 uncultured Roseivirgaceae bacterium
CTTGGAGCTACCCTGTTTAATGTGCTCAATTTCAGAAACATAAAATCAAGAAGGTATGTCAAACAATTCATCTTTGATGAGCAGTTTACCGACGAAGAAGTCGAGGATGAAATACGTATTGTACCATTGGATACCTATCTCCTTGGGTTCACTCCCAACCTGTTTTTCAATGTAAGGTTCTAAAAGAGATCTTTATAAAACTAGCTCTTTCCTGATCTCTGGAAACTTTCTAAAAAAGTCTCTCGCCTCATTTTCCGACCTAAAAGTTGTACTGTATTCACCTAGCTCATGTTTAACGTGCAGCTCCATGAAGGCGTACATGTGCCCTTTGGCCAAATCTTTAAGTAGTGCCTCTTCAATGCTATAATTCTGATCAAATAATCTCTTCAATTGTTTGTACTCTAGGGGAAACAAAGTCTGCCTCTCAGCTGAGAGCTCCTCTACCCTCTTAATCCATTCTTTTTCGTTGATTCCTTCGCTTTTTCTGGATATTTTCATTTTACTAATATTTTTAGTAAATCTAATTATTCAAGCTACAATCAGAAAGAATCAAGACTTTAATTTTTTAACTGGTAGGGTATTTTTCACAAGGCCTGTATCATCATCAAACAAATCAAATTTTTGAATATGAAAATGATGAAAAGATTTATTCCCGCCACATTATGGGTTACGCTTTTGGCAATACTTATGTGGTCCTGTGATGAAGAAACCATGGAGCAACCCGCTCCAATTAGTGGAGAGCTTGATGTACGTTCAAGTTTTGTTTCCAATTCTAATGCCGCCCTCAATCAATTAAGAGATTTAGGATTTGCAGGTCCAATGGGAGCCATTTTTGGAAATCGATTCGAAGGAAGAGCAAACGGAAGAAGTATCGAATCTCCAATGACTCTGATACAAGCTAGGACCGCTACAGATACCAGCGATGTGAATTATTGCTTCACAGAAACTTGGCAGGATGATGGACAAGGAAATTATCGATTTGTACTGGATTTTGGTGATGGTTGCGATTTCTATGGAACGTTCATGTACGGCAAAATGGAAGAGATTGGATCATATACAGACAGTAGTTTTAGCTCTTCTGTGACTTACACAGAGTTTGGAGGTTCAGATGAAGAAGGAGGCGCTCAATGGTGGGTAGATGGGACGCACAGCTACTCTGGCACATGGTCAGAATTTTACGATGATTATGATGGCGATACCACCGATACTGACTCTACTTCTTATTATGAAGAAGAGGATTTCTACTCGTATAGTGCGACGTATGAATTCAGCGCAGACCTTACACAGACGTACATCGAATTTATTGGAGCGCC
>CAYYNA010000069.1:5751-10570 GCA_964472815.1 uncultured Roseivirgaceae bacterium
GAAGAAATTGATTTAGGTGAAGAGTGGGACGAATGGGAAGACGAATGTGGCGATGGTCACGATGGAGATGAGGATGACCAAGAAGAAGAGGATGACGAGGACGATGATGAAGAAGGAGATGAAAACGGAGAGAGCTAAGAGAATTGGTTGAGTTAGTTATAGTTAGATGAAAAGGCAGCCCAAGGGCTGCCTTTTTTTGTTTAAACACGATAGCCTGATTAGCTCGTTGATCAAGCAAATGCTTTCAATTTCTATTCTCTAATTCCAAATGGCTTAGGCTGAAAATCTGCAGACTTTTCAGCTTCTTCTATGACCGGTGCATTGTATCTCTTTTCCGAGAAGTCTCTGAAAAATGGTATGGTCACCCATCGGACATCCCATACTTTCTTTGGGCCTCTTACTATCAGCTTGTGCATTCCTTGTTTAAGATCACTAATGTCTAAATAAGAAAGGTAACCTCGCTGCTCGGTATGCTGGTTATAGTGGAAATACCAGGGATTTGCGTCAATGAGTTTCCCATCCAAGGTAATCTGAAAGAAGCGACCGACGATCATTGTCTGTAGAGCTGCTTCTAAAGTATCCGGATACACCTCCCGTAAGGAATCCATTGGAGTATATTCATCCATTTTATCTTCAAAGGAAACATTGGCCACTAGAAAGAGCTTGAGCACATTATCAGAAATGATGTCCGAAGGTATGTTCGCCCTTTGGGAGGGATATAGGGCATTCTGATCATTGTAGTAGCCACTAAAGACCGTGTGGCCTTGGGTGTTACTCCAGTAATCAAGCTGGGTAAAATTATCTCCAGGATAAATACCCTGAGTCATTTCACCGGTCATCACAATACTTCCAAAAGAAAAAAGCAAAAGAAAAACGAAGAAAGCCCACCGGTTGAAATGAGTGACCATCCCATAGTAAATCGGGCGATAAAAGCGTGATAGCGTGAGAAAACTGACAAAGCGATGAATGGGCCAATAGAGCCTAGCGACTATCTTAAATCTTCGGAAATAACCAAGACTCACAAAATCAATCAAACCGAGAATTCCGATGACTACCACCGCTATTACCCAACCCTGAAAAATGTCAAAGGCTGTACCCTCAAATGGCATATCAAACCCTAGCCACGCAATGGAAAATGGAATAACCACAAGGACAAGAAAAAACAGATAACCTCCTATTAGGCTCATAAATAGCATAAAGGAAATACTGAATAATGCACTACTCACTTTTTCCAATCGCATCACGATCTTTTCGTAGACTGGTATTTTTGCCACTTTCGAGTGAAAAGGCTCCTTATAGGATAGCTTTTCCATTCTTATCCCGTCAGGAAAAGTATAACTCAACCCTACCATCCCAATCCATATACCACGGCAAATGAGATGTAATATCAATCCGGTGATCAACCAGTAGATACCGGTTTTGAACAGTGAAACGAGATTATTTATATCAGACGAGTTGCCATGAATATTCAGTTTGTAGAAATCAAGGAATTGATCCAGCAGCTCTGGGACCTTAAACATTCCGTAAAGCACGATACCAGAAAGTAGAATCTCTGGCTCCCAACTTTTTTGCTGTAGATCATTCAGCCACTTTGGAGTAGGCATATTCTTTTCACTCATGGAAATAAAAATAAGGAGTTATTAGCAAATGCTTAACAGTCAAAGAGCATCTATAAAAACAGATAAGTTTTACCTTTAAAAAACCAAAAGAAGGTCATGCAAAGCAGAAGAAAATTTATTAAGCAATCCATAGCAGTTTCAGTCGGATTTTCAGGATTATCACAATACCTTATTGGCTGTTCCACTGGCGTTCAATCTGCCGAATCGGCAAATGGATTGATCAGATCCAAAGAATGGCTGGACCTGCCAGAAGGCTTCTCCTACAAGGTCATCTCAAAATGGGGTAATCCAATGAGCGACGGGTTTCTCGTCCCGGGATTGGCTGACGGCATGGCGGCATTTGATGAGGGAGGAAAAGTGGTGCTCGTACGTAATCATGAAATTAGTCCTGGTGATCCGGAATACGGACCATTTGGCAAAGATGAAAGCCTACTGGGAAACTTGAAGAAAGAGCAATTTTTTGACTTTGGGTTTGGCAAGAAGCCTTGCATTGCAGGCACCACCAATCTCGTCTTCAATGAAGCTACCCAGGAATTAGAAGAAGAGTATCTCAGTTTAGTGGGCACTATTAGAAATTGTGCTGGCGGCCCCACCCCATGGAACAGCTGGATTACTTGCGAAGAGGATACTACCCCTCTGGGCAAAAGAAATGAAACGAGTCATGGTTACAATTTTGAGGTACCGGCAGGAGCTAAAGGATTAATAGAGCCGATCCCCATCAAAGCAATGGGACGATTTAACCATGAAGCAGTCTGCGTAGATCCAAAAACTAGCATCGTGTATCAGACAGAAGATCGTGGTGATAGCTTGATATATCGGTACATCCCAGACGTTCCGGGCAACCTACACAAAGGTGGTACTTTGCAAGCCTTAGCGATAAAAGGTGAGTCCAGTGTCGACACACGAAATTGGGAAAGTCAAGCGGTGAACGTAAACGACGAACTTGAAGTTACCTGGATTGATTTGGAAGATATTGATTCACCAAATGATGATCTTAGGATCAGAGGTGCTGAATCTGGAGCGGCAGTGTTCGCAAGAGGTGAAGGCATGTGGTATGGAAATGATGAAGTCTATTTTGCCTGCACGAGCGGCGGAAGTAATCAAACAGGTCAGGTATTCAAGTACATCCCAAGTGCCTTTGAAGGGACAGCCAAAGAAGCAGAAGATCCTGGGAAGCTTATCCTTTTTGCAGAACCGAATGATGAAGAGATCTTGAAATATTGCGATAACCTGACCGTATCTCCATGGGGAGATGTGGTATTGGTAGAGGATGCTAAAGACTCGTACATGCGTGGGATAACCCCAGAAGGCAAAATCTACACCATTGCCAGAAACATTGGGTCTGAAGGAGAAATGGCCGGGGTTTGCTTCTCTCCTTCAGGAAATACACTCTTTGTTAATATTCAAGGTGAAGGCCTTACACTTGCTATCACCGGACCATGGGAAAACCTAAGAAACCAAGCCTGACACACTAAGCATAAAAATCAGGAGTTTGCGTCATAAAAGTTGAGGGATTTAAACTAGACCTCTATTTTTGCCGGCTTTAAGGATCACTATGAAAGACTTTGTAGAAGAGCTGAAATGGAGAGGAATGGTGCACGACATCATGCCTGGCACCCAAGATGAATTAAACAAAGGCATGTCTGCTGCCTACATTGGTTTCGATCCAACGGCTGACTCCTTGCACATCGGGAACATGGTGCAGATCATGACACTAGTCCATTTCCAAAGGTCTGGACATAAGCCAATCGCTTTGGTGGGAGGCGCAACCGGGATGGTTGGAGATCCTTCGGGCAAATCTGCAGAACGAAACTTGCTGGACGAAGAAACACTCAATCACAACCTTGCCTGCGTCAAAAAGCAATTAGAAAGCTTTTTGGATTTTGAGGGAGAAAATGCAGCAGAAGTAGTGAACAACTACGACTGGTTTAAGGAATTCAATTTTTTGGACTTCATCCGAGATGTTGGAAAGCACATTACCGTCAATTACATGATGGCAAAGGACTCAGTGAAATCACGTTTAGAATCGGGGCTCTCATTTACTGAGTTTTCTTACCAACTAGTACAGGGCTATGATTTCTACTACTTGTGGAAACACAAGAATGCAAAGCTTCAATTGGGAGGTTCAGACCAATGGGGTAACATCGTCACGGGCACTGAGTTGATCCGCAGAAAAGGACAAGGAGAAGCCTTCGCGATGACCACTCCGCTCATTACGAAAGCAGATGGTTCCAAGTTCGGAAAATCGGAGGGTGGAAATATCTGGCTAGACCCGGAAAAAACCTCGCCTTACAAATTTTACCAGTACTGGATTAATGCCTCTGATGCCGATGTAGTTAAATACATCAAGATCTTTAGTTTAAAGGATCAACAGGAAATCGCAGATTTGATTGAGACACACAATGAGGCACCCCATCAAAGACTATTACAGAGAACCTTAGCAGACGAGGTAACCGAACGTGTCCACAGCAAAGAGGATCTAGAGACCGCAATAAAAGCGAGCACCATCCTTTTCGGGAAGTCTACAACTGAAGACCTAGAAAGCCTGGATGAAAAAACCTTGCTACAAGTATTTGAGGGAGTTCCGCAAACAGAGGTTAGTAAACAAGAACTAGCAGATACATCAGATATCACCACTTTTCTCAGCGATACGACTCACAATATCATTTTCAAGTCGAAAGGTGAAGCTCGAAAAATGATCCAGGGAGGTGGAGTGAGCATCAATAAACATAAAGTATCAGACCCCAACAGTGTGGTCAATTTTGAACTACTGAAAGGGAAGTATCTAATTGCGCAAAGAGGGAGAAGAAATCACTTTTTGATTAAAGTAGATTAGAGACCTCAACCAGTTTTCAACTTTTTCTTGTCCATCAGACGAACCATCACTTCGCCACCGGACATATTTTCCAGGATCACTTTGCACATAAAGGTGAGAGGCACTGCCAATAGCATTCCAGCAGCTCCCCACATGGATGCCCAGAAAACAAATCCAAAAAGTACGGAAACCGTGTTGATAGAAAAGGAATCACCCATCCACTTGGGTTCTACTACATTACCCATAATCAACTGCACACCCTCCAGACACATAAAGAAAAGAAGCACTTGTGATACACTGTTGAAGGCGATAATCCCGAGAATCAATGGAGGGACAATGGCAATTAAAGAACCGATGTAAGGAATGTAGTTTAGTACAAAGGCCA
>CAYYNA010000069.1:10670-13048 GCA_964472815.1 uncultured Roseivirgaceae bacterium
GATGCAGACCAAAACGAACCTGTTTGAAGCAGCTCGCCAATCGCATCTCTGAACTCCCCTTCTTGGAAGGTAATCCCCACGTAAGAAGTGTAGCTATTAACAAAAGGCCGGAGATCGGTAGAAATGTTATCTAGAATGGTGTCACTATTCGCAAGCAGGGCTTGCACCACGTTATAGATTCCAAACCCGATGAAGAAGAAGATGGCGATCGTCAAAATAGTCGTCAGAACCAAACTCACATTGATGGAAACCACACGGTTGAACAACATCACCAGTGGCTGGAACAAGACGGCAAAAAACAGAGCAAACAGCAGTGGCAGGATGAGATTCGATAGCGCTTGCAACATGTACAAGACTGCTATCCCCAAGAATATGCTCAGAATCAATTTGATATGTCTAAGAGACCGCTCTCCTGCTGTTTCCGTCATAAGGTGCAAAATAGTTGATTTATGAAGACGGTTCAATTAATTTTAGTAGATAACCCACTCCGATGAAAAGATTATCCTATCTCCTACTTTCTGTGCTATTTAGTGGTTGTTCCGGACAAGATATCCCGAGCAATCAGGAACAAATTGCGCAAGCTATCCTCTCTGCTCCTGAGCATCAGCGAGACAATGC
This sequence comes from uncultured Roseivirgaceae bacterium, assembly GCA_964472815.1. Taxonomy (GTDB): domain Bacteria; phylum Bacteroidota; class Bacteroidia; order Cytophagales; family Cyclobacteriaceae; genus Ekhidna. Next base: position 11,289 of record CAYYNA010000069.1, read on the forward strand.
TACCGTCATGGGATTTGATGCAAGTGGAGCAATGGTTTTGATCAGAGAAGGAAGCAATGATTTTATCTGCATCGCGGATGACCCAAATAAAGAAGGATTCAGCGTCGCTGCTTATCACAAGTCCCTCGAGCCTTTTATGGCCCGGGGAAGAGCACTAAAGCAGGAAGGTCTGAGCCCGTTAGAAGTCTTTGAGAAGCGTGAAGAAGAAGTCAAGGCTGGCACACTCAAAATGCCTGACAAGGCGACTCTCTTCGTCACTACAGGTGATTTAAATGCCGAAACGGGTGAAGTCGATAATTTGTACACTCGGTTTGTGGTGTACATCCCCTATGCGACGGAAGAATCGACTGGTTTGCCACTAAGTCCAGTGGTTCCAGGAGCTCCGTGGATCATGGATCCAGGCACACATCGTGCACATATTATGATCAATCCGCCGAAGAACTAATTGATCTTCTTGACGAAGACGAAAAAACCAGAAAGAAATAAAGTCCGCGCTAAAAGAACGAACTAAAGGATTAGAAATCAGCGTGATTTTATGATGATAGCAAGGATTGGTGGTGACAATTCCTTTTCTCAATTGATAATCAAAGTTACTTCGTGGTTAACAGCGACCAATACTCAACATTAAGCATAATGATGTCTTTTTGGAGATTTAGGGCACTACCCTCAAATGGAGCAGCCAGAGAAGTTTCAATCCATTTTAGAAGAAATCGCTCGGTAATGTTTTTGAAGCCTAATTACATCACCACCGGCCAGAAAATGATGTCTACCCTTCTGTTTGCCAACCTTCCTTCCCAGGTGGAATTATCATAGACCGGGTTAAACTGGCCAAAATCCTTGATTTCAATTTGATTCGACTTGAAGTCCAGCATCAGTAGCTTTCGAATGGCAGCTTCACTTCTTTGCTGAGAGAGCCACTCGTTGTAGGCTGCCCCGCCAATATTGTCAGTATGACTGTGTACCGTAATGGTGTAATCTCTGATGTCAGGAATCGAATCGACCAACATCATTAGATCAGTGAACTGGCCTTCATCGATGTAATAGCTTCCACCTCCAAAGTATATGCTGGTAAGGATATATGCCTGCGGTTCATCTTGCTCCTGCTGTGATACGCCCTGAAAGCAAACAAGCGCCAAAAGAAAAATGAGCACGAAACGCATGCAAAAGATAACGCCCTCTCCTACGTCTTGTTTCACAAATCGCATAAGCAAAACATATCTACCACTCATCAAGGAATCTAATTGTCTATACAAGTTAGTTCTTAACTTACGATTTCTAATAAACCAGAAGTAAAGAATGAGGAATACCTTACTAATTGTAATGCTTGCTGCAAGCACCGTGGTATTAGGCCAAAAGGTGGACATGGAAGCATTAAAAAATATGAAACCCAGAAATATCGGACCTGCTGGAATGTCTGGAAGGATCACTTCCATTGACGTGGTGACGGATGAGCCCGACGTGATGTACGCGGGTGCAGCATCCGGAGGTGTCTGGAAGTCCACCAGTGGTGGTATTGATTGGGAGCCCATCTTCAATGATCAATCCACTGCCTCTATCGGAGCGATCGCCATTCAGCAATCAAACCCTTCAGTCGTTTGGGTGGGTACCGGCGAGGGAAATCCAAGAAACTCACTGAACGGTGGTGATGGTGTGTATAAGACACTCGATGGGGGAAAAACCTGGAAAAAGATGGGATTGGAAAAGACTCGCCATATTCACAGAATCATCATCGATCCTACCGATCCTAATACCGTGTATGT
>CAYYNA010000069.1:13148-14743 GCA_964472815.1 uncultured Roseivirgaceae bacterium
CCATCAAGACCCAACATCATTTATGCATTGGTAGAATCCAAGAAGAACGCCCTTTACAAGTCAGAAGACGGTGGGTTCAAGTGGAAGAAGGTCAATGACGGCAATGACATAGGCAACCGCCCCTTCTACTATGCCGAGATCTATGTAGATCCGGTAAATGAAAATCGCGTTTACAGCATTTTTACCTACGTTAACGTGAGTGTGGACGGAGGTAAATCATTTTCCCAATTAATGGGAGCTTATGGCGTTTCGAATGGCGTCCACCCAGATCACCACGCATGGTACATCCACCCCAATGATCCGAACTTCATGATTGATGGAAATGATGGAGGGTTAAATATTACTAGAGATCGAGGAGAAACCTGGCGTTTTGTGGAAAACCTGCCGGTCGGTCAGTTCTACCACGTGGCGGTGGACAATGAGCTTCCTTACAACATCTACGGAGGAATGCAGGACAATGGATCCTGGGCCGGTCCAGCCTATGTATGGAAAGCACAAGGCATCAGGAATCACTACTGGCAAGAGATCTCTTTTGGTGATGGTTTCGACGTGTTGCCAGATCCAAGGAATAGCAGATATGGTATTTCTACTTCGCAACAGGGCTATGCTTCGATTTACGATCGGGTGACAGGCTACAATGAGACCGTACGACCGACCTATCCAGATGGTGAAGTGGAGCTGCGATTTAACTGGAACGTGGCGTTGGCCCGCGATCCGCAAAGTCCGGGTACCGTTTATTTTGGAAGTCAATTCGTGCACAAGAGCACAGACAATGGCCAAACATGGGTAATCATCTCGCCAGACCTCACCACCAACGATCCGGAAAAGCAAAAGCAAGGAGAAAGTGGTGGATTGACTATGGATGCCACCGGGGCGGAAAACTACTGCACGGTCATCGTGATAGAACCTTCACCACTTAACGCTGAGGTACTTTGGGCAGGAACGGATGACGGAAACGTTCAAATCTCAAGAAATGGTGGTGAAAGCTGGACGAACCTTGCTGGTCAGCTACCTGGATTACCAAGCGGATCATGGATCACCCAAATCAAAGCATCCAACAAAAATGAAGGTGAAGCACTACTGGTTGCTAACGACTACAGAAGATTTAATTACGCACCTTACGCCTACCGTACGAAAGACTATGGTCAGACCTGGACGCGAATTGTTGATAGCAATGACGTGATCAGCTACTGTCTTTCGATTGTTGAAGACCCGGAAGAATCAAGGCTCTTGTTCCTGGGAACTGATGACGGTCTTTATGTAAGCATAGACGCGGGTGCAGCCTGGACGAAGTGGGATGCAGAAGGCTTCCCTACTACCAATGCCTACGACATGGTCATCCATCCTAGAGAGCATGACTTGGTGATTGGGACATTTGGAAGAGCGTTCTGGGTAATAGACGATATTCGACCTTTAAGAGAGCTAGCTAAGAATGGCGCTTCCCAGCTCAAAAAGACACTGAAAGTATATACTCCTCCAACCGCTTATGCTGCGGCAAATCAGCAGCCAAAGGGAAGTCGATTTGGTGGAGATGCTTTATACAATGGTGAAAACAGGTCATATGGTGCGATGATCTCCTACTCTATCAATAAGCC
>CAYYNA010000070.1:0-2544 GCA_964472815.1 uncultured Roseivirgaceae bacterium
CCTTTGCTAACCCTAAGCAATTAAGCGTTCCTAGGGAGCCTACCTTCATAGTCTGAATGGGCATTTTGAGGTAATCTATCGGGCTAGCAGGAGAAGCAAAATGCATGATATATTCCAATTCCCCGGAAACATGAACGTACTTGGAAACATCATGATGATGAAACTCAAATTCTGGAAGTCCAATGAGATGCTCTATGTTTGAAATGTCTCCAGTCAGCAAGTTATCCATTGCAACAACCTGATAACCTTCTTTTAGGAAACGCTCACATAGATGCGAACCAAGGAACCCTGCTCCTCCGGTAATAAGAACCTTTTTCTTTTGCATGATTTAGAAATTGATGGCGGTTTCAGCTAATTTTTTTAATGATTGATCTTTTATCGATAGTATGATATCTGATTCAGGAAGAATCCAAGAGACATTTATTTCAGGGTCACTATAGATTATGCCTGTATCATGATCTGGAGAATATATTTCATCGACCTGGTATGTGATTCGCGCATATTCGCTTAGAACCATAAACCCGTGAGCAAAACCCTTGGGAACAAATAATTGCTTTTTATTTTCGTCAGAGAGACGCAAAACAACGTGCTCTTTAAATGTTGGTGAGTTAGCCCGTAAATCTACGGCAACATCAATCAGTTCACCCTCTGTGCAACTGACAAGTTTTGCCTGTGCTTTAGGGTTTAGTTGGAAATGCAAACCTCTAAGTACACCTCTCACCGAACGAGATTGATTTAGCTGTTTTGGCACGAAATCAACCCCAACAATTTTCTTAAACTTTTCTGAATTGAAGCCTTCGTAAAAGAAACCTCTCTCATCTTCATAGACGTCTGGTTCCAAAATCCAGCAATCCTTCAATTTTGTTTCAGTGCCTTTCATGATAGATTTAATATATTCATTAAGTACTCCCCATAGCCACTTTTCCTTAAGGGTTCGGCAAGTTTTTTAAGTTGCTTATCGTCAATGAAGCCCATCTTAAAAGCTACCTCTTCAATTGAGCCGATCTTTAACCCCTGTCGCTCCTCAATAACTTGGACGAAGTTTCCTGCCTGCATCAAAGAGGAAAAAGTACCTGTATCCAGCCATGCAGTGCCACGATCAAAAACCTGCACATTGAGCCTGCCTTCCTTGAGATAAACATTATTTACATCCGTGATTTCAAGCTCACCCCTAGGACTAGGAGCAATATTTTTTGCGATGTTCACCACTTCATTATCATAGTAGTACAGCCCTGGTACTGCGTAACTTGATTTCGGGTGCTCCGGCTTCTCCTCGATTGAGATCGCTTTTTTTCTTTCATCAAACTCGACCACACCATACCTTTCAGGATCAAGAACATGGTATGCAAAAACAATTCCTCCATGTGGATTTACGCAAGATTGTAGCTTTTTTGAGAGACCTGACGCATAGAAGATGTTGTCACCTAAAATAAGTGCAACACTATCATTTCCAATAAACTTTTCTCCTATTACGAAAGCCTCGGCAAGTCCATTTGGGTGTTCTTGCACTGCGTACGAAAACCTACATCCTAATGAAGATCCGTCACCAAGTAGACTCTGAAATAGAGGCATATCTCTAGGGGTGCTGATAATTAATATCTCATTGATGCCTGAAAGCATCAATGTAGAGAGCGGATAGTAGATCATTGGCTTATCAAAGACAGGAAGGATCTGCTTACTAATAGTATATGTAAGCGGATGCAATCTTGTACCAGATCCCCCGGCTAATATGATTCCTTTCATCTTTTATCTATTTGTGTAGTGCTGATCATAATACTTCAGATAATCACCTGAAGTGACATCTTCTAACCATTTCTCATTGTCAAAGTACCAATCAATGGTCTTTTGAAGCCCTTCCTCAAATTGTAAGGACGGTTCCCACCCAAGATCACTTTTAAGTTTGGTAGCATCGATGGCATATCTTAAATCATGACCTGCCCTGTCCTTTACAAAGGAGATCAAACTTCTTGAGGTCCCCTGCTCATTGCCAAGCTTCTTATCCATTAAGTCACATAGTAAGTGAACCAAGTCTAGATTTTTCCATTCATTGAATCCTCCGATATTGTATGTCTGACCCTCCTTCCCTTGTTCGTAAATTAGATGAATAGCTCTGGCATGATCTTCCACATACAACCAATCTCTAATATTTTCACCTTTCCCGTAAACAGGCAGTGGTTTTTTACTTCGAATATTATGAATCATTAAAGGAATCAACTTCTCTGGAAAGTGATTTGGCCCATAATTATTGGAGCAGTTGGAGATTACAACAGGTAAACCATAGGTATTCCCGTATGCCCTGACGAAATGATCAGATGATGCCTTAGAAGCAGAATATGGCGATTGGGGATTATATGATGTCGACTCAGTAAAAAAGCCATCCTCACCTAATGAACCATAAACTTCGTCTGTAGATACATGATAAAATCTCTTCCCCTCGAAATTCGTCCACATTTCTTTTGCAACATTGAGAAGCGTGGCTGTACCTATTACATTAGCTTCAATGAATGCCATTGGGTTAGAGATTGATCTGTCCACATGAGATTC
>CAYYNA010000070.1:2644-14523 GCA_964472815.1 uncultured Roseivirgaceae bacterium
GTTGTAGCAGGTTTGTAATCAACTTTCTTCTCCAAAGCAGAAACATCCGCATAGGTCTCGGGCACATCCCCGATTTGCAAAGGCATAAAGTTTTTCTCTGCTATCTTCCCAAGCTTCTGTTCTATAGCTCCTATATAATCCATTAACTCAACTGGAGAGTTATTCCCAATATTAAAGAGTTGGTAAGGAGCGTAGCTGGTTGCTGGATCAGGGTCTGAGGCATCCCAATTCTTGTCGTTTTCCGGTGGGACAGACATTAGCCGATAGATTCCTTCCACTATGTCTTCAACATAAGTAAAATCTCTTTTCATTTTTCCGTTGTTGAAAACATTTATTGGCTCACCTTTCAGAATTGCATCTGTAAAAAGAAATAGTGCCATATCCGGCCGACCCCAAGGGCCATAAACCGTAAAAAACCTAAGTCCTGTAACAGGTACTCCAAAGCTGGAAGAATAAGTATGAGCCATCAGCTCATTTGACTTCTTTGTTGCTGCATAAAGAGAGAGCGGATGGTCAACTGTATCTCCTACACTGAAAGGCATAGATGTATTTGCTCCATATACAGAGCTCGAAGAGGCATACAATAAATGCTCAACTTCGTAGTGCCTGCAGGCTTCCAGGACATTTAAAAACCCAGTCACATTTGCATTAATATACGCATGAGGATTGGTCAAGGAGTATCTTACACCTGCTTGAGCAGCAAGGTTAATAACCACTTGAGGAGTATGTTTTTGAAAAACCTTGGAAAGCTGATCGTACTCTTCAAGCTTTTGATGGAAAAAAGAAAAGTTAGAGTGATTCTCTAGAATCTCCAACCTGCTACGTTTGAGGTTTACGTCATAGTAGTCGTTCAAGGAATCGACCCCAATAACATCAAAACCTTCTTTCAAAAGTCTCTTAGAAAGATGAAATCCAATAAACCCGGCGGCTCCAGTGACTAAGATTGAGTGAATTTTCTTCAAAAACTCAAATTTTATGCAATGCTAAAGGTTTTACAATTTGAACACAAGGAGGAAATTTCAATTTGGTTCTAATTTTGTCTGCGAATGAAAATTATTGCGCTTCTCAAAAAGGATTTTCAAGTTGATTGGAGGCAACAAAGCCCATACACTGGGATTTTACTATTTCTATCAAGTACCATCTTTGCGGCGTACATTGCCTTTGGTGGTTTCATTTCAGTAGAACTATGGAACGCTCTTTTTTGGATTATTCTACTTTTTACGGCTATCAATGCTATTTCAAAAAGCTTCTCGCAAGAAGATAGAAGGACTCATTACTATTACTTTCTCTGCTTGCCCACAGAAGTTTTGGCGAGTAAACTCATATATTCTTTTCTTTATTTGCTCATAATTGCAGGTTTTTCCTTACTGCTCTACACTGTTTTTTTAGGCATCCCTAATTTCAGTTTAGTCCACTACACCGCAAACCTCTCCCTAGGATGTCTGGGACTAAGTTCAGCATTTACAATGGTTTCAGCGATCTCCATGAGAGCTACCAATCGCTCCATTTTAATGGTGGTTCTTGGGTTCCCGATCGTGATACCTGTCATCATTTTAGCAATAAATAATGCCAATAGAATTCTGGAAGGGTTTTTATGGAGTCAGATTCAAGGTAATGTTCTTTCTCTACTCTCAGTCGATGTGATTATCATTGCGCTCTCATTCGTATTGTTCCCTTTTACCTGGAGGTCTTGATGGGTTATTTATTAAAAACGGCATGGTGGAAATGGTTATGTGTGGCAATGCTCTTCTACACTGTAATTGCTGGTTTACTTCTTCCCGTTCCTCGATTACCAATACTTAATGAAACGATAAGAGCTATTCATTTCCATGTTCCGATGTGGTTTGGCATGATCTTACTTTTCACAGGCTCCTTGGTATACGCCATCAAGTATTTGAAATCTTCTGATAATCGCTTCGATACGTACAGTTACCAACTGGCTAACACCGGCATCCTTTTCGGAATACTGGGTCTGTTATCCGGCATGGTATGGGCAAACTACACTTGGGGGGAACCGTGGAGTAATGACCCAAAACAAAATGCTTCCGTGGTTTCCATGCTGATTTATTTGGCATACTTTGTTTTGCGTGGGTCTATCCAAGACGAGCAGCAAAAAAATAGAATCTCAGCTGTCTACAACATCTTTGCATTCTTCCTAATGATCCCCCTATTATTTATACTACCAAGACTTTCTGACAGCCTACATCCTGGCAATGGAGGAAATCCTGGTTTCAATTCGTATGATTTAGATAGTGACCTCAGAAAAGTCTTTTATGTAGCAGTGGTGGGATGGACGCTACTTGGATACTGGATGGGATCCATTGCGATACGACTATCATTAATTAAACAAAAAGTTGATGATCAATAAACTATTCACATTCTCAATTTCATTTCTCCTTCTTTCCATTTGTGCAAATGGTCAGGTAGAAATGGCGGATGATTTTCGAGGTGAAGGCAAGATATATGTAGTTGTAGCTGTTATGGCTTTGATTCTTGCAGGTTTTTTCTTTCTACTTTTTAAACTGGATAAACGAACAAGTCGTTTAGAAAAAGAGATAAAAGACAATGAAGAGTAAATACATTTTTGCAATAATCGTAATAGCCATCGCAATAGTGATTGTGGTTTCCATGACCGGAGATGCTAGTTCCTATGTAACATTCAGCGAAGCAAAAGAGCTTTCCCAAAAAGGGTATCAAAACAGTATACATGTAGTGGGGGAGCTGCCTAAAACGCTTAGTGGTGAGATTTCGGGAATAGAAGAAAGTCCTGACAAGCTCTCATTCAAATTCGATATGGTGGACGAAAATGGTTTTAGGCAAAAAGTACTTTATGCAAACCCAATGCCTACCGATTTCACCAGATCCGAACAGGTAGTGATCGTGGGTGCCTACAGTGGGGAGAACTTCATAGCGGAAAAAATCTTACTAAAATGTCCCTCTAAATATCAAGAGGATCCAGAATTTACCAGCTAGCTCATGATTCATTATTTCGAAGGGCAACTTGGGCATGTGTTTGTGATCGTTGCTTTTGTTACAAGTATTGTCTCGGCTTATGCTTTTTTCAAAGGCAGGAATTCCGATGAAGCATGGTCATCTTTTGGCGTAAGACTCTTTTATATCCATTCGGCCGCAGTATTGGGGATAATTGCAGTCTTATTCTACCTGATCAGCAATCATTACTTTGAGTACCACTATGTCTACAGCCATAGTTCCAAGACGCTACCCGCCTATTACCAAATTTCATGTTTTTGGGAAGGGCAAGAAGGATCCTTCCTACTTTGGATGTTCTGGAACGCCCTTCTTGGCATTCTTCTGATCAATACCAATAAATTCTGGAAGGCTCCTGTGATGTTAATCATGTCACTAACTCAGGTTTTTCTAGCATCCATGATCTTGGGAGTTGTCATTTTGGATATGAAAATTGGAAGCTCTCCATTCATGCTTCTCAGAGAAGTAATAGATGCTCCTATTTTTAAGACCAATCCTAATTTCATTCCTGAAGATGGCAATGGATTAAATCCGTTGTTGCAGAACTACTGGATGGTGATCCACCCGCCGACACTTTTTCTTGGTTTTGCTACTACAGTTATTCCATTTGCTTATTGCATTGGCGGATTAATCATTGGAAAAAATAAGGAGTGGATTCGCCCTGCATTGCCCTGGGCGCAGTTTTCTGCCATGATCCTTGGAGTTGGAATATTGATGGGAGCCTACTGGGCGTATGAGACACTAAATTTCGGTGGTTATTGGAATTGGGATCCAGTTGAAAACGCGATTTATGTTCCTTGGTTGGTTCTAGTAGCTGCTATCCATGTGATGATCGCATACAAGAAAAGTGGCTCTGCATTAAAGCTGTCTCTGATCTTAGTTGTGGCCACTTTTGTCTTGGTCCTATATGCTACTTTCCTGACTCGAAGTGGAATTTTAGGAAACGCATCTGTGCATTCCTTTACAGATCTTGGCTTGTCAGGTCAGCTGTTGATTTATTTGCTAGCATTTCTAACTCTTGCTGTTTTTCTCATCATCAAAAGGTGGAAAGAGCTGCCAAAAAGCAAAGAAGAGGTCTCTACGTACTCCCGAGAGTTTTGGATATTTATGGGCGCTACCGTCCTCTGTCTCATGGCATTTCAGGTATTGGCCGGCACCTCCATCCCAGTATACAACAGCATAGCAGAAGGATTAGGGTTCGAATTGAATATGGCTCCTGCTACAGATACCTATTCCGCCTACTCACTGCCACAATTGCTACTATCGATTTTCTTAGCAATCTTATCAGGTACTGGTCAGTTTTTTTGGTGGAAGAAGATTGATAAGTCGAAGTTGAAGGCGGAATTAGCAATACCTTTTGTGGTGTCGTTAGTCATTTCTGCGCTCATTATTGCAATTGGTAAAGTGACCGATCCTTACTATGCAATTCTCTTGATAGCGTGCATGTATTCGATTGTCGCAAATGGCAAAATTTTCTTCGGGATTGCAAAATCCAATATTCAACTATCAGGTGGGTCCATTACTCACATAGGCGTGGCGATGATGCTCATTGGAATTCTTTTCTCCTCAGGATACTCCACCATTTTATCCAAAAACTATACTTCAATGGTCTGGAGTAGTGAGTTCCCTGAAGAGGTCAACCGTGACAACTTACTACTCTTCATCAATGAGCCTCGCCAAATGGGAGAATATTCGATGATCTACAAGGGAATCCGAAAGAAGACAAAAGAGGAGGGTTTCGTTGATCAGAATGAACTGTCTCTAACTTTAAACCCACTGAGAGTAGCAAGAGCTCAGGGCGATTCCTACGATACGCTCACGCTCATTAATCCTGAAAACAGCTACTTTGAAGTAGAATATCACAACGAAGCTGGTTTGGCATTCACCTTGTTTCCAAGGGTGCAGATCAATGATGCTATGGACATGATTGTGTATTCTCCAGATATCAAAAGAAAAGTTTCTGCAGACATGTACACACATGTTCGAACATTTCCAGACCCAGAACAGGATGTTGAATGGAGCGAGCCTAAGGAAATAAAAGTCACTATAGGCGATCAATTCTTTATCAATGATTACGTTGCAACCTTGGATAAAATGGAGCCAATTAGCTCTATCTCAGGAGATGAACTAGACATAAATGACGTTGCGGTAAAGGCAGTGATCAACGTTCAAGGTGAATACTCAGACTACCAAGCTGAACCGATTTTTGTGATTCGAAATAGAGAGTTCGTGGGACGAATCGATGATGAAATTCGAGACTTGGCTTTTCGAGTATCCATTCAAAATATCATTCCTCAGGAAAATGCAGTAGTTCTGGCTTACCAAACCACTCAAAAAGATTGGATCATCATGGAAGCAGTCAAGAAACCTTGGATCAACCTGCTTTGGATTGGCACTTTTCTTCTGGTAATTGGATTTGTTGTGGCGATCAGAAGGAGGTACATAGAATTCATGAAAATTCGGGATAAGGGAGTGGAAGTTTTGTGAAAACTGATATCAGCCATTAGGAATCTTTGTTCATCATCTTTACCAATTTCAAAAATCAATCGGTGGCCGTTTAAGCTATCTTTGCTAAATGAGTAATGTCGCAATAATTGGCTATGGTAATGTTGGTTACCATTTTGCTAGAGCCCTTTCTAAGCGACATAGAGTTTCTATTTACTCGAGAAATCATGGAGAGGATCACATCAACTCCATTTCCACTTTCAAAGCTGTAGGGTATGATTTCATATTGCTAACTGTTCCAGACGATCGAGTAAAGGAAATTTCAAACTCCCTGGAGGTTTCGGAGGCTATTGTCCTTCACACCTCAGGATCAAGGCCAATTTCAGACTTAGAGGCACATAATCGATGTGGTGTCATTTATCCTCTGCAGACTTTCACAAAAAATACGGACGTGGATTTCAAATCTGTCCAGCTATTTGTCGAGGGTAAGGAAAACACCCTAAGAATCGTGGATGAGTTTGCACGACAAATTAGTGATCAAGTAAAAATCCTAAACTCAACCGATCGTGCAAAACTGCACTTAGCCGCCGTATTTGCTTGTAACTTTAGTAATCACATGTTCCATATTGCTGAGGAAACTTTAGAAGAAATTGGTCTAAACTTTTCAGATATCCGTTCATTGGTTGACGAAACTGTAAGGAAGGCTATGGAATTCAAACCATCTAAGACTCAGACAGGGCCTGCCGTCCGCAATGACGTAGCAACACTAGCTAAGCATGATGTACTTATCGATGACGAAGACACAAGGGAGCTGTACAGAATTATCACCAAAAGCATTCAAAAGAAGCAGTGAGAATTTCGATAAGAGATACTGCAAGTTTTCTGGGAGCAAGTAGGATACCCAACCTTTTGATCATCGTAGCTACTCAGTTCATTGCTTCCCACTTTCTGCTTCATATCCCCATCGAAAGACTAATAGAAGTCAGGTATGGATTATTTCTTCTGAGCACTGCTATGATTGGAGCTGGAGGGTATATTATTAACGATTACTTCGATCAGAAAATCGACATGATCAATCGCCCGCAAACCGTAATTGTGGGTACTGACCTTCGGCGGAGACTTGCACTTTTTTTCCATGCCTCTCTCACCATAGGTGGGATTTTGCTAGGATTTATGATTGACCCATTGATTGGGGCAATTCACATATTTTCTTCTGGAGCGCTTTGGACCTATAGCGGATTATTAAAGCGTCAAATACTAATTGGAACGCTTACGATATCTTTTCTAACCTCTTTATCACTGCTCATACTAATGGTTTATTTTCGGACGTTCAGCTTATTAATTGTGGCATACTCGATGTTTGGTGGAGTGACCATTTTTATCAGAGAAAGTATCAAAGACATCATAAGTGTAAAAGGCGAAACTGCATTTGGTGTACAATCCATCCCAATCGTCTGGGGTGTCCGTGGGGCTAAGCTGGTCATTCTGATTGCTGGAATAGCTGGAGTTTCCTTGATGGCTTTTTACCTAATTTCTATCAACAACTGGATTGTAAAATACTTTTTTGTCGTGGTGAGTATTGTAATTCTTTGGTCTTTTTATCGCTTAACTAAGGCTGATAAGATCAAAGATTTCAAGGAAATAAAAAGAGCTATTGACACAATCATCATTCTAGGTCTGGTCAGCATCCTACTTGCTTAAAACTGCTCTGCGATGAGCGCGAAAGTGAAGCCTCCCACTTTCCAGGCAATTACTCCTCCCAAGATAATTGCATACAAAAGTTTAAGCGAGGTTGCAGCAAGAAATCCAAGGAAGGACCCAAAGCCCGACTTAAAAGCGGACTTAATCCTATTACCACCGTACAAGTCTCCTATAATTGCACCAAGTAATGGGCCAATAATGACACCATATGGACCAAGGAAGATCACACCAATAATTGTCCCAAGTAACCCGCCAATCATCCCAGCTTTAGTACCACCGAACTTCCTAGTAGCCGCAGCTGGTAAAACATAGTCAAGAACTAAGATGGCCGCCCCTACAACACCCCAAATCACAAATGAAAGAGTGCTAAAATTTGTTTCAGTAGCCACATAGTGTGTGGTAATCAACGCTCCATACGTTAGAAGTGGCCCGGGCAAAGGAGGCAGAATTGCAAAAACAATGCCTCCGGCAATCATTAAGATGGAGAGTACAATCAGCAGTGCTTCCATTAAAACTCTTTGAAAATTGTGTTACGAATATTTGACCACTCGGAATTAATGATGCTGTAAACAACTGTATTTCTTCGCCTTCCACCTTGGGTTGCTCGATGATTCCTGAGTGTTCCATCGTGTTGTGCACCGATCTTTTCCATAGCCCTGCGCGAACGACCGTTCTCTTCATCTGTCCTAAGTTCCAACCTTTGAATCTCCATCACTTCAAAGGCATGTTTTAGCATCAAAAATTTCATGTGCTTGTTGATCCCAGACCCTATAAACTCTTTGCCAAGCCAGGTCCATCCTATTTCAATGCACTTCTCCTGCCAATCTATGTGGCCATAACTAGTTGATCCTGCTACTTTACCTGAGGATCTATCTATTACAGCATAAGACATCTTTGCCCCATCTCTAGCCTCTTTCAGACGATTCATCATCCAGCTTTCTAAGTCATCTGGATCTGTGAGATCAGAAGTGTACCAAGTCCAAACATCACTATCTGAACTTAGTGATCTCATTTTTTTGATGTGAGATTCAGTTAACTCTTGTAACTCAATTCTATCGTCACTTAATGGGATATAGTATTGCCTCATGGGAGGCAATTTATTCAGATCACTTTTTATTGATAAGTATTCAAGTCGAATTTTTTTGCTCCGCTCACATACCAATTTCGAGAATTTTGAGCATATACAATTAAACTAGACTTTGCTAAGTCTACCTCTTTAGGAAATGAAAGTCTAAAATTCTCCTGTCCTTCAACGTTTTTGGTTTGAAAGGCTCTAACCACATTGTCGTGCGACAGAGTTCGACCTCTATTCTCGCCTCTATCCACACTTTGACTTAAGTCTTTCTCGACGATTGCTACGTTAATTGTTGTAGCTTTTGACGAATTTACTCTTAATGAAATCTCAGAGTCGTCTACCATTATTGAGTGAACGTTCAACGAAACTAAGTCCGAATTAGATTCCTTCTCGAACGCTTTCTGCCACTCAGACCTACTAGAGCCAACAAATTGATGCTTGCCATTCACGATCATTTGAGGAGTGTAGATGCTACTATTGAAAAACTTCTGGGCGTAGCGTCTTTGTCTATCCGAAAACTCCTTGCTGGAGTAGGGGTCTTTCCAGCCAATATAATTCCAGTAATCGACATGAAAAGAAAGCCCAATCACTTCTGTTTCAGGATATGTCTCATTGACAATGGAGGACAACAATCGATCTGCAGGGGGGCAACTGGAACAGCCCTCAGATGTAAATAACTCCACAATCACGATGGGCTTATCTTGTGCTAGCAAGCTGAGAGAAACTCCCAGCATCAGCATAACTAATAATTTTCGCATGCAGGTTTAAGCGAAAAAAGAGCTTTCAAAGTTGCTCAAGTTCATCGTTTTGTTTTGAGTAGGACAATTAATACTCAAACACACCATGCTCACTTTGGATAATGAGCTCTTTTTTATCTGATGGCTCTACTCGACCAATGACTTGAGCATCGATATTAAATGAACGGGAGATCTCCACGATCTCGTCTGCAGATTCTTCAGAAACATATATCTCCATGCGATGACCCATATTGAAAACTTTGTACATCTCTTTCCAGTCTGTGCCACTCTCTGCATGAATCATTTGGAATAAAGGTGGGACTGGCAAGAAATTATCCTTTATGATTCTCATTTCATCCACGAAATGAAGGATTTTGGTTTGAGCTCCTCCACTGCAATGAACCATACCGTGAACCTCTGATCGGAGTTCCTTTAATATCGCCTGAATAATCGGGGCATACGTGCGAGTGGGTGATAAGACTAATTTCCCAGCGTCCAACGGCACGCCTTCAACAGGATCATTCAATTTTTTTGAACCACTGTAAGACAAGTCTTCAGGGACATTCTGATCATAGCTTTCCGGATATTTAAAAGCGTACTCTTTTGAAAAAACATCATGCCTTGCCGATGTAAGGCCGTTGCTGCCCATCCCGCCGTTGTAATCCTGCTCGTAGGTGGCCTGCCCGTACGATGATAGCCCGACAATCAAATCTCCTGCCTTGATATTGGCATTGTCAATTACTTCGCTTTGCTTCATTCGCGCAGTAACCGTACTGTCCACAATCACTGTTTTTACTAAGTCTCCCACATCTGCCGTCTCACCTCCAGTTGACTTAATGCCCACACCATGATCTCTCAGCATTTGTAGCACCTCTTCGGTACCATTGATGATCGCTGAGATCACCTCTCCAGGAATCAATTGCTTATTTCTTCCAATGGTCGACGAAAGTAAAATATTGGAAGTGCAGCCCACACAAAGCAGATCATCAATGTTCATAATGATCGCATCTTGAGCGATCCCTTTCCAAACACTTAGATCGCCCGTTTCTTTCCAGTAGATATAGGCCAGGGAAGATTTGGTCCCAGCGCCATCTGCATGCATGATGGTACAGTATTCCGGATCTCCCGAGATATCCTCTACTATTTTGCAAAAAGCTTTTGGGAAGAGTCCCTTATCAATATTTTTTATTGCTGAATGAACATCTTCTTTGTCTGAGGATACTCCTCGCTGCGCATAGCGATTGGCCATTGGGGGTTTTTTCTTACAAAGAAAAAACTTTATCCATTTCCTTCCTCGGTATCCTGAAAGAATCGATCATATTCATCGACCTGTTGATCGGGAGGAAGCTCATCGTTGCCTTCAATAGGATTGTAACTGAGCACTTTGAATTCCGTTCTCCTGTTTTTTTGATGCTGCTCTTCTGTCTGAGCGTTCTTAATAAGCAACTGAGTCTCTCCGTATCCCTTAGCTACAATACGATCAGAGCTTACCCCTTGATCAATAATATAATTTACCGCAGAACGAGCCCTTCTTCGAGAAAGATCCATGTTGTAGGCATCTGTTTGACGAGAATCTGTATGCGATCCCAGCTCAATAAAAATCTCTGGATTATCATCCATTATTTGAACCAAACTATCCAGGACAATTGCTGCATCAGATCTAATGTTGTCTTTGTCCAGGTCATAGTAGATATTGTTTAGAACGATTGCTTTTTCCAAAACAATAGGATCCATCATAATCTTGGTTTCAAAAGTGATGTTCGTCACCTCCTCAGTTAAAGTAGTCTTGTCGACGGATTTACCGATCGTACTGAAATCTTTCCTGACAGTGAAATAGTCTGTTTTTTCACTGATCAGTTCGTAATGCTCCTCTGGATAGACTCGAAAATTAAATCGCCCATCTCCTCCTGTAAAAGCTTCGTCTAGAACAGCTTCGTTATCTGCAGACAGGCGAACTTTTGTATTGGGCAGGATGATTTCCTCACCAGCATCGTCAGTGGTAACAGTGATTCCAGTGAGGAAGTAGTTCACCACTTTCAAATCCGGATCATCATTTATGAAAGTATAGATGTCATCATCTCCCTTTCCCCCTTTTCGGTTTGAAGAGAAAAAACCTCGGCTCAGGTTAAACTGAAATAAGCTAAAATCATCGGCAGACGAATTCATCGGTTCCCCCAGGTTTTGTACATTGACTTTTCCGCCTTCTCTCACTGCCTGAAACAAGTCCAGTTTGCCGAATCCCGGATGTCCGTCTGAAGCAAAATATAAGCTTCCATCTTCGCTCACAAACGGAAAAACCTCATCTCCAGCCGTATTGATCTCCGGCCCAAGGTTTCTTACATCAACCCATCTTCCTCTCCTATTCACCTTGGCAACATAGAGATCAGCCCCACCAAAACCGTCCGGTCTGGTTGAAGAGAAATAAAGAGATGTTCCATCCGGACTAAATGCAGGAGCTGAATCCCACGCATCCGCCACATTGATCGAAAGCGGGACAGGCTCAGACCAGCGCCCATTTCTAAACCTTGTAAAAAAGAGGTTTACTTCACTATAGCCTTTTGCCTTTCCATTGTTTCCTTTCGCAAAAATCATAGAGGTACCATCTGGAGATATGGCAACTGAACCCTCATTCGTATCTAAGTGATTAATTGCTGGATCAAGCGCTTTGAGCGTCGACAGGTCTACATTGGCACCACGAGACGCAACGCGATAAATATCTGTAAATGGCGTACCAGTGGTGCGGTATATTTTGCCGCCATCTCTATTTGTTGTAAAGTAAAGATATTGGTTACTGTATACCGGCGAATACTCTGCGTTGGCGGTATTTATTTCGCTCAGGTTCTTTACTCTGAAATAGCTTCGGTTCTCCTTGAGCTCCTCGATTTTTCTTAGGTTATCAAGTTCGTTCTCCGCCAGCTTTTTCGCTTTCTCAC
>CAYYNA010000071.1:0-3517 GCA_964472815.1 uncultured Roseivirgaceae bacterium
GGCATCCACACTATTGATATCCAATCTTGGTCTTGCTTCAATAAGCTTCTCAGATTTGTCAATGTACTTTTTAAGTACTTCAATCTGCGCCTTGTAGGGAGCTATCACTCCAATGCTCAATCCATCAAGGTTATCCTCTTCTAGCAATTTGACCAGTAGGGCTGCCTCCTCTTCATTATAAGTGCTTAAGGTTTCCTGCTTCACTTTTTCTTGGAAACCTGCTCCAGCAGTATCAACAAAAAGCACACTCTCCTCAAAAACCTGTTTCCTATTTAATACAGATGCTGAAGCCTTCAATTTGCCTTGATAGAATCTCTTGCTTGAAAAGCCCATGATTGCTGGTTCCATCCGATACTGAACCTCCAGCATTGTAACAGCTGATGACTGACTTTCTAGCCCTCGAGCAAATAAGGTTTCCTCTAATCCTTCTTTTGCTGCTTCCAGCGATTTGATCGTTGGAGGGAGTTGGAAATGGTCACCAGACATGATCACGCGATCTGCTTTTAGCATAGGTATCCAAGTAGCGGCCTCTAAGGCTTGAGAAGACTCATCAATAAAGACCGACTTAAATATCTTGTCCGTAATTAATTGGTTGCTGGCACCAGTAATAGTCGTCGCAATAACCTGAGACTTATCCACCAATGAGTCCGTGATATAAGTTTCTAGTTCTTTCGATTCATTCTTCAAGGCCTTTGCTTCCCTATACATCAAGCTTCGTTGGTGTCTTTCTTCCTTGCCAAATTGCCTCTTGTATTTACCAGCTAAACTGCGGAACTCCTCAGATTTCTTGCGTAAGTCCTTCAGTCGGTGAAAATTTGGATGTTTGCTAATCTTTACATCTAAACTATTCTCAATCACATCATGAGTCAGCCGCGCCGGATGACCAACCCTCAAAACGTTCAACCCTTCCTGACTCAATTTCTCAACCAAAAGGTCGACAGCTGCATTGCTCGGAGCGCAAACCAGGACTTGTTTTTCTCGGTTAACCGCTTCTTTAATGCACTTAACTAGTGTAGTAGTTTTTCCAGTCCCTGGGGGGCCATGAATGAATGCAATGTCCAAGGCAGATAAGACTTTGGAAAATGCTTCATTCTGAACAGCGTTTAAGGACGGAATTTCAAAAGCATAATTATTGGAGAATGTTGCCTGCTTCACTCCATAGAAGATGTTTCTTAGTTCTGCTAATCGATCATTTTGCGCATTAATCACCTGATGGAGCGCTCGATTCATTTCACGGTATGTTCCGTCATCAAACAAGAGATTCACGCCTAATTGCTCCTGGTAAAACCAGTCTGGTAAGAAAGACTGGTTTAGCGCAATGCGCATCAAATCGTCCTTGATGTGGCTAACAACTCCATTTACTACTTTATCCTTTTTCTCATCAATTGAAAAAATGCCGACCACTACTCCTACCTGAAATGCGGGCTTCCCTCCTAAGTTCTTCTTTCTCCTTACCTCTACAGTTATCCTTTCTCCTGTACTAATGAACTCATTTTCAATACTTAGAGGATACCATGTAACCCCATTCTTAACCCTGTCCTGAATGGATGTATGCATCATTCGTTCTTGGTACTGAGCGTAATCAGCGGCTTTTTCCTTCTTCAGCAAGTCAACTTGCTTTTCCAAGTATTGGATTACTTTTTCCTTATTCATCAATGGCAATAAACACAATTATCATAACTTGGTTTATATGGCAATGACGCAAAGTTCTGACAGGAAAAACGTTCATATTATTGGTGCCGGTGTAAGTGGACTTGTGGCGGCTATCAACTTGGAGAAGATGGGATATAGCCCTGTAATCTTGGAAGCTGATAGCGCTGTTGGAGGAAGAGTGCAAACCGATACAGTAGAAGGTTACCAACTTGATAGAGGTTTTCAAGTTCTTTTGGAAGCCTACCCGATGGCAAACAAATACCTCGACTACAATCAGTTGGATCTGCAGCCTCTTGATTCGGGTGCTTTAATCTTTTCGGATGGAGTAGGTAGCTTTTTTGGTGATCCTCTTCGGGACATATCATTTTTATTTCCTACTGTTTTCTCCTCTTCAGCCACATTAACTGATAAGCTCAAAATCTTCCAACTAAATCGTAAACTTGGAAAAGATGAACTGAGCGAGATTTTCAGCAGGCCTGAGGAAAGCACACTTTCCTACCTTCAGGGTCTGGGGTTTTCTGATAAGGTTATTAATTCTTTTTTTAAGCCTTTCTTCAGTGGCATATATCTTGAACCTGACTTGAACACCTCTAGTCGCATGTTCGAGTTTGTTTACAAAATGTTTGGAGAAGGTCGTGCGATGATACCGAAAGGTGGAATTGGTGTCATCAGTAATCAACTAAAAAGCCAACTTACTAGTACAGAAATTAGGACTGGAGTTAAGGTTAAAAAGGTAAAAGCTAATAGCCTATCGCTTGAAAATGGCGAAAAAATGGACTCTGAATTTACCATTATAGCTACGAACCCTGAGCAAATAGTGGACAACTATACCACTTCTCTTCAGTGGAAAAGTTGTGACAATATCTATTTCACCACCTCAGGTAAGTCTTTTTCTAGGCCCATCATAGGTTTGAATAAATCAAAGGACAGGTTTACCAATAATATTTTTTACCCAACAAGCATAGAGACGGATCAAAAAGGCACAGAAGAACTGCTGTCGGTTACTGTTGTAAAAGATCATGAGCTCCCTATAGATCAGTTGGTAGCGGTAGTAAAGCATGAGTTGGCTCAAGACTTTGGTATTGATGATCCAACTTACTTACATCACTATAACATCCCACACGCACTTCCAAATTTGCAGGATTTGCAATTTGATAGAGATGAAAGTGAGAGTCTATTGACAGATCATATTGCCCTAGCTGGCGACTACCAGTTGAACGGATCGTTAAATGCTGCCATGACCTCAGGAGAAAAAGCAGCAATTATTGCGGATCGAGTGCTTTCAGGGACCTTGATCACGATGTAATAATGCCATAATGAAGAACAAGCTAAACCTCATTGCGGCAATCTTAATTGGCTTTCTAATTCTAGGAAACCCAACTGAAAGTCGATACTTCAATCGACTGCAAGTCGACTATGGCAAGATTCATCAAGGATCAGTTTTAAGCATTCAGGACCTGAATCATATGGGAAAAAGTAAGGTCACTTCTTATCTGCTTTGGGGATTCTTTGAGTACTCCTTCGGTACCATACAAGTCAAATATTTCGGAATCGGGTTTATGACATTTTTCATCGGGAGTAATAACTCCGCATCACCTCAGACATTACCAGAACGAAGTATCACATGATTCAACCTCAACCTCCAGGATTCAAAGTTCACAGCTATTCATTTGATGTTTTGGCAAAAGCCAGCGCTAAGTCAGTTTGGATTTGGTTAAACGACCCTAAGACATTTACCGATACCCAGGTGTGGCCATACAAGGTAGAGTTTTATAGTCCAGATCCTGATAAAATTCCTAACGGCTTTCATGAGGGAGTCCTTACTAATCACACAGGTCCCTTCATCAATTTTGCTGGAGTTCTT
>CAYYNA010000071.1:3617-14456 GCA_964472815.1 uncultured Roseivirgaceae bacterium
TGTAGAAAAAATTGAAAAGTCTCTCTAGTCTGCCTTTTTACAAATTTCCTTTCTTCATTTCTTCAATCGCGTGATTGGCTGCCCTTGCAGTAAAGGCCATGTAAGTAAGTGATGGATTTTGGCAACCTGCAGAGGTCATAAAAGAGCCATCTGTCACGTATAAATTGGGCACATCATGACAAGCATTCCATTTGTTCAAGACAGAGGTCTTAGGATCCCTACCCATCCGTGCAGTTCCCATTTCGTGAATCCCATCACCAAACTTCCATTTGATCGGTTGTTCCTCATGCCAAAAGTCTTTAAATCCTGCAGCGTCTACCATTTCACCTGCGGAATTATGTATTTCCTTCAGCATTTGCAGCTCATTTTCCTTCAGCTCACAACTGAAATGTACCAGTGGCATTCCCCACTGATCTTTTTCGTCTGGATTAAGCCGCATATGGTTTTCGTAGTACGGCAAAATCTCACCAAAACCACTAAAACTCATACTCCAAGGGCCTGGCTTCATCAACTCATCTTTGAATGCTCCACCAAGTCCCGCCTCGAGACTGCCTCTCCACCAACTCTGACGGAATGCTCCTCCCTGATAACCAAAGCCTCTTACAAAAGAGGGATGTTCTGAATCAACATTGTGGAAACGAGGGATATAGAACCCGTTGGGTCGATGACCATCGTAATAACCATCTTCAAATCCATCTACATTAGCAGAATTACCCGTAATAAAGTG
The DNA here is from genome assembly GCA_964472815.1 of uncultured Roseivirgaceae bacterium. GTDB lineage: Bacteria > Bacteroidota > Bacteroidia > Cytophagales > Cyclobacteriaceae > Ekhidna. Next base: position 4,345 of record CAYYNA010000071.1, read on the forward strand.
GTCCATCATGTAATGACCTAGCACACCACTGGTGTTGGCAATTCCAGAAGGAAAGTCCGGTGAAGTGCTGTTTAGCATGATCTGCGTAGTGGCCACCGTGGAAGCACATAAGAAGATCACCTTGGCAAAGTATTCGGTGGTTTCCTTCGTATTTTCATCAATCACTCGCACACCTGCAGCCTTTCCGGTCTCCTTATCGTAAATGACCGAATGCACTATCGCGTGGTTCTTTAGCGTGAGATTACCGGTCTTCTGTGCATCAGGAATAGTGACACTTACACTACTAAAGTAGCCGCTATATGGGCAGCCAGTTTCACACATATTTCGGTATTGGCAGGGACCCCTTCCATTGTGGGGGACGGTCAGGTGTGCACACCTCCCGATAGTAACAACATGACCCAGCTTTTCTTTAACCGCATCTCTGAAATGCTCTTCTACGCAGTTCATGGCCATGGGAGGCAAAAATTCGCCATCTGGTAGCTGTCTAAGGCCTTCTTTCTGTCCACTAATTCCGATGTATTTTTCCACATAATCATACCAGGGAGCAATATCATTATACCTGACAGGCCAGTCCACTCCGTGCCCATCCTTTAAGTTGGCCTCAAAGTCTATCTCACTCAAGCGATAGGATTGCCTCGCCCATAAAATGCTTTTACCGCCGGTATGATACCCCCTTCTCCACATAAATGGCTTATCCTCATCGTTGGTGTACGGATGTTCATTGTCTTTCACGAAAAAGTGCTTAGTCGACTCACTGAAAGCGTATACGCTCTGTTGCTTGGGATATTCTTCCTTGGTTTTTAGCGAAAGCTCTTGTCTATAGTCAAATTCCCACTTTGCTTTATGGGTAGTGGGATAATCCTTGATGTGGGTGATGGACCTGCCTCGCTCCAGCACCAATGTTTTTAAACCATTTTCAGTAAGCTCTTTTGCTGCCCACCCTCCAGACATTCCTGATCCCACCACTATGGCATCAAAATAATTTGTATTCGACTTTAAGACCATCGGTTTCCTATTAGGTTTTTGGTGTTCATATCTACTTCTGTACATCCACTGTACTTGCCTGGTACAGGTTTGTAATCCATGCTTTTAATGCCCACTTCGGAAGTAAAGTACGCCCAGAGAACAATGTCTTTAATCGACTTGTAAAAGTCATCAGGTGCTGCATTTTCCTCCAAATCTAGAAGGTACTGCTGTTTTTGCTGTTCGGTGGCATCAGCAAAATCCAGTTGCAATTTTTCCTTAGAAACTGTAGCGAATTCATCAAGGCCGGTCTTGAACTCTTCACTTTCTTCATCTGTGAAATATCCAGAAAAAAGCAAGTCTATGTACGGAGCAACCCCGGCCTCATTTGCACCTGGGGTAGTAGTTTTTGGTAAGATAGTCTCTGCAATTTGCCAAACCACTTTGTACTGGTCAACAGTAAGGTTCACAGGAACATAGGAGGCTTCTTGGATGCCACAGCTTTCCACAAGAAATGATAAGCTTGGCAGTGTCCCTAGTGCTAAAGCCGATAAACTAGATTTCTTAATTGCTTCTCTTCGATTCATTTACTAAGCATTTTGAATTCGTATTTCCCAATTTAATTCCATTCTTATTATTGATCCTTGGATTCATGTGTTCGCAACTAAGGGGTCGGAATAGTGAAATAGAAAGTGGATCCTTTATGTGGCTGACTCTCCACCCAAACTACCCCTTTGTTTTTTTCTACAAAGTCTTTTACCAAAATCAAACCTAACCCTATACCCTTTTCTCCTGATGTACCTCGTGTGGATACCACTTGATTGGAAAACAGGTCTTTTACTTTTGCTTCTGTCATCCCCCTGCCGGTATCCCTAATTGCGACGGTTACAAATTCGTTCGTCGACTCCTTTATTTCCATGTGAATGGAATCACCCGAGCTAGAAAACTTGATGGCATTACTGATCAAATTCCTCAAAACAGCCCTGATCTGATTGGCATCTGCTGATACTAAATTTCCCATATCAACAGAGTTAACTAAAGAAACACCTTTCTTTTCGAGGGATACCTCATAGAGTTTTTCCATTTCAAGTGATAGCGCTCGCAGATCAAAGGCTTCTACTTTCATCTCCTCACCGTCCATTTGACTTTTGGCCCAATCTAAGAGAGTAATGATTGATTCCGTCAATCCCTCAAGCTGTCGGCCCATTTGATTGCGAATGTCCTCAAGCTGCTCGCTGGTGAGTATGCTAGGGTCTAATAACTCTAGGATGCTCTTCATGGAGGCCAGTGGGTTTCTAATATCGTGAGATATTATTCCGATTAACCGATTTTTCTGACTGTTCATCTCACCAAGCGTCCGTGCTTGCTCCTCCAGGGCATCCTTTTGATTAGCAATTTCAGATGTACGGTTTTTCACTTCTTTCTCGAGAATCGTTTTCTGCCTTTTCACTCGAGACACCCTTGCATTAATGAAAAGGTAGATGGTCATGCCAAATGCGAAGATGAATGCGGCAATCGCCCATTTGGTTTGCCACCACGGCGGAATGATCCTTATGTTAATTTGGGTTTCAATTGGCTCCCAGCTACTGTACTTATCTTCTGCTTTGACCAGAAAGGTATATTCTCCTGGAGGTACATTGGTGTAAACCGCTTTTCTACTTTCGCTGGAAGTCCGGATCCAATTTTGATCAAACCCATCGAGTCTGTAGGAGTAACGGATTTCCTCGCCATGCTGATAGTCGAGCGCAGAAAACTCCAGAGCAAAGATGTAGTCTTTGTAGCTCAAGGTCAGTAAATCCGTGTTTTCAATATTCATGGAAAGGACTGTAGAATCAGATACTCCCACCGACTGATTTAGTAGCAAAAGGTCGGTGAAGAGAAGCCTAGGCTGCTTTCTTATTGGAAGATCATCTGGATCTAAGACAGATAATCCCTCTCTTGCTCCAAAATACTTTAGCCCAGTAGGCCCTTGAAATGCTGCTCGGGCTATACTACTTGTTCCAGATATACCGTCTAAAATTGCTAGATGTTGTACTTCGTTTGCTACGGGATCATAAATGTCGACTCCATTACTTGAATGTAACCAGTATTTGTTGTCATCGTCCACCAAAATCGAATACACATCTAGAGCATTGAGCTTCTGATTATGCGGCCATGGAACTACTTGATTGGTGCGATCATCAAAGTAAAAAAGACCGGAATCACCATCACCAATTAGTATGTTGCCTTTTTTGTCTTCGGCGAGCATCAATCCGTAAACCGGATAGTTGGTGAAGCCTTTCTCCTTCCCTAAGAATCTGCTGACGGACTCATCGGTAGCAACCCAGACTCTCCCTTTACTATCTATTAGGATATCATTGACGTTATTGGAGGCCAACGAAGAAGGATCGTTTGCACTGAAACCGTAGAACTCCCATTGTCCTGTGGCAAGGTCTAGTCGATTAAGACCGCCGTACCAAGTACCGACCCACAAGGAGCCATTTTTATCATCAAGTACTTTGAGCACATTGCTTCCCACCAACGAATTGTCTGAATCATCTGGAGTAATAAAATCAATCTGATAGCTGTTCTTATTGAGCTTACCGATACCTCTAGATGTCCCAAACCAGAGTGAACTCCCATCTGCTGATTCTGAGATCGACCAAATAGTACCTTTTGCCATGCCATCCCGCGAGCCATCAGACTTCAACCAACCTTCCATTTTACCAGTCAAAGGATCATATCGATACAGGCCTCCCTGGCCCGTGCCAATCCACACAATTCCATTGGTATCTTCATATACAGACCTGGTAATGCTTGTCTGCATTTGTCCCGCCTGGTTGTGTTGCGTAAATCTTACAATCTTCTGTTCCTCCAAACTAAGTCTTACCAGTCCCGATTCATATGACCCAAACCACAAGTCCCCTGAAGATGACTGGAAAGAGGTAATGATGAAGTTCCCCCCAATGGAACTTTCATCAAATGCATCATTGATGAAGCGATGTGTTTCCTTTTTCTGCTCGTTAATCAGAATCAAACCATTTGCCCAGGTCCCCAGCCAGATTCTTCCAAGATGATCTCTAAGAATACTATAAGCCGATGAAGAGGCATAATCGTAGTTTTCCAGATCAATCGCGTACTGCCGGAAGGTTTGGGTTTCCTTGTCAAAAATGTTTAGGCCATGACCCTCTGTACCAATAAGCAGCTCCCCTTCCTTAGTTTGGCCCAAATCTCTGAGAACGTTTGAGGAAATGGAGTTCGGGCCCTCAGATAAGTAGCTGATAAAGTTGCCTTTAGCTTGGTCGAATCGAATTAATCCTCCATCCAACGTTGACGCCCAGATATCTCCCTCTTCTGTAGCCAGAATATCAAAAATATCGTCACCAAATACCTCCTTGTTGGTCTTTTTAGAAATCAAAGTGGCACTGGAATCTTGTAAGTTGATTCGATACAAACCCTCGGAGGTTCCAATCCAAACATTCTCATTAAGAAACTCAATGGCTGTCGCATCCTCCGAGACAATTTCAAACGTGTCCCAAATTCGAACGATTTGCTCCGTTACTCGGTCAAATAGAAATGCTCCATTCGACGCGGCAATCCAAATGTTGCCCTGGTCATCTAGCTTTAGATCGTAAATTGACTGCCCTAGAAAAGTCTGAGCACTATAAGCTTTGAAGGTTTTTCCGTCAAATCTTCGCAATCCATTTTCTGTCCCAATCCAGATAAACCCGAAGGCATCCTCAGCAATGGAATACACCACTTTTGCATCTATTTGATCGGACGAATAATTATGAAATCGATAATTGTATGGCTGGGCCAAAGATCCAAAAAAGAAAAACAGGAGTAGTGTAGAAAGCGAGAGTTGTCTTATCACCAAAGGTTAGGTTTGCCTAGTATAGCGGAAAATAGTTAATAATCATTTGTTAGCCTAGAAACGGTTTTCCTAATTGAACAAATAAATTAGTTATACCATTAGGAAACTAATTAAGAATTGATCCGTATCATTGTTCCATGAAGCATACCCAGCTCGGTGAATTTGAGGAATTGGTTCTGTTGGTTGTCGGTAATCTAGATGATGATGCCTACAGTATTTCCATCAAAAACACGCTGAAAGAAAAAACCAAAAGAAGCCCAAGCATTGGTGCTTTACACTCTGCGCTCAATCGATTGGAAAAGAAAGGGTTTATTAGTTCTCACGAAGGAGGTGCGACCAATGAACGTGGTGGCCGAAGAAAGCGGTTTTATGAAATCACTTCATACGGTCGAAAAGCACTGGATCAATCATTTGAATTGAGATCCTCTTTGTATCACACCTTACCCAAGTGGAGCTATGAAAGCTGATGACCAGTTCAATCCCCCGCGGTGGCCTCTCTGGCTCCTAGCCAAAATCTGTCCTCATGTGCACCTTGAAATTCTTAGAGGTGACCTACTTGAACTATATATCGAAAGAAGATCCGCATTTTCAAAATGGAAAGCGGACCTCTACTACATTCTGGAATCACTTGACTTAAGCTGGAGATCGCTTGCTTTTGACGGAAAAACTCAAAACTCAAACAACGCTGCTATGTTAAAAAACTACTTCAAAATCACCTATCGCAACTTCCTAAGACAGAAGGTCTATTCCTTTATCAATCTCACAGGACTGGCAATGGGAATCGCGTGCGCGATACTTATCTTCATTTACATCAATGATGAACTCAGCTACGACAAATTTCACTCAAAGTCACATCGCATCTATCGTGTGCTAGAAAAGTTTGAAAGTGAAGGCGTTGGTGAACACTCTGCGAGCCTTCCCTTTCCTACTGGACCTGCACTTAAACTGGATTTTGGGCGACAAGTAGAACATGCGGTTCGTTTCTTCAATTTTCAATCTCCTTCGTTAGCGCTGGCAAACAAGGCAGCTGACAAGGGTTTCAACGAGCCTAATATTTTCTTCGCAGATTCTACCTTCTTTGATGTATTTGATTTTGAGATGATCAGCGGAGATAAAGCCACCGCTCTTGATGAACCGAACACCATCTTGATCACTCGATCCATGGCCAAGAAGTACTTTGAAAATGAAGACCCTATGGGGCAGATATTGGAGTTCCAAGGCAATCAGAACCTGGTGGTGAAAGGTGTATTGGAAGACACCCCAACTAATGCGCACTTTCAGTTCGACTTCATCGTCTCATTTTCGAGCTTAAAGCAGTCTTTTGGTGGTGGTTATCCTGGAAGCTGGTATTGGAATCCTTGCTGGACTTACATTGTATTGGAGGAGAACACTCAGCCTTCCGAGCTACTGGCTATGTTTCCTGAATTTGTATTGAAGTACTTTCCAGACTTTGTAAAAGAGGATATCACCTTAGAGCTACAACCCCTCGAGGATATTCATCTAACAAGTAAATTGGATTATGAGATCACGGCCAATAGTGATATGAGCAACATTTACATTTTTGGGATGGTTGCGGTATTTGTCCTACTTATTGCGGCAATCAACTTCATCAACTTGAGCACCGCTAGGGCTAATAAACGAGCCAAAGAAGTCGGCGTTCGAAAATCACTTGGCAGCATGAAGAGTCAGTTGGTCAATCAATTCATTTTCGAATCGATCCTCTTTTCACTGCTCTCATTAATCATTGCCGTATTGATTGTGATTTTGGTCTTGCCGTACTTCAATAGCCTAACTGAAAAATCTGTTTCTCCTTCCATTCTGCTCCAACCAATTTTCGCTTTTGGTCTATTAGGGCTTTCTCTGGCTATCGGATTGCTTTCTGGCTTCTATCCAGCTTTTGTCCTTTCATCCTTTAAGACCGTGTCTGTCCTTAAAAACAATCACTTAAAAACCAATGGGCTTAATTTCAGAAGGATCTTAGTAACTGCCCAGTTTACAATTTCCATCATGCTGATTGTTGGGGCATTCATTGTCCTGAAGCAACTGGATTTTCTACAAAACAAAGATGCGGGATTTGATGAAGAGAACGTTGTGATGATTCCCGTGATTAGGAGCCCAATGGGTGATCACTATGAAAGTTTTAAGACCCTTGCTTTGCAAAACTCGAGCATCAAATCCATTACAGCGGTTGAGGAAATTGTCGGTTCGAAGTTCCAGGTGGGTAATTACCAATTTGAAGGAATGGATGAGTCCAAGCCCTACCCTCGCTTCAACGTGCGACACGATTTTATCTCCACCATGAATATTCCTTTGGCAGACGGTAGAGCTTATGATCAAGCCATCCAAACCGACGATTCACTGGCTTTGATCGTGAATGAGTCATTGGTCAAAAACCTTGGTTGGGAGGTAGACGAGGCTGTGGGTAAGCGTTTCTCTTTCCGAAATCAGATGAAAGGCCAGATAGTGGGCGTAGTAAAGGACTACAACTTTGCTTCTAAGCATCACCCCATTGCACCCTTGGTGATTACATTAAATACTCACCCAAGAGCTTTCAACCTATTCATAAAATATGTGGCGGTAAAAATTGACGGCACACAATTAGAAAATGCACTTGGCTCCTTAGAAGAAGCTTGGACGGCTGTTTTACCTGCACGACCTTTCGACTTTTTCTTTTTGGATGACCGATTGAATGACTCCTACAAATCAGAACAGAAGCTAAGCAGTATCACACTTGTTTTTTCCATCTTAGCCATCATTGTGGCCTGTCTTGGCTTATTTGGCCTTGCCACCTTCAATGTGGAACAGCGCACGAAGGAAATTGGTGTGAGGAAAGTGCTTGGTATTGAGACCAAGGGCATCCTGGTACTACTCTCTAGAGAATTCATGCTCTTGATTGGTTTAGCCTTCTTAATTGCCATACCACTATCCTATTATTCATTAACACAATGGTTAAACGGCTTTGCTTTTAGGACCAGTATTGAGCTATGGCCATTTCTGGTGGCCGGAGTGCTGACCTTTGCTATCTCTATGATCACCATCATTTTCCATGCATTCAAGGCTTCTCATATCAATCCAGTAGATACGCTGAAGTATGAGTAAGGAACACTTTGCCACTACTCGCTTTTATTCCTTTTCCAATAGATTTAAGGTCTTTTAGAAAGAAGTGAAGCAAGCTTACTACGATTCAAAATCATCCGTTGATCAGTACATCAAAATGGCAGAGGGATATGATGGTAAAGAGTTGATCCAAAAACTAAAACACTTCCTTCCTACCAAATCTTCAGTTCTAGAGCTTGGCACTGGACCAGGCACTGATTGGGAAATACTGAAGGCTGATTATGACGTGATCGGGTCAGACTTCTCTAAGGAATTCTTAGATCGACTAAAGGAAAAATTCCCGGAAGGTCATTTCTTAGATCTTGATGCGAGCTCACTCACCACAGAAAGAAAATTTGATGGTATCTACTCCAATAAAGTGCTTCACCATTTAACGGACGAAGAGTTAAGAAAGTCAATCAACAGACAGTCTGAGATTCTCAATGAAGCAGGGATCGTGTGTCATTCGTTTTGGAAAGGCGAAGGTTCAGAAACATTTAAGGGCATGTTCGTAAACAATCACCTTGAAGATGAAATCATTGAATTATTCGGAGGCTTCTTTGAAATCCTCTTGACGGAGTGTTATGAAGAGTTTGAAGCAGATGATTCTATACTCTTACTTGCCAAGAAGAAATTCTCCGGATATAATCCTTCTATCCCCTCTAAATGACAAAATCTTAATACGCTGTTAAAGTAAGAGCCTTAGCTTTGATGGTATGAAAAACATCTCACCTGTATTGCTGGTCGCTCTTTTATGGAGCTGTAGCCAACCTCAACCAAGCACGGAATCTGTGACAGACAAATTTCAGCTGTCAGATTCATCGATTGTTGCTAAGCCTGTGAATTATGAGTATACCACGAAGGAATCATTTAAGGTACTTTCATGGAATGTGGAGCATTTTGTGGATCCATATGACGACCCTTACATCAATAATTCCAGAGAGGATAACCCATCGGAAGATCTTGGCAAGAAAGTCATTTTATTGACGGAGGCCTTAAAACGTGCAGATGCAGATGTAGTGGTGCTCCAAGAGTTTGAGAGCGAAAAGTACCTAATGGCCTTAGCAAGAGATTCATTTCCTGAACTAGATTACCGCTTTTTTGCCGCAGCGCCGAGCCCAGATTGGTATATGAATGTAGTTTTGATGAGCAGGTTTCCATTGGGCGTTTTGAAGTCATACGGTGATGTAACAACGCCTGTCCCTGGCTACCTTACGGAGGAAGGTGAAAAGCAAACACAAAATCATCTTAATACACGAATGTGGTCCCTGCAGGTTTTTCCTGCTGACAACTATACATTTTGGCTGACCGGCGTGCACCTTAAAGCCGGGGGTGGTGAGCGAAATAGTTCCATGCGTACTGGTCAAATCCAATTTTTGCAGAGTGAATTTCAACAGTTGTTAGCGCTAGACCCTCAAGTAAATATCATGATGGCTGGTGATTTTAATTCCTACCTAAGTAGTTCCGAGATTGATTTGCTTACCAATACAGGAAACAGCTACTACCTCATTGACACGATGGATAGCACCATCATGACTCACACCTCTGATCAACCAGAAAGAAGGCTGGATTACATGTTGGTAAATCCCAATATGGCACAAGAGCAGTCCGGTAGCGTAAACGTGCCATACTTCTTTTCTCCAGACTCGATGCGGATGGTCTCAGATCACTTGCCTGTCGTGGGGGAATTTTACAGACAAGACATGTAACAATATCCTCGAAATGAAACCGAAAGAGTTAGTTACAGAATGGGTCAGAAGATTCAACCTGGCAGATGTGGATGGTATGATGGATCTGTACCACGAAAAAGCTGTGAATCATCAGATAGTAACTGACCCGCTTATTGGAAAGGATGCCATCAGAAGTATGTTTGAAACGGAATTTGGAAGAGCTAAGATGATTTGTGAAATTGAAAACATCTTCGAAGATGGTGAGTGGGCCATCTTGGAGTGGAGAGATCCATTAGGTTTACGAGGTTGCGGTTTTTTCCATGTGGTTAATGACAAAATCCTCGCTCAAAGAGGGTACTTTGATCAACTGACTTTCTTCAAGATCCAGAACCTGCCAATTCCTGACACTTATCTAGGCAAATAGCCTCTGAAAAGAAGATCAATTCGATCTATCTTCACCACATGATCGCATCACTAGAAAATGACTCCCTAAAAGTAGAAGTGTCGAGCCTTGGCGCAGAACTGCAGAG
>CAYYNA010000072.1:0-12141 GCA_964472815.1 uncultured Roseivirgaceae bacterium
AACTTATACTTCTCAGACATGTCTCAAAGACTTTGCAGTAGAATTCTATTCGGGGAGAACAAAATCTGGTAACTTATCCCATCCATAAGGAGGAGCCTCAATACTATCTGGAACTTCATATTCAACTAACAAAAATGGATCTCTCTCGTGACCTATTGGAACAGAAACGACGAACCTATCGCCTTCCTTAATTCCTAGCTTCGGCAAATTGCCCCAAGGCTGGCGCGCGTTTTTAACGCGTGCCTTAACATAAAATAGCGACATCTAGCAATCCCTTCATACTGCTATAATCTCTAGCGGAGCTATAAAGGTAAGCTTCAGGCTCATCCACAAATTCAGATTCAACAGGGTTATTATGAATGTATGATAATTTCTGATCCAAAAACTCATTGGTCTCTATTTCTTTCGGCTGATTGCCATCTTGCCACACTTTGTAGTTGCTGATGCGCCTTAAGTCTTGACCTGAATTCTTAAATGCTTTCAATAGCCAAACTTGCCGACTTTCATTGATCTGTTCCATCTCTGAAACAATTCGTTTACTTGTGAACTTCTTAAAATCCCTCATGATAGATGAAAGACTCTCTCCTTTGGTGCTAACTATCATGTGCAAGTGGCTTGGCATTAAGCACCACGAATGGATTTGTAGTTTTTTCTCTTTTTGGCAGTGCCTTAATGAATCAATAATGACATGTTTTAGCTCTCTTCTTGTGAAAAGATCTATCCAATGGACTACAGTGCTTGTCGTGAAATATAGACCCTCAGGGTTTCTGAACTTATACTTCTCAGACATGTCTCAAAGATATGTCTTCTCAATGTTGTTTGAGCACGCGTTGAAAACGCGCGCTAGCTAGGGATTTTCTAAAAATCGATAAAATCTACTCCACATTGTTTCTTTCAAGCAAACTTTTGAATAATAACCAACTCTCAGTATCAACCCAATTACACGTAACCTTGATTTTACCATCAATACTAATATTTGTGTAACCTGCTGCTCTATCATGCACCTTAACTGACCTCACATTCTCAAAATCAATCTGTTTTTTGTACCAAAAAAAGAATCTATTTCTTATCGTCAATGAGTCGTGAATTTCAAAGTAATATAATAAAAGGCCTACGCGAATAAAAAAGACGATATACAATAGTGAGGATACAACCAAGAATCCAAAAATGTCGAAACCTCTTCGTTCGTAGATGTAAAAGACAAGAAATTGGGCAACAATTGGAACTACAAAAATGAAAATTGGGGAACCAGCAATTATTACTTTCTTATTCGTTTTCATTATTAATTCTATCGGCTACATTAATGGCTGTTCGAGCTGCGTCACCTCCCTCCAGCAACCCTTGGATCAACTTAAAACCTACTCAGAGTCACTCGCAGAGGACTCTGAGACCCTTCGGAATCATGAACTATGCACAAAAATAAAAAACCCACCAATGGCGGGTTTTCAAAATCTGTAATTGCGTTAAAGTCTTCTATTCCTCTTCAGCATCGTTCTCTTTCTCCTCCTCACGGTCTGCTTCTATACCGTCACCATCTTTCAGTCTTTTAGAGACTGCAAGGAACGGACCAGATACGATCTCCGTATCATCTTCTAGACCAGACAAGATTTCTATGGTTTCAAAATCGCTGATACCGGTGGTTACTTCTTGCTTCACTGCAACACCATCCTTCACGACGAATACCACTTCTTTCGCATCCTCATCGATCAGATCTTCCGTGCTGGCACCTTCTCCTTCTTCTTCGTCTCCTTTTTCTTCAGCTCGCGTGGTTACTGCAGCTAAAGGAACGGTCAAGATGTTCTTTCTTACCTCCGTGATGATGTCCACACTGGCAGTCATCCCTGGTCTGAAGGGGTACTTCATCCCTTGCTCTTTCACTAAATCCTGGTAGGAGCTGTTCAAAATTTGAATTCTCACTTCAAATTCGGTAACCGCATCGGCAGAGATCTTATCGTTAGCCGTATTGGCAATGTGTGTAACGATTCCTTTGAATGTCTTGTCCAGGTAAGAGTAGGAATCCACATCAATGATCGTAGTATCACCTACGCTGATCTTGATGATGTCGTTCTCGTTCACATCCACTTTCACCTCCATTTTGGACAGGTCAGCCACTCGCATTACTTCAGTTCCCTGAAACTGCGAAGTACCTAGTACGGTCTCCCCGATTTCCACTGGAAGCTTGGAAACAATTCCACTCATGGGAGAAGTTAGTGTTGTAAGACGTAGGTTCTCCTGTGCATTGTCCAAATTGGCCCGAGAGCTCTTCACGATGTATTCTGCCGCGCTTACACTTTGCTTTGCCGACTCATAGTCTTGCTCAGCAATCTTGAAATTGGCCTCCGCTAATTGGTAATCTGCTTCAGAGATCACCTTTTCATTGAACAACTTCTCTTGTCGATTGAAGTCCTGTCTTGCGCGCTCAAAGTTTGCAGCCGCTCGAGCTTGTGATGCCTTTGCCTGCGCCTGATTGGCCAACTGCTGATTTAGACTCGCTTGAGCAATCTGAAAAGCAGATTCGAAATTGTCAGGACGGATTCTCAAAAGGAAATCTCCCTTGCTCACACTATCACCTTCTTCAATGTCCATTTTGATGATCTCCCCGGAGACTTCTGGACTTAAAGACACTTCCACTACAGGCTGCACTTGACCAGAGGCACTCACCTTCTCGATGACCGTGCTTCTTTTAGCTTTTGCTACCTCCACCTGGATCTTCTTCTTTTGTCCGACAAGGCCTGCTGACTTTCCTACGATAGCAAAAATGATCAGGACAACAACTACCCCTCCAAGGATGTAAAGTATCTTATTACTTGATTTTTTCTTCTTTTTAGCCATTTGATTGTTATAAAAGTTGGTGTTAGGATCTTAGAATGTTAGTGGATTTCCCAGGTAAAAATCTAGAACCTTCTGTGCGAAAATAAAGTTGTACTTAGCTCTACTCAAATCTGTTTGAGCTGCAAATAAGTTGTTTTGTGCTACTTGATAATCTGTGAAATTCGCTGCGCCATTGTTGTACTGGTTTTCCACAGCTCGATAGGTCTCTTCCAAAGAAGCCACTTGTTTCACTGACGCTCTGTAAGTCCTGCTTTGAGCGAGCGCATTCCGATACGATTGTTCAACCGTCTGGTACAAGGCATTACGTTCGTCCTTAGCGTTCACCTCAGACTGCTGCACATTGATCTTCGCTCGTTGCATGTTTGAGCGATTGTTCAGCCCATTCATGATCGTCACAAAAAGATTTACAGAAACCGAATATCTCAGGTTATCATCCCACTGATCAGACACTCCATAATCCTGAAATCCTCCACTTGGGATCTCGTTGAATTGCACAATATCAATTCCACCAGTAGTTTGCAGGTTTGTTGGATCTTCTCTTATAGTAGGGGCTCCACCATCTAGCACAAAAATTTGGTCCACCGCATCCGAGTAGTTGGTATTGATGTTTCCATCCAAGGTAAGACTAGGATACAAAGAACCTTTTGCCACATCCAACGCCAAATTGGAACTCTTTACTCTGGCATCAGCTGCTTTGATCTCCGGCTGGTTGTTCAGTGCGTATTCATACACATCTAGTGAATTGATCGCTTCAATTTCCTCATCAACTACATTTAGATCTGGAATCTCAATATCGATCTCTTGGCCTGGAGGTAAAAGCAACGCTTGTTTAAGATCTAGTAGCGATAAGTCTAGGTTATTCTGGTTATTCACCAAGGTCACCTCATTAGTTGCCACTTGGCTTTCCAGCTGCAATTCGTTAGCAATTGGCAATGCTCCGGACGCTACCAGTTTTTTGGTTTGATCTAGCTGTTGCCTGCTGGATTCCAATTGGAACTGTGCATTTTCTAGGAGTTCTTTATTCAAGATCACCGATAGGTAAAAGGAGGCAATGTTTAGTGAGATATCGTTTTTTGCTCGTTGCAAGTCCAATTCGCTGGCCTGCAAATCCATCCGTGATTGCTTGATGGAATTAGTGATTTGTAGACCCTGGATCAGTGGCAGGCTACTTCGCGCACCCACGGAATTGGTACTAATCCGCTGGTTGACAAATAAGTTGGAGTTCGGATCAATACTCCTACCCCAGTTGAATCCGTAGCTTCCATTTGCGGTCAAAGACGGATAACGCTGCGCATTGGCTTGCGACAAGTTTACTTCTGCTGTCCTCAGGTTTAATTCGCTTCGCTGGACGTTCAGGTTGTTCTCGATGGCTATCGTAATACACTCCTCAAGCGTAAGTACACGTTTTTCCTGTGCAGACGCAGCAATGCTGACAATAATCAAAAAGGTGACTAAAAGGTGCTTCATATAGTTATTAATCAATATCTGGGATATAGATGACTTTGTGCACCCATGTCCTCTTCTTTAAGTATTTCAAAGTTATTTCGTCAATTCCCGAATCAATCTCGAGGATCAAACACGCCAAGTCGTTTTTGCCCGTACGTGAAACAGTCATCGTTGCGATGTTGCACTCCTCCTGCGAAAGCACTTCCGCGAAAAATGCAATGCTCCCTTTCACATCATCTGCTTCTACGATCAGGGTGTGCTTACTTGCGCTAAAGTTGGCATCAAAGCCATTTACCTCCGTAATCCTGATGACTCCTCCCCCTCTACTCTCTCCTAAAATCTCCACTTCCTTCGCATCCCTTTTTCCTTTTATTCTGATCGAATTTGGGTGATGAGTAGATGCGCTCCCAATTGACCTGAATTTGTACGAGAGCCCTGCGTCTTTTGTTAGGTCTAATGCGTTTTTTATTCTCTTATCATCCGTTTTAAAATCCATCAAACCAGCAAGGATTGCACGATTGCTGCCGTGACCTTCGTAAGTCCTAGCAAATGAATTGTAAAAGAGGATATCAGCATACTCCGGAACTCCCCCTAAAATCTTATTGGCTACCCTGCCAATTCTCACCACACCGGCAGTATGTGAGCTGGAGGGGCCAATCATCACAGGTCCGATCATATCGAATATGCCGCTGCTTTCCGCCATTTAGAGAGTTAGTTGTTTATATGACTGGATTTATTACAAAAAAGTTACACTGCCACTGCAGCTTTTATGTGCGGGTGCGGATCGTAATTCAGGAGCTCAAAATCCTCAAATGTGAATCCAAAAATATCCTTGACATCCGGATTGATTTTTAGCATAGGCAGGGCTCGTGGTGTCCGTGTTAATTGCAGTTGCGCTTGCTCTATGTGATTGGAATAGAGGTGAGCGTCCCCAAACGTATGTACAAAATCCCCAGGCTCCAGGTCACAAACCTGAGCGACCATCATGGTGAAGAGCGCGTAGGAAGCAATATTGAACGGCACGCCCAAGAAAACATCTGCACTGCGCTGGTACAATTGACAGCTTAGCTTGCGATCAGCTACATAGAATTGGAAGATGGTATGACATGGTGGTAAGGCCATTTGATCCACATCAGCCACATTCCAGGCGCTTACAATATGCCTTCTGCTATCCGGATTCTTCTTAATTCCATCAATTAGTTTTTGAATCTGGTCAATCTTGCGGCCATCTGGTGTTTCCCAGCTTCTCCACTGCACTCCATAAACCGGGCCTAGGTTCCCATCTTCATCCGCCCATTCATCCCAAATGGACACACCATTATCCTTTAAATATTTAATGTTTTGGTCACCCTGCAAAAACCACAGCAGCTCGTGAATAATGGATCTCAAGTGCAGTTTTTTTGTGGTAACGCATGGAAATCCTTCACTTAAATCAAACCTCATTTGATGACCAAAAACACTTTTTGTTCCCGTGCCTGTCCTATCCCCTTTTTCGGTTCCATTGTCAAGGATATGTTGCATGAGATTGAGGTATTGTTGCATACTGTTCGTAGTTTGGTAACAAAATTAAACTTAAAAGGAAGAAAGACTGGAGGCATTAAATAAATATGTTGAATGGTTAATATCTCGGCCGGGAAAGGTCATTATTACTATTTCACTGGTAGCCATCACCTCCTTCTTTGGCTGGCAACTTCAATACCTTGATTTCGATTTTGAGTTTGAGAAATTCTTCCCAAAGAATCATCCTGAAAGTAAGCTGTACCAAGCACACGTTGAGCAGTTTGGATACGACAATGACTTCATGCACATCATTCTTCAGAAAGAAGGAAGTGTATTTGATACCAGCTTTTTGCGACGAGCTTCTGATTTCGAAGTGGAGATTGAGAAAATCGATGACGTGGTGCAAGTGTTTTCACCGCTTTCCCTCCAGCACGCCATCAAATCTCCAACGGGTCTGGTGGTATTTCCTCTGATCCACATTGACGATCCTTCGAAACTTCAAAAAGACAGTATTAGAATTTTTGGTAATCCGTTCTACAGAGCTGCTTTTAGTGAAAAGGCAGATGCCATGAGCATTTATCTCAGACATGAGCACTTCAATGACCCGGTTCGTAGTGAGGCCATCTTAAATGGTCTAGAAGAAAAAGCAAAAAAGTACCAGCTCGGTCAAATCCGATTAGTAGGTAAACTAAGTGCTGCTGGTGTATTCATTAGATACATGCAAGAGGACTTTGGGAAGTTTCTCTTGGGATCATTACTCCTAAGCTTTGGATTGCTGTTTCTAATCTTCAGAAGTATCAAATCGGCCGTCTTGCCATTTCTAATTAGTCTACTTTCGATCGTCTGGTTGTTTGGCTTGATGGCATTTTTGGGAATAAAGATTAACCTTCTAAGTACGCTAATCCCCCCGATTTTATTTTTTGTTTCCATGTCAGATGCCGTTCATTTGATGAACGCTCTGAAAAAGACAAATGCAGCTAACAAAAGGGACGAATTACTTGGTGCACTACGAATTGTCTGGACTCCCACCCTGCTCACGTCCATTACCACTGCCATCGGCTTCTTAAGTCTACTATGGATCAGCACCGAACCGGTCCAGTTACTAGGCCTGTTTGCAGCCATCGGCATCTTGATGGCGTTTTTGATCACTTTCACCTTAGGGTTACTGGTCGCGTCCATTTCAAAATTCTCTGCCGCTAAGAATCCCCTGGAAATTCCTCCTTCATTTTCAGGCGTCTTATCAAAGAAAAGGAGGCCGATTGTATTGGCAACCGTCTTGATACTGTGCTTAGGTATTCCAGGAGTTTTTCAACTAAAGGTAAACTCCTTCCTATTGGATGACTTACCCAAGGATTCACAAATACGGAAAGACTTTGAGTATGCCGATGCATTCCTTGGAGGCTCCAAACCCTATGAGATACGGGTAGAAGTTGCCGATACAACTTTAAACATTTGGGACCAAGTCGTAATTAATGAAATTGCCAAAATCGAGAGTTATTTACTCAATGACTACCCGATTGCCAAGGTACAATCACCGGCCACTTTCGTGAAGTTTTTTACCATGGTGAATAATGGTGGCCTCAATCAGCATTTCAGAACGCCAGATAATAAAACAGAATACAGGAGAACCATGCGGCTTAAAAACCGGATTGACCCGAAGCGAATGGATAACCTGGTGACTGAGGACAGTAAAGTTGGCAGACTGATCGGCTTCTTCCCTGAATTAGGCTCCTACGAAACTGCCAGACGAAACGAAAAGCTATTGAAGTTTCTAGAAGAAAACATCGATCATTCGCTAATCAAGTATCAAATCACCGGCACGACTTACCTGATAGACAAAAGCCATGAGCTACTCTCAAAAAATATCTTGCAGGGTCTTCTGACAGCTATTGGAGTCATTGGAGTCATCTTGGGACTTTACTTCAGATCATGGAAGCTTTTGGTTATTAGTCTAATTCCAAACATTATCCCTCTTCTGATGGTAGCGGGGCTCATTGGATGGTTTGGCGTTTCCCTTAAGATGACCACTTCCATCATTTTTGCCATTGCTTTTGGGATTGCGGTAGATGATACCATACATATGATGAGCTACTACTTGCAAAATAAGCACCAGACCACTAATGACAGAATTGACAGCACCTTCAAGCATGCCGGAAGTGCCATGCTGATTACAACCATTACCATGTGTGCAGGATTCTGCCTTTTCTTATTCTCCAGTTTCGGAGCAACCTTCTATCTGGGTCTCTTCATTACGCTATCATTGTTCTTTGCAGTTTTGGTTGACCTAACCATTCTCCCTCTTCTCTTGTTATCGTACTCAAAAAATGCTGAAAAAGGGAGATAAACTACCAGCGGTAACGCTTAAAGATCACAATAACAATGACGTCAAGCTTTCCGATTTTGTTGGGAAGCCCTTAGTTGTCTTTTTTTACCCTAAGGACAATACGCAAGTGTGTACTGCTCAAGCGTGCGGATTTAGGGATCACTTCGGTGATTTTCTTGAACTAGATACCCAAGTGATAGGAATCAGCAAAGACTCAGTAAAGTCTCATGCGAAAGTGGTTGAAAAGCGAAAGCTCCCTTTTCCTTTATTAAGTGACACGTACGGCCAGGCACTAAAGGCATTCAAAGTCTCTACCTACCTTTTTGGAATTTTATCGGCAAGATGCACGTTCGTCATCGACAAAGACGGCATTATTCAGCATTCATTCCGAGAAGATCTGAAAGCAGACTACCATATCAAAAAATCTCTGGAGGCTCTTTCCGAATTAGCCTAAATAGTTCTTCTTATTCATCCTTTAGCACTTCGGCTGGGTTCATTAGGGAAGCTTTTGTCGTATGAAAAATCGAGATCGCTAATGAGATCACCAGGAGGATGACAAATGAAAATGCAAAAGTAAATGGACTAAAAGGAATTCGATACTCAAAATCTGAAAGCCAGTTTTCCATAAAGTAGTAGCCAAAAGGTGCGGAAATCGCAAACGCGATCAAAAGCAACTTGACGTAGCTCCTTGAAAACAGAATCACGATACTTTGCAACGAAGCACCCAGGACTTTCCTCACTCCGATCTCCTTAAGCTTTTGCTCGATAGAAAAGACCACAATGCCAAATAAGCCCAAGGAAGCAATGATGATGGTCAAAAAAGAAAAGAATGCCAGTACTCCTCCAAACCTATTGATCGACTGAAAAGAGTTCTCAAAATGGGTATTTAGTTCCAGTGACTCAAATGGTCGGTTTAGAGCAAAAGTCGACCACTTAGCCGAGATCTCATCAATAACTCCCGAAAAGTCATTACTCGTGATTTTCACTGCGGCTCTGGTTATAGGTCTTCCTCCTAAGACATTTGACTCTTCACTAAAGATCGCGAAGGGCTCGATCGGATTGTAAAGCGTCCAGTAGTTGAAGTTTTGCACCACTCCAATCACATGATACTCCCCACTCCAATTGGTTATCTTCCGGTTAATGATACTTTCATCAATCGCCCAACCAATCGCTCTGGCAGCAGATTCATTGATAATGATCCCACTAGAATCTGTTTGGAATCGCTTATCAAACCCTCTCCCTACCATTAAGTCCAAACCAAGTGCTGGGAGATAGTCTTCATCTGCCACCGTAAAGTTCAAAGGAATCGAACCCCCCTCCGGTCTATCCGGACTAAATTGATCTCCTTGATTTATTAGCATCGGTACACCGTCGCAAAAAGATGCAAGGTCTACACCATCAATCCCTTCGATTTCGTTCAAAAAGTTCTCTGGTGATCCTGTCCAATGCACGTTTTCAATCACTAGCAGATTCTCCTTCTCGAATCCAAGATCTTTGCTTAAGACATAATTCAGCTGCTTATAGATCGTCAACGAACTAATGATTAGCACAAAAGACAAAATGTACTGCGTGATCAGCATCCCATTTCGCGCTGCAATCCCCTTCCTTCCCGTCCTCATCTCGCCCTTTAAAGCGTTTGATGGTTTAAATGCATTGAAGAAAATGAAAGGATAAAAGCCCGTGATCAAGCTAATGACAGCAATAAGGACAAGGACGAAGACCATCAACTCAAGGCTTTGCAAAGGACTAAATGCTATTTGCGTCCCGAGTGCTTGATTGATGGGAGCTATAAAGGATTGGATCAGTGCAAAGGCAATGACTACAGATACCAGACAATACAGAATGGACTCAGAGAAGAATCGTCTTCCGATTCCCCACTTAGAAATACCTAAGACTTTTCTAACTGCTACATCTTTCGCCCTACTAGTAAATCTTGCGGTACTTAAGTTGATAAAGTTGATGCAAGAAAGCACGATCAAAAAGAAAGCTGCTCCCGTAAGCGCAACCACAATTTTGAAATTTCCCGTAGGTGATAATCGGTTGATGACATCTTCAGAAGATAAGTAGATGTTAGTTAATGGCTGTAGAAATAAATCCCATTCCTTGCCCGCAGCGATGTATTCATCGTAGGTGTAGCCCATCCAACTTAATGTTTCGATCGCATACTTCCTTGGCAATTCTTGAATCTTAGATTCGAGTGCAGCTACGTCGGTATTTTCCTCCACCAGAACAAACGTCTCAAACATGGTCCACATCCAGTTGTCATCCGATCTCTTTATCCGATCAAAGCTGTTAAGCGAAATAAGGAGATCAAACTCGTCCAAGTAAGAATTTGGAATACCGTCCTCCAGAACGCCTGTAATCTGGTAGGTTTCGCCATTGTCCATCTCGATGAGTTGCCCCATCGGGTTGGCTTCACCAAAAAACCTAACCGACGTTTCTGGCTTTAGCACCACGGATTTTGGAGCTGAGAGTGCGGTTTTTGGATCACCGAACTTTAATGGAAAGGAGAATAGCTCAAAGAAATTTGTGTCCACGGCAAACACCAATTCGTCCTTAAAGAACTTATACTCGCCCTCCCAATCAAAGGAGATGGGATTGACATCAGGCGTATGGATCCGCAACACCTCCTTGACCTCAGGGATTTCTGCGTTAATGGCGTAGGCCACACCAGGGCCGGTACTTGAAAACTGATTTTTTGTGTCCTCTCCCCAGATAAATGTTTGATTGATTCGGTAGATCTGATCACCCTTCTCATGAAACGTGTCGTAGCTGAGCTCACCGTCAACATACAGGTAGATCAACGTAGAGGCAAAAAAACCAATTGTCAGTCCAAGTATATTAACGATGGAGAAGAGTTTATTACGCTTCAGGTTTCTGAGGAACAGCTTAAAATAGGTAATCATAGGAGGCCATTATCAACTTCCATCACATTGGAACAGAAAAGGTGCCAAATCAATTAATTTATTGATTTACAGGATATTACAAGATAGAAGCCTCATGAACCTGATCAAATACGAACACCTAGGTGTGCACTAAACAAAAAACCCTCTGAAAAGAGGGTTTGCTACTTTGTTAGAGGTGGCAAGCATCAAAAGCCACCGACCTTCAATGTGATGTAATAGTTGATCTTTTCGAATGCACCTGGTGCCGTATTCTGAAGCTCAAAGTCTTGAGTGAAACGCTTACTCACACCTGTGGCTAATCTGAAGTTTCGGCTGATATTGAATTCAAGGTTGGCTCCAGGCTCTACATACCAAAATACATCAGAGTCAATTTCTCTTTCCACACTAACTAGTGTATTATCATTACTTCTGTGGTAACCCAACCATCCGGCCCCTCCTGATGTCGGGAAAGTCACGTGCACCACTTCATTCGAGAAGAAAATGAGTTCAAGAAACATTCCTCCATATCCTCCAAGCAGACTCACTTCCTCTCCCACTTCGATATTTTCAAATTGTGTCGTAGGAATAATTCCATGACCTTCTACTCCAATACCTAGCGTGCGATTAATGATCCATCCGCCTCTAAGACCCGCCATAACCAAGGACTCATCATTGAAGTCAGAGCTTCGAAATGAAAGTGCACCGAAACCTCCACTATGGCTCATCGACCCACTAAGTGTTTTGATTTCTCGTCTCTTTGTCTTTCTCCTAGGCTCGTTATTATCCGTGCTTTGGTAATAGATAATTCTTGGTGTATCCCTCTCCTCTTGTTGCTCACGGACCTCCTCTTTTTGAGGCGGGATAGTATCCTGCGGGATCGGCTTGGGTTCAGTTTTGGTAGAGTCGCTCTCTTGAGCATTCAAGAAGCTAGCAGCACAGCAAATTAAGGCGACAATAAGTACGTTTCTCATTTCCTTTTATTTTGAAAGTTTGAGTTAAGGACATCAAAAAACTAAAAGGGTTTCCGCAATCTACAAAGTGATTTCTTCAATCCATCTTATACCTTTGCCAGCTTTAAAAAAAGAACGGATCAAACATGTCTGAATACAACTTTCAAGCAATCGAAAAAAAGTGGCAGGAGTACTGGAAAGACGA
>CAYYNA010000072.1:12241-14445 GCA_964472815.1 uncultured Roseivirgaceae bacterium
TGGAATCAATACTCAGAAAAACAAAAGCAAGAACTTCTTCTCAAGTATCGCTTGACTTACCTGGCCGAAACCACGGTGAACTGGTGCCCAGCCTTAGGAACAGTGCTCTCCAACGATGAAGTAAAAGATGGATTTTCTGAGCGCGGGGGGCACCCAGTGGTCAAGAAAAACATGCCACAATGGAGCATGCGCATTACGGCATATGCCAATCGATTATTAGAAGGCTTAGAAAAAATCGATTGGCCCGAACCCATCAAAGAGATGCAGCGAAATTGGATTGGTAAATCTTACGGCGCAGAGATCGACTTTAAGGTTGCCAATTCAGAAGAAATCATTCGTGTTTTTACTACACGTATTGACACGCTTTTCGGAGTAACATTCATGGTGGTAGCACCGGAAAGTGAGCTTTTAGAAACCTTGACAACAGCTGAGCGACAAGAAGCTGTGGTGCAATACGTCAACCTTGCTAAGAACCGCTCAGAAAGAGAGCGAATGAGTGATGCGAAGAACGTCACAGGGGAATTCACCGGAAGCTATGCGATCCACCCGTTCACAAAGGAACAAATACCGGTTTACGTTGCTGATTACGTCCTAGCGGGATATGGTACAGGAGCCGTGATGGCTGTACCAAGTGGAGATCAAAGGGATTTTGACTTTGCAAAGCATTTTGATCTTCCAATCACCATCATCAACGATGCACAAAAATTAACAGAAACGGAGGCCGACCCAACTAAAGAAGGTAAAATCATCAATTCAGATTTTCTGAACGGACTTTCTCCGGAAGAGGCGATGGAGAGAGGAATAGATGAAGTAGAAAAGCAAGGAATTGGCGTACGGAAAGTGAATTTCAAGCTGAGAGACGCCATCTTCGGAAGACAGAGGTATTGGGGTGAACCAATACCGGTATTCTATCAGGAAGACGGCACTCCAGAATTACTTAACGATGAGCAACTTCCCCTAAACCTACCTAAGATTGATGCATACCTACCCACCGAAGATGGTGACCCACCACTAGGGCGAGCAGAAGACTGGAATCACTCCGGACTTTCTTATGAACTTTCCACCATGCCTGGTTGGGCCGGAAGCAGCTGGTATTTCTTCCGATACATGGATCCGCACAATGAAAAGGAATTTTGCGGCAAGGAAGCACTTGCATACTGGCAAGATGTCGACTTCTATATGGGTGGATCAGAACATGCAACGGGACATCTTTTGTATTCCAGGTTTTGGACCAAATTCCTTTATGATTTTGATTTCATCAAAGTGGACGAGTACGCCAAGAAACTTGTCAACCAGGGAATGATTCAGGGGCGGTCAAATTTTGCCTACAGAGTAAATGGAGAAAACAAGTTCGTCTCTAAAGGTCTGCGAACCAAATATCACACCTCTCCTATTCATGTAGATGTCAATATCGTCAGAGACGATGTTATGGATATTGAGGCATTCAAGAAATTTCGTCCGGACGCAGCAGATGCAGAGTTTGAACTAGAAGATGGGAAATTCCTTTGCGGATGGGAAATCGAGAAGATGTCCAAGTCGAAATACAATGTCGTGAACCCAGACGACCTGGTGGATAAATATGGCGCAGATACCTTACGAATGTATGAGATGTTCCTGGGGCCCATTGAACAAAGTAAGCCTTGGAACACCAATGGAATCGAAGGTGTATTTAAATTCTTAAGAAAGTTTTGGGCATTATTTCATCAAGGCAACTCCTTCCATGTCACAGAGGATGCACCTACCAAAGAAGAGTTTAAGACACTGCATGCAACCATCAAAAAAGTGGCTGAGGATGCAGAAAGCCTTTCCTTAAACACCTCGGTAAGTACATTCATGATTGCGGTAAATGAGCTTTCATCTGCCAAGTGTAATAAAAGAGCGATCCTGGAACCCATGACAATTATTCTCTCCCCTTACGCTCCACACATCGCTGAGGAGCTTTGGCATTTATTGGGGCATAAATCCTCAGTGGTGGATTCTAAATTCCCTGCTTACGAAGAAAAATACCTGGTTGAAGATTCCATCGAATACCCTATCATGGTCAATGGTAAGATGCGGGCCAAGATCCAGTTTTCAGCAAATGCTGCTAAAGAAGAAATTGAAAAAGGAGCCCTGGCTAACGAAAATGTACAAAAATGGCTGGATGGCAAGTCTCCTAAAAAGGTCATCGTGGTTCCAAAGAAGATTGTGAATATTGTTGCTTA
>CAYYNA010000073.1:0-1756 GCA_964472815.1 uncultured Roseivirgaceae bacterium
GCTTTGAGCTTCGGGATTTTTCCTTCGGCAAGATCAGCAAGTGAGTCGGAATCAATTGATCTGGTCAGTAAGATTTTGTGCTGGGCAATTTCGTTTTGATAGATGTCAGCAATGGTTCCGGATTCCCAGTTCTCACCAAAGCTAACTCTGGATACCTGGTCTTTAAGGGCGTAAGTAGACTGTCTGGTATCAATGCTTTGCTGGAATAGAGCAATCCGCGTCTCGTTCCAAAGTTCTCTACCCAGAAGAAGTGGCGAGTTTGCGCACATTCCTAGAACCGGCCCTGAGATGGCTTGAGCCCAATTGTAGCTATCTACAAAATCTTCTGGATCAACTTGAAGGTGCAGTTGGAAGCTGGTGTTGCAGGCTTCCATTAATACAGAATCGTGGGTTATGGATAACTCATCTACCCCTTTGATGTGTAGGCTGAAATCAGCTCCTCGCATTTCTTTGACCATCTCATTAAGTGAATGATACCTCGGTTTTGGAGTCAAGTACTCCATGGATAGCTCCGTCTTACTGATGGTGGGCAAGATGCCAGTGAGGAGAATATGAGTCTCTAGGTCGTCAGCAAATATTTTGGCTCTTGAGAGTAGTTGCCGGAGCTGCTTCTCAATATTTGTGAACGAATCTTTGTCGAGGTTTACTGGGTCAAGGTTCGCTTCCAGGTTGAACTTAGCAAGCTCATTGGTAAAATGTGGATCGTTGATGGATTTCAGCAGTTCATCTGCGTTGTTTTGGGGTCTCCAGTTTTTGGTGATCAGGCAGAATTCCTGCTCAGCACCTATCCTTTTAATTCCTGATTCAATTAGCCCTCTTTCCAACATCAGTCGAAGGCATTTGACGTCATTCAAGAGATGTTTTGTGAATTGGTTGCGTTCTTCCCTGTTTTTGTTTGAATATGCCAGGCGATCTCCCATAGATGATTCTTCTTTAAAAAAGTTAAAGATTAGCTTATTTAAGAGGAAAGGATATGACCTATGATAGTGTAAAAGATGACTTCAGTCAAATTGCTCGCGAAAGTCTTATCTCAGCCCTGAAGTGCCTCTTTGTAGGTTTCTAGCGCTCTTTCTCTGGCAAATCTGTGCTCCACGATGGGTTTAGGGTAGAGATGCGTTTCGATTTCAGGTACCCACTTTTTGATGTATTTAAGGTCCTTATCAAACTTATCCGTTTGGGAGTATGGATTGAAAACGCGAAAGTAAGGCTGTGCATCCACCCCTGTTCCAGCCGCCCATTGCCAACCTCCATTGTTGCTGGCTAGTTCAAAGTCAAGAAGCTTCTCTGCGAAGTAAGCTTCTCCCCATCGCCAGTCGATTAGTAGGTGTTTGGTTAGGAAGCTGGCGGTAATCATTCGAACACGGTTATGCATAAACCCAGTTTGATTGAGCTCCCGCATTCCTGCGTCCACTATTGGGTAGCCTGTCTTTCCTTTCTTCCACCTTTCAAACTCCTCCTCATTATTTCTCCATTCCACAGCGTCATACTTGCTATTGAAGTTTTGATTGACCACATGAGGGAAATGCCAGAGGATGGCCTGATAGAAATCTCGCCAGATCAGCTCATTCAAGTATTTTTCGTTCGATTTTAAAGCCTTACGAGCCAACTGCCGAATGCTGATAGTTCCAAAGCGCAAATGCAGACTAAGCCTAGAGGTCCCTCGGATTGCCGGAGTATCCCTTGTTTCATCGTATTTGGAGATGATCTGCTCGTTAGGGTCCCTGGACGGAAATTCGATCTCGGCTGGTTCAAAACC
>CAYYNA010000073.1:1856-10280 GCA_964472815.1 uncultured Roseivirgaceae bacterium
ACAGCCTTCACATCATAGTCCTCCAGTAGTTGTCTCCAGACCTCTTCGGGTTTTCCTTTTCGGACATCCATAGAAGATCCTTTCTTGGTAAGCTCATCCTGCAATCTGGTAAGCTCCTGGTGGATGAACTCAACCCGCGCATCCTTCTTGTTTTTCAGGTCGTCCAGGATGTGCGAATCAAAGATGAAAATGGGTTGTACAGGGTGCTTTTCCTGATGAGCTTGAAACAAGCCATGATTGTCATTTAGTCTGAAGTCTCTCCTGAACCAGAAAATTGTTACGGTAGGCTTGGTCATGTTTACGATTGATATTTTATGAGATTTTTTGCCATGTTTCTAAAAATGAAACCGTGGAAAGGAAGCACGAAGTACCAATAAAGCCGCCCAAGAAGACCGAGAGGTCGGAAGGTAGCAGTCTGTATCAGTAAGTTGTATTTATCCTGTTTTCTTATTTTGAACTCAAGCCAGGCATCACCTGGGAGTTTCATCTCGGCATACAAGAGCAATCTTTTGTTCTCTTTAATTGCTTCAAGAACTCGCCAGAAATCTAGCGCATCGCCATCTTTTAGATCGTTGGGACTTCTTCTTCCACGTCTTAGTCCAACACCACCCGCAAGCTTGTCAAGAAAGCCTCTTACCTCCCACAGCCAGCTCCCGTAATACCAGCCTCTGGATCCACCGATATTCCAGATGTTTTCCAAGACGTCATCCTCTTTTCTAGTGAATGAATATTTCTTTATGTCTTTGAAGCAGCCATGGGTCGGTGCTTCCATTTGGTTCAAGAACGCTCGATTAAAGGATGGGCTAGAGAAGGAGTCCTTCCATGAGGAGATGATCTGCTTTTGGTCAATTTTCTGAAAGGTTCTTTGCAAAGACTCTTTATAGCTAAATAGTTTCAGATCAAGTATCTGTCTTATGGAATGGTCTTTTACGACCACCTCATTTTTCATACTGTTTACCAGGTTCCTGGCCAGGCGGTAAGAAGTGGAGGTAACTAAATACAACCAGAGGGAAGATAGTCGTATAGTAAGAACCGGAACCGTCAGGATGTACCTCTTAAGCCCTCTTACTTCCGCAAATTGCAGAAGCATTTCCTTATATGTTAGAACATCATTGCCACCAATATCGAAAGCTTTGTTGTAGCATTTTTCGTTTCCAAGTACTCCAAGTAAGTAGTCCAGCACATTAGCTATCCCAATCGGCTGAAACTTGCTGTTGAGCCACTTAGGTGCAATCATCACCGGAAGCTTCTCGACCAAGTCACGAATGATTTCAAATGATGCACCACCAGATCCGATGATGATTGCTGATCTTAAGGAGGTGAGAGCGCTGCTAGACTTCTCTAAAATCTCTTCTACTTTGAATCTGGAAGCCAAATGCTCAGATAGCTCATCGTCATTAGCGATACCGCCTAGATAGATGATTTGTTCAGCAGACGTTTGATTAGTGTAATCAACGAAGTTGGTAGCGGACAATGCTTCCAGTGTACCAAACTCTAGACTGGACGAGTTTAGGGAGTGGATGAGATAATAGGCGATATCGATGTTATGGGGTAAGTGTTTGAGGCTCTCCTTTTCCAGGAAGTCACATTCTACCACCTCAACCTGTTTCAGAAAGTCATCGCTGAAATCCTCAAAATCAAACCGTCTTCGATCCCTGACGGGGCAAATCACCTGATGACCTTCTTCTACCAGCCGGGGCAATAATCTGCGCCCGATGTATCCCGTAGATCCAGTCAGAAGAATTTTCATTAGAGCGGCCTAATGGCTGACATACCACCATCAAGGCTGATAATTTGTCCGGTCATCCATCCTGAATCATCAGAAAGAAGGTAAGAAGCTAATTTGGCGATCTCTTCCGGCGTACCTACCCGATTAAGTGCATGCCTTTCACCCGAACTCTTTTTCTTTTCTTCTGAAGAAAGAATCCTATGAGCTAGTGGAGTATCTGTGATCGAAGGTGCAATACAATTGACACGAACTTTAGGAGCAAGTTCTGCAGCTAGTGCTCGAGTCATGCCTTCCAGCGCTCCCTTACTCGCTGCAACTGAACTGTGAAAGGGCATGCCTTGCTGCACAGCTACCGTACTAAAGAATACGATGGATGAATGATCTTGCTTTTTGAGTTGACGGACGATGGATTGAATTACCTTGATAGCACCTTTTACATTGACCTCAAAGTCGTGCTGAAAATCGTCCGCTTTTAGCCCATGAAAAGGTTTCAGATTGATGGTGCCTGGGCAGTAAGCCAATCCATCAATTTGTTCAAGCTCAATAGATGGGGCTTCATCTGAAGTCACGTCATACGAAATATGGGTAACATTTGCTAGGGACCCAAGCTCTCCTTCACTTCTGGAAAGGACTGTCACATGATTTCCTGCCTCCGATAATTGCTTGGTCAAAGCAAAGCCTATTCCGGAACTTCCTCCAACGACGATGTAGTTTTTACTCATGTCAACATAACAGTTTGTTATGCTGAAGGTTTGGTCATATTTTGAACAATGGAAGCTTCAGTAGGGCTTGCAGAAAAACCCCGAAACAAAGGCCGAAATAGATCACTGAAAAAATGATCACACCTCTGGTAGAGCTAAGCAAGTAGAATCCGACCAAGGGCAATATCTGCAAGGCATGCATACCTACGAAGTGTGCAACTCTCAAGTCTCCATATTTTGTGCTCCAGTTTAAGACAGGAAGACCTGGGCCACCATCAACAGCCCCCACTGTATGAGCGAGCTGTGATCCCATGACTCCACCTTGAAAAGCGAAGATCACAAAACAGATGATTCCCAAACGAATGCCCCAGAGGTACGAAATTGGTAATTCTGGAAATGCTTTGATACAAAATAGGATGCCAATGTACAAGGTGAATAAAGTCATAATCGAGATGACGATTCCCATCAGGCCAAACATCATCCCATTGAAGGCAGTGGAAACATTGAAATGGGATAGCTCCCCATTCGCTGCTTTGAAAGTAATCCAGAACAGCTCAAAAGAGAGTGTGGCAATAACAGTCCATGAAAATGCCATCTGAGTTCCTGGCATGTTGAGATACCAGATGTACCAGCCCATCGACCAGGAAAATATCACCGTCGAAAGAAAGAACTTCAGTGGCTTTATAAACGCATTGATTCCTAGCACTTGGCCAGTGGTAGTGAAGATCAATACTAGCATTACTAATGCTCCGATTAGGCAGATCCAGCCAAACCAGTATAGCGAGAGACTTCTTGAGGATAACTCAGCTAAGAAATTCATTGGATCAAATCTCTTTTAAAAATGAAACTTCCAAAATCAAAAAGTTGATAGAGTCTAAAATAGTACTACTGAAGCCGGAATTTTATGGAGTCAGCTTAGAAAGCAAAGTTTTGACCTCACTTACAATGGTTGCCTGCTCTTCAATTGGGTTGTATAGGAAATGACTTTCCTGCATATGATTAAAAAATTCAATGAGGTGATCATAGAAACCATTGATATTCAGAAAGGCACAAGGTTTTGTATGGTACCCAATTTGGGCCCAAGTCATTACTTCCATGATTTCTTCCATGGTACCAATTCCTCCAGGGAGTGCAATGAAGGCATCTGATAGATCAGCCATAAGTGCTTTTCGCTCATGCATGGTTTTCACTCGAAATAGCTCAGTAATTCCCATGTGTGCAACTTCCATTTCGTAAAGTTTTTCAGGAATGACGCCAATCACCTTTCCGTGATGCTCCAACGCTGAATCTGCTACTACTCCCATTAAGCCAACAGCCCCACCACCATAGACAAGTTCAATTTTTCTAGTTGCTAGTTCCTTGCCTAGCTCTTTGGCAGCTTCAATGTATGCAGGATCGTTTCCTTTTTTTGACCCACAGAATACGGCAATTCTTTTCATAGCACTAATCTTAATCTACTGTTTTGCAAGTGAGAGTTCTCTATTTACAAGTAATGCAATAACAAGCATTTCACCCAAAAAGTAGAGAAGTCCAAGTATAGTAATTGATTGGTAATAGTAGCCAATTAGTATCACTGTCAGACAGCAGTAGGTCAGATTAGCCACTGCGATTATTCTAAGCAGTAACCTCCAATTCCTTGGTTTACTCAGGTGGCATACCCAAGAGTAGATAGAAAATATTGCGGCAATGACTGCCAGAAGGTGAAGCGGTTGGCCAGGTACTCCAAATAGCGATTCAAATCTTGCTAGCAGGGTGAGGAAGAAGCCGGTGACCAATGCTCCAAGTCCATCTATCAGAAAAACATTGCTTTGAGTGAGCTTTCCGCGGAGACTTCTATTCATTCACTATTGTCGATTCCTCTATCTAATTTAAACCAAAAAAAGCCATCGACAGATGGCTATGAATGTGCTAGCAGAATCCTGATGATCTATTCAATCATCTTTTTGTGGTCACACTCACTAAAAGAAATCCTCGAATTGCCGGAGTTATCTATTCCGTTCTGAATTCAGGAGTTGTAATTTGTTCAAAACAATCTGGTTTTGGTTTCTCAATTGGATTGTTAAAAAAATCATTAGCTGCTTGCATAGCGCACGGATTGCTCCAATTGGTAGTAGGCCCGTGTTTCCAACCTTTAAAAATCAGATGATGGGAATTTGTCAGGTTATTCATCATTGATTCCGCCCATTTTGGGGGCGTTTGCTCATCATATTCTCCGCTTATCAACAGAACAGGTATATCGCTTCTTACGGCTTCATTTTCAATTTCAGCAACTTTTTTAACACCCCAAATTTCACAAACTTCAATATCATAGACCGCAGGGAATAATCCCTTGACCGCTGGATATTTGTTTGTCTCTTCAACGATTTTTTCTTGAGAGTTAAACGGAGTTTCTTCCGCACACCAGACCGATAGACGCATCCCAGTTCCAATTCCACCTCCAGGTGCCTGCAATAAATATTGCAACTGCTCTTTTATCGAAGACAAATCATTATTCAGTATTTTATTTATTTCAAAAGGAATATCGGGCACATCTCCTGTGTAGGCTGATGAGAATACATTTATCAAGTCTGCACCTTTAAGATTAAATGTCTCTAATTTCCCATTCTCTTGGTTTTCTACATTTACCTCTAACGGATTGCTTGTTTTCTCCTCTAAGTAAGTCAGGAACCGACTTTTGATATTGGGGAAAGCAGCATTGCAATTGCTATCGGTTTCGCAATCAATAAGTAGTTTGTCTACAGACGTTAGAAGATTGTTCACACTTTCCTCATCGTAGTTAACTTCTAGTGGAAGAGGTGAATCCATTACCACACTTCTGATTTTCTCAGGATAATCTCGGATTAATACCTGTCCAATTTTAGTGCTGTAAGACATGGTAAGTAGATTGTACTCTTCTATTTCCAATACATTCATGAGGTCATTTATATCGGCTGCAATGTGGTTTGTAGTGTAACTGTTTAGATCTATTCCGCTATTCACCAACTTATCTCTACAGGCTCCAGCTGCTTGTTGAAAAATGCTATCGGTTTTGGTCTGATCAAAGTCCGGAAGATTGGATTCATATATGGCCTTTGACCATTCGGGACAGTCTAAACTTGGCTTTGCGTATTGAGTTCCCCTCTGCTCAAATAAGATAAAGTCTCTGTCATCAAGGTATTTATAGTACTCCATATACTTTGATGCGCGCATGGAAGTATATCCAGGACCACCAACCGTATATAGAATGGGGTCAGGTTTCGGGTTTTTACTTCTGCTTCTGAAAATGTATACGGGTAGTTGTATTTTATTGCCATTAGGTTTTTCCCTATTCTCGAGCACTTCTAAATATCCAAAAGTATATTCCTGATCTTTGGAAATTTTATGGGTGGTCTTTCTTGATTTCTTGAATTTTGGAGAAAAGGCACTGGTCTTTTGTCCAAAACAGGTTGTGAAAGCCAAAAGGCTAAGTATCACAACCAGATTTTTCATTGATAAGTGCTTGATCATTTATTTGCTTGATTTAGTTGCCTTCCAAACTGCTAAGAAATCCTTATCTATGGAATGCGTAGTACCATAAAGCACACCTTCCTTATGATGAAATGAGGTGTTGTACGTACCTGAGTTGTCACCGGAGACTAGCGCACCGTAAATGATTCCTCCTGACACCTGCAGTCGACCTTCTCTTATTTTTACTCCCTCTCTGTAAAAGGTTCCTTCTATTGAATTTTTCCCTACAGAAGATATAACCATCATTGCAAAGTTGCTGTCGCTGGGGTCTTCCGGACTCATGTCTATTTTCCATTTGCCTAATAATACTTCAGGCTTTTCCTGAGCTTGGCTGTGATTCGTTAGTACTAGTAGTACGATTAAGATTGAGAAGAATGTTTTCATAACTTTTCGTTTTTGTTTCAGCAATGATCTGAAGCAACCTGAAGTTTTCCGTTTCAATTAGCAAATTGAGACTCATTTGGAGATACTTAGTAGTCTCAATTTAAAAATTGAAACCTACTAGGATTTGCTTTTCAGTTCGCTAGGAGAGATCCCAAGATGCTTTTTGACTGCCCGGTTAAACGATGACTTGGAGTTGAATCCAGCTTCGTAAGCCAATGACAGCAAAGTGAACTTATCGTTAGCAGGATCATTGACCAGCGCTTTTAGTTTCGCCACTCTAAACTCATTTATGTAATCTGTAAAAGACTTTTTAATGACTTCATTAAGTGACTTGGTGAGTAGGTACGGTTTGATAGCCAATTGATCAGCCAAAGACTGCAAGGTCAGCTCCGGATTCTTGTAGATTTCTTCTGCTTCCATCAATGCTGCCAACTTTTGAGCAATATCGTCCAGTCCTTTTTTTTCAGAGCTCGAAAGTTCTTTCCGTTTCAGCAGGACCCGTTGGTCACTCCGAATGACGTTGGATATGCCAAACCAATAGAGAATAATAGCAATACCAATAAAGAAAGGATAGTAGTAAAAGCGCTTGAAATAGTAGTAGTCCGGGCTTACCGTGGTTAGGTAAATCACTAAATCACTTACTAGGATGATCAAAACTAAGACATAGTAGGAACCAAACAAACGTACCAAGCTCTTCACCCATTTAAGGTTATCCTTGTTTACGTCTTGAATCACTAGCCTATTGAGCAGCTTTAATGATCGATAGGAAAAGTAGATGATCAAAACACTTGCAATGATTGGCACGGTGGAGTAATTGCGCCAATAAGCGTAGCTGTGATATCCTAGCCAAGTCAAGCTCTCCCTGGTGCCATCCCAGAAGAAGTTCTGAGATCTCACATATACGCTGCAGATGATCTGCACGATGATTGGAATGAGTACCCAAAAGTCCTTTTTAGTGAACCGATAGTTTTGCACTGCTTGCGCCTTGACATACAAATACATCAGAGGGCCATATGACCAATTCAGATCAAGTGTGAGGTGATACCATGTATCGTAATAGCCTATTCCGAAGAGTCTCAGCACTTGATTTAGCAGCCCATAAGAAAGAACAAAAAGCAGTATGGCTTTGAACTTGTTTGCAACCAGATCCGAACTTGACTTTCTCCACAGAATGACGGAAAAAACGATTCCTTGCGTGAAGCCAATGGAGAGCACAATGACTAAGACAATGGTCAATGGGTTCATTCCCGTAAATATGCAAGCAAATGACGCTATGCTGCAAGGGGATTTAAGGAAGATTTATCTTTCATTTCAACCACTTAGTGAAGTGGAACCTGTATTCTTTTTTAAGCGCTACTTTTTTACCGATAAACTCAGACGTCTCTTGTGCCCACTTTTCATAGGTCAGCTTGGAAGGATGCACTCCGTCGCTAAAGAAGTCCTGAGGCGTGTATCGGTAGTCTAATCGCTCAATCCACTTTGAAAGGGTAATGATTTCCGAGTTGAATAAGACGTTCGAATAGTTGCCGCACAGTTTCTCCAGTTCTTGAGCATAGAGCTCTACAAGGTTCCCAGCGACCGCTTTTAGTAGAGGGGTAAAAGCAGGGAAATCTTTGATAGGAGGCATGTTCGCAAAGACAATTGGAGTTTGCTCAAATTTGGATCTAAGCGACTGGATGAGCTTGATACTATCTCTTCTCCAACGATCAGGGCTGTTTAATTCAAAGGCGTTGTTTCCGCCCATGCCTATGACAATCAGATCGGTAGCTTCTTCCTTTATGGTCGGGATGATTGTATTAGTGACCTTAGCTAAGGTGAAGCCACTTTGTGCATAGACTTGCCATCGAATATTCTTCTTTGTGGCCTCAGCTAGAGACCTGGATAAGGCGCCAGTAAAACCCTCTTCATGCGTTTCTACACCAACTCCAGCAATGGTACTTTCGCCTATTGTAATCAATGATAGTGTTTCGCTTGCACCAACCTCGGTAATACCATGAGTGCCTTGGGCCTCAGGGAGTGAAGGTATTGCTGCCTTGATTCTTTTTCCCTGCACGTACATGATGGGGAGTAGTGGTACTACAAGTAAGCTTCCTAAAAGGAATTTGGCGTTCATCTGCTTTGGAT
>CAYYNA010000073.1:10380-14264 GCA_964472815.1 uncultured Roseivirgaceae bacterium
GCAAGGTGGCCACCATCATAGACATCCTTTGATTTTTGGCAAAGGTCTCTTCATTGACAGCAATGAATCGCCAGTAGAGCCCATTGACAATATCTTCCCAGTCTCCTTTTCCATAGTTGCTCATCTTTCTAATGTAGTTAGCACCACCGATATAGGGTTTCGTCGCAAAGATTCCACCGTCTGAAAATTGACTCATTCCATACACATTGGGTGCCATGACCCAATCTGCGGAATCAATGTACATTTCCATAAACCATTTATACACCTCCGCTGGGTTAAGCTCACAAAGAAGCATAATATTACCTAGCACCATCAATCGTTCGATATGGTGCGTATAGGCATGTTTCTGTACTTTTTTTATGGAGTCATCTAAGGGTGGAACACCAGTGGTACCATCGTACCAGCAGGATTTCATTTTCCGATAGTGGTTAAAATAGTTGCTATTCAGTCGATCATCATATTCGTGATAGATACCACGCATAAACTCTCGCCATCCGATGATTTGGCGGACAAACCCTTCCACACTGGGAAAATGCGTGTCATGCACTTCGTGATGCCGCAGTGCCCTGCTAATTACTTCACTTGGTGTAATCAAACCCATGTTGATGTAGGGAGAAAGTACGGAGTGAAAAGCAAAAACTTCCTTGTTATCAATGGCATCTTCGTAGGGCCCGAAATTCTGGAATCGCTCCTTGAGGAAACTATCTAAGAGGGAAAGTGCCTGG
Organism: uncultured Roseivirgaceae bacterium; assembly: GCA_964472815.1. GTDB lineage: Bacteria > Bacteroidota > Bacteroidia > Cytophagales > Cyclobacteriaceae > Ekhidna. Next base: position 11,106 of record CAYYNA010000073.1, read on the forward strand.
GTGCGAGTAGTGGCCCAGCTAAAATTCTCGGTGCTGCCCGGGTGATCTGGAAACAACTCATCGACCAACTCTTTGACTTCATTCGTATGCTTAGTGGCGGCCAATTTTGGCTGTTCGGGAATTTGGATTCCTTTGGGGAGTTTCTTCCGATTATCCTCATCAAATGACCAACTTCCGTGCAGTGGCGATGCACCATCACTTTCTAATAGAATGCCAAGTTCTTTCCGCTGTTGTTTATAAAATACCTGCATGAAAGGCTTTTTAGTACCTTCATTGTAGGAGCGAAATTTATCCTTTGTTGTAATGAACTTAGGAGAATCAATCAGTGTCAATGTGATGACTCTCTCGTTACAGAAGTTCCTGACTCGCTGTTCAAAAAAATGATCTTCAATATCATATGTGACTATCTCATTGATGATTGAGTTTGCCTCAAGGACTTCTTCCACCTTGTCCTCATAGCTCAGCTTTTGACTTTGAACGGTCAGTTTGCTATAAATCAAAGCATACTTTTTCTCTATCTCTGCTGCATGCGATCGCATAGCCGAAAGAAACAAAACAAGTTTGTGTTTATGATATTTGAAATGCGTGCAGAGGCCAACATCTTCAGTCATGAAGAAAAGCGTTTGATCATTCGGAGCTAGCAGCTCATGATCAGGGAAGAGGCAGTCTCCAAGGATTAGTGCTAGTTTTTTGTAAGGCATCACTCATAAACCAAGATACCTGATTGAGGTTTTGGTTTCAACTCAAGCCTTGATCAAAAGGCATTGTTCGCGGTTGGTCTCGTGAATCTATTTTGCTCCTGCCAGTCTTCTACGGCTACCTAGCTGCACTCGCTTGAGCAATTTGACCAAATGGGGAATGAATGAAAACAGGACCATCAAGCACCCTAAGGACCCAATTACTAAGGGCTGAATGGACAGGATAGGAAAGGAAAAAACGCCCATGATCATCAATGACGAGAATGGAAGTGAGCAAGCAAGGACACTAAGCGCAAATTCCAAATCAAAGGTTTTTACCGAAGCTTTCTCTTGACTATTGATAAGACTCATGTGAGCGAAAGGCCAGAAACTACAAGAACTTTGTGGAAATACTATAGCTAGCAGAATGATCGAAGGCGAGAGTTCAGGAACCAAATGAATGAATAAGGCGCTCCCTAGAAACAAAATCCCGGATCGAATGGTAAGCAGCTTGAGTATTGCGCCCACTTCTGACCTTTTAATTTTCACGGCAAGGCCAATAAAGAGAAGAATCAAAGGAGCCATAATTCCACTTAATCTTAAAAAAGTGGAGGAAATGACCGAAGGCAAGGACGATAAGTTAATGCCCAGACTCAAAAGCACGAATGCCAAAATCATGATCAGGTTGATTGGCTCAAACGCCATCTTCTTGAGCATTTGTACAAGATCTTTTCTCTTCGACTCTTTTGGGAGTGTATTGAGCTGAAAGTACCACCTCATAGCGATCAGGTACAAAATAATGAGCACAAACAGCTTATTTCCAACATCCATGAGAGCGGCAAAAGCTAGCGGCTCATCTCCTAAGTACTCTGAAATAAAGGGGAAACAGGACAACCCAGGAGCTAGGGAGGGAATAAGCATTAACGTTGTTCTCTTTCTGCTAGAATCGTTAAGATTTAATAGTGGATTAACAAGAGAAAATATTAGTAGCAGAAACAGATTGATTCCCAATCCTACGAAGGGAAGGGTAAGCAAGCTGGAATCCAGATGGACTCCTAGTAGTGCTACGAAGATCGTGGCTGGTAAAGCTAACGATAAGATGATCACCTTCAACCCTTTTAGTTGGTCGGGATGGCCAATTTTCTTCTGTAGCGCAAAACCCAAGCAGATCATCAACAGCAAACCAAGAGTTTTTTCCACTATCTAAACCTCTTTGAATTTCACGTCAATACGGTTTTGATAGCATTAAGGAAAAGATCCATCTCATCTTTTGTGCCCATGCTTACTCTGCACCAATTCTTGTCCTGGATTTCGAATGCTCTCACTGCTACTTGCTGATCTTTCATTTTTTTGAGAAACGCTTTGCCCTCCATTTCAATTGGGAAGATGATGAATGAGGTAAAAGACTTGATATAGTCAAATCCCATCTTTCCCAGCTCCTCGGACACATAGTCTCTTACCTCATTGTTCAAGTTCTTCGATTTCTCTACAAAGGCACTGTCATCCATGCTGGCAAGAGCGGCCATCACGGAAGGATAGGATATCCCCATTCCGCCTCTGGTAATTTCTTGAAATGCACTAACCGTTTCTTCTTTAGCCACCATGTATCCGATCCTCAAACCTGCCATGCCATGAATCTTCGAAAAGGTCCTGGCGATGATCACGTTCTTGCCTTCTTTAATCAGGGAAACCATGCTCTTCTTGTCAGCATCATCAAGGAAATCCAGATAAGCCTCGTCTACGAATACCGGCACTCGATCTGATACGCTGCGGCAGAAATCTCTTAATTCGCTCGTGGGAGTAATTGATCCCGTAGGATTGTTGGGGTTGCAGATATAAACAAGCCTTGTGTCCTTGTCTATCGCTTTTTCCATCGCCTTCAGGTCATGAGACCAGTCTTCTTTTAGTGGTACACCCTTCCATTCTGCATTCACCGCTTTTGCCACATTGATCATAGACATGTAGGAGGGATCCGCTGAAACGATGTTTCCACCATTTAAGAAAAGCAATACGCCAGTCTTCTCCAGTATATCGGATGAACCTGGGCCCATCATTATATTTTCAGGTTCGACACCTTCTTTGATTGAGATTTTTTCGATCAATTGAAATAGCTCCTTCCATGCATATCGGTTTCCCTTCATCGAGCCTTCTTGATGCGCCTTCACTGCATTGGGTGACGGTCCATAAGGGTTCTCGTTGGCGTTTAGCTTAGCAGAGATCGCATCGAGCTCTTTAAATAGTGACTCATCAATGTATTCCTTAAAGAAGGGGCTGTACAAGGCATTGCCTGACTGATCCAATGAAACGGGACTTTTCCATGTTTCCGAAAAACTTAAATGCGGGGCAAGTGTCAATCCCCCAATGGAAAGTAGACCTGTCTTAAGCGCCTCTCGTCTGGTGGTCTTCATAGGTTGCTGTTAAAATTTGAAATTTTATACTACAAATATACCTATGAGATTATCAAAAAATCTGAAAAATATAC
>CAYYNA010000074.1:0-14177 GCA_964472815.1 uncultured Roseivirgaceae bacterium
AACGGCTGTGAATCTCTCTATTCTGAGGAATTAGAAATATTGGATGCTCCGGTACCAGACTTCACATCTCAGATTAATTGTGTGGGTGAGGCTTCTCACTTCCAAGATGTAACTTCAACCGAACTTAATCCTATCAATGGATGGTTGTGGGATGTAAATGGCACAACCTATACTGACCAAAACATCTCTCATGTTTTTGATAGCCCAGGACACTATGAAGTCACCCTCGAAGTGACTAGCCAAAATACCTGTTCTGAATCCATTACCCAAATAGTAGAAGTTCTTCAGCTTCCTGAAGTTAATTTTAGTGCTATTGGAGATTGTGATAATGTTACCATAACTGCCATCGATAATTCCACTGAGTTCGACGATGCAATTATCTCAAGAAGATGGATGCTTGATGATACGGATGTCGGTAACGGAAGTGAGATAGTGCTTGAGCAACTAGATGAAGGTAGCTACAATTTGATGCTTGAAGCTGAAACAGCCCAGGGCTGCTTGATTAGCTCAGTGCAGCAAATAGTCGTTAATTCATCACCGACGGCTTCATTTACCTTCGACAAGTTCTATGGTATTCCAGGGGATCAAATAACGTTCACAAATACTTCCGATGGCGGAAGTGCTGTTTCCTGGTTAATCAATGGCCAGTCGATTGATGAATCCTTTGAGCAACAGTCTTTTGTCTTTGATGAGGTCGGTGATTATGAGGTCGGTCTTGTCAGTGCAAGTGATTTAGGTTGCTCAGATACGATAACTCAAAATGTGATTATTCGAATTCCAGAAGTGGATTTGGAAATTACCAACTTTGATTTGCTTGAAGAGAATAATGTGGGACGAGTACTAGTCCAGATTTCTAACCAAAGTAATCTCCCAATTGATTTGATTGATGTAGAAATAAATCTGGAGAATCAGTTCTCAGTTACCGAAAGAATAAGTCAGTTCATAGATACTGGTCAAGAAGAGCTGATCAGTTTGAATACGAGAATTCCATTGGAGGTTTCTCATCCATCTTATTTCTGCGTGAATGTCCAATCACAATACACCCAATATCCCGATTTGAACCCTCTCAATGATGAGAAATGCACTACTATCGATCCGAAGATTGTTGTAGAGGATCCTTTCCCAAACCCTGTCGTTGACCGATTTAGGGTTAGAATGGTTGTCCCTAATTCCGGCACCACGACTGTGAGGGTTCTCAACTCGTCCGGCAAACAAGAGATGGTTGAAGTACGAGAAACTGTACAGGGATTAAATAACCTCTTTATCGACATGTCAGCTCTTAATTCGGGAATCTATTTCATAAGAGTTGGCGTAGGAGATCAAGAATTTAGAAAAAAAATCATCAAACTGTAAGGAACTTCGTTAGGGTACAAGATCAATAAATTGTTAAAGAATTACATCTTTATTAAAAGATTGTCAAAACTTTTAGCAATGTCATTACCTTTGTAAAGAATAAAATTCTGTCATGAAGATCCAATCGTCAAGAGTTAAACTAGATAAAATTGATCGTAAAATATTAGAGATTTTACAATCCAATGCCAAAATCACCAATGCCCAGTTGTCGAAAGATATCGGTTTATCTCCAGCCCCAACACTAGAACGTGTAAAGAAACTAGAGACTTCTGGAATCATCAGTAGCTATCATGCGCAATTGGACACGGATAAGATTGGGCTAGGAGTTCAGACTTTTGTTCAGGTCTCTCTTAAAGGTCACAATAAACAAAATATAGACCTGTTTCTAAATGAGATCAATAACATTCCTGAAGTCATTGAATGCCACCATATCACAGGTTCAGGCGATTTCATATTGAAGATCATCTCAAGTGATATTCATTCTTATCAAAAACTGATGTTAGAAAAGGTATCAGAAATTGATGTAGTAGACGGTTTGCAATCAATGATTATCCTTTCTACATTCAAGGACAGCAAAGTAATGCCTGTTCCTGAAAATGAGCAATAACTTAATTCTTACTCAAGCTAAGGTTGATCAGATTATACAGCGGATCGCCTATCAGATCCATGAGAATAATATCGACAATGATGTCGTGTTAGTGGGTGTTGATTTTGGAGGCAGGAAGCTTGCTGACCAGGTCAGTGAGACCCTGGCTGAGATAGCCGGTAAACCATCTTCCTGCTACACGGTGACCTTAGATAAGGAAGATCCCTTGCTAAATGACATCTCCATCGATGGCGATATTCAAGAGTTGAATGATAAAACAGTGATTCTTTGCGATGATGTACTCAACTCAGGTAGAACACTTGCCTATTGCATGGCAAAGCTCCTAGGTTTCAAGGTAAATAGGGTTGAGACTGCAGTTTTAGTATTACGAATGCACGGTAGGTTCCCAATCTATGCCACCTATAAGGGGTATGAATTGTCTACAACCATCAGAGATCATGTGGAAGTAAGACCAGGAGAGGGTGTCTATTTGAGCTAGTAGTCCTTATAAAGATTCGGCTTTCTGGTTAGCATTTCTAAACTCATTTCTACCAAATCACCCATTGATTGGCAGTCGTTGAAATCATTATCCTCGTAAAAGTCAGCTAACTCTTTTTTTAGTTTCTTGATATTCTCACCCTTCGATAGTTTATCGTCTTTCATAGCCTTCAGAAGGTCGTCAACTCTTTTTCTTTCTACTTTAAGTCTGCTTGCAATGTTTGATCTCTCCTCTCGCTGATACTGTTTCACCGTTTCTGGAGTCATGTGCTTCAGTCCAACTTCGATAATGGGATTGTTTTGGGTGTAGTACTGGGGCAGGTAAATGGCCCGCCTGCCCTCATAGGACTGTTGGTCGAAATCAATTGCTCTAAGGCGGTAGTCAACATCTTCAAAATCTGGAGTAATATCAATGACATAATTGCTGGAATGCATGTCTCCAAGTAATCTTACAAAGCAGCGCTCATTAAACTTTACGAATTCTTTTGCCAAGCGAATCTCATTCAAAGTAGTGCTTTTCAGATACTGCTTAATAAACAGTTCAGCAGGAACTCCTACTATGTGTTCTTCTATCAGCGTTTCTTTGTTAACAACGTAGCTGATCTTATTTGGCGATAGTAGGTGCTCTAGTTCTAAGCCATAAATTCTTGAGGCATCTGCATTTTTTATGTAGAAGTAGTCGAAATTGTCATTGATCTGATTGACCACTCGGACTCTAAAGGGTTGAGTATTTCCATATACACATAAATCAACACGATCAATGATGAGGTGGTCCATTACGGATAAATCACCATTAGCTTTCATGATCGCATAAACTTTTTTTAAGGAGGCATAAATCTGAGACATGTCTCCTTGAGGAAAGAACACGGTCTCCCAAAGTGTATCATTTCCAGACTTATCATAGAGTGGAATGGAATTATCGTACCTTAAAAGGTCAGAATAGTATATCGGTAGGTCGATCTCCCGATCATATTTTTTGATGTAGCTCCTCAGTTTGGTGCTGATTGGGAAGATTTCCTTTTTCTTGCTGATGATGGCCATATCAATCCCTGAACTGAACTCCGAATCTTCCGACTTTAATTTCGACTGGTGCAGGTACTGCCTTGCTTCCAATCATTTCCAGTAGGTCTATCTCTATATTTCGAGTGATGGTAGAGATTGGCGTATCAGCAGCTCGATTTTCAAACGGGTCTTCTGTTACAGCTCCCGATTTTTCTAAAATCACAAAGACAAAAGAAATAGCCATGGACATGAAAAGACTCCCAATTCCCATCAAAGGTGCCAGTGCGAATGGAAGACAAATGACAAAAAGCCAAAGAAAAACGATTGTGAAATAATTGTAATAGTAAGGGAAAACAGTCCCTTTGATTCTTTCCGCTTTTCCTTGTAGGTCGTAAAACTCTTTGACCAGCTCAGACAGCTCTATATGTCTGAAATTATCCAATAGCCCTTTTTCGAATGTCTCTTGCAACATTATACCTTGTTCATGTAGTAGGTGGCAGGGTTTGTTGTGATAAGTTTTAAGCCTAGCTATTTCTTCTTTCGAGATATATTTCTCTAACTCATCCCAATTATTGATCTTCCGTAGATGCATAATCAGCGCATAAAGCCATGAAATATGTCTATGGACTAGCTCTTTTTTGATTGAAGCAACTTTCTCCTCTTCAATACTAGTATTTGAATGGTAGGCAGATACAAAGGTTGTAATCATCATTCCCCATGATCTGCTTGCATTCACAATTCCTCCCCAAATCTTTCTAGCCTCCCACCACCTGTCATAGGCGCTATTGTTTCTAAAACCTAAGAAAATAGCTAAAGCTCCTCCCAGAATGGTTACGGGGACGATTGGAAGATCGATGGGTTCATATCCAAATGTTTCAGCGAACTGATACTGCAATGTTGCGATCAGTGAAATGGATGAGAAGAGAAAGATATTTTTCCTGTTAAAGAAGGCAATTCCGTAGACCTGCTTAAAGGGATTATCCGAGTATTTTATAATCATGCTTCAGTAAGGTTTTTCAAGAATAGTATTTCGGTTTGCGCACACCAGAATTGAAACTCATCTTTCATTTCGGTATAGATAGGAAGATATTCAAGAAGTAACTCCAAGTCAAAAATATTACTCGAAATTCCCGCACCGGCTTTTTTGGCATCTAGTGCATTGCAAGACTGCTCGTAGTGTCCCTTCACTGGAACCATGAGTACTGGTTTCCCCAAATACATGGCTTCACAAACCGATTCAAAGCCTGCGGTGGTGAGATATCCCTTGCATGAAGACATGAGGTTTATGAATTTCTTATCGTCAAGCCTGTGAAATGTGAGGGTATCATCGATCTTCAACTCGTTAGGCTCATCCCTTTTGTCCCAGAAGCAGTGTATGGGTATTTCCGGATGCTTCTGATGAAACTCTTTGACTTGCTCAGAATATCCATGATTCACCATGTATACTAGAAAATGGTCTTCTTTCGAGACAGTCTGCTGCTTGATTTCTGTGCGAAGTAGCGGGGGTACAATTTTCAATCTCTTTTGCGACTCATCTTTCATGTGCCGGAAAGAAAGGCATAAAAGTTTACCTGCCCGATAGCCGGCAAGTTTATTTCCCAAAAGGAGTGAAAAGCGATCATAAATACGCCCTTTGGGGAATTCAAACTCTGAATGATTGAGCAAAAATTGATGAGCTAACGCTACATGCTTCACCTTAGGTCGCTTTATTAGGAAGTACAGACCACTTAGAAAATCATAAAAATTTACGATCGTTTCAGGTTGATTGGATTGTACTATTGCGTCAATTCTTCTGACACTTCGGAGAAATACACTGATTCTCGCAAGATTGACAAAAAGCGTTTTGAATATGCTAACTGACTTGCTCTTTTTATCTGTTAGGAAGTTTGGGCTATCCAGTTGAGTAATGGGCGCATTCAAATTATCTACGAAAAACTTTGGTAGTTCTCTGCGCTTACTTTTCCCCACAATTACGTGAGAGACCTCATGTCCGTTGGAAACAAGGATCTGAAACAATGAAATTGCTTGGGTCATGTGACCCCTGCCTTCTCCTTGTACAATAAAGATGAATTTCACATAGCCTATTTAGCTGGCAAACTTAAGTAGAAACTCAGTGCCTTCACCGATTTGAGACTTAGCGGATATGCTTCCTCCATGATTTCGCATGATTTGCTTTGATAGGCTTAGTCCTATTCCTGAACCATTCTTTTTTGTAGTGAAAAAAGGAATAAAGATTTTCTTTAGTGCCTCTTCATCTATGCCAGTTCCATTATCAGCAATGCTAACAAAAGCGCCACCGGTCGGATAAGGCATGGCAGTTATTGAGAGTGATTTATTCTCTTTTTCACCTGCAGTCAGGGCTTGGATCGCATTCTTTACAATATTGATGATGACTTGTTCAATTTGCTCCTTATCAATATTGATACTCAGGTCAGGAGCGATCGACACCTCAACATGAATATGATTTGCATCGACATCTGGCTTTAGCAACAAAAGTACGTGTGTTATGATATCCTTGACAGACATAAACTCTAGAGTTGGAAGCTTGATTCTAGTCATGTTCCTGAAATCTGAAACGAACTTGATCAAACTCTCACTTCGATTGTGGATCGTCTTCATGGACAAATAAAAGTCTTCGATGGTCTCGTCTTTTATTTCCTTGATACTCGTATCATTATTCAAAAAGTCATTTAGATCTGTTTCCATCATGGCTGCTAATGATGAAATTGGAGTAACGGAGTTCATGATTTCATGCGTCAAGACACGAATTAGATTCTGCCATGCCTCCATTTCTTTTTCCTCCAGTTCAGACTGAATATTTTGCAGAGAGATTAACTTGAAGGCTTTTTCCCTTAATGATAGTTCAATGGCATATACAGCTAATTGTACCTCATCTTCATTGTCCATAGTGATCTTTACCAGGTCTCTGCCACCTGTCTTCAGATCAAGAAACGTTTCTGTTAGACTTGGGTATTGCCTCGATATCTGACGAATGTTTTTGATCATCTTCATGTTTAGCAACTTCTTGGCAGAATTGTTCATGATCTGAACTTCTCCATCATTGTCAAACGTGATGATCCCAATACCTATGTGCTGAACGATAGTCCTTAAGTATTGATGTTGGGCCTCATTATCTGCCCGGATCTCACGAAACTTCTTAAGTATTTCGTTGAATTCATGGTACAGTAGGTCCCTGCTAGACTTACTCTTCTTTTCGGGATATGTATTGGTGAAATCATCGTAATGGATGCTTTCCAAAAAGTGGATGATCTCCCGATTGGATTTTTCCAGAAAAGAGTAGAGGTAGTAAACCTGAACCGCGAGTAAAAGAAAAACTAGAAACTTGGTGAAAAAATAAGATTCCGAATAGTACAGTGACGTCAGTAAAAATACCGTCGCTACGAGAAGGGCTAGCCTTACTACTAATTGGAATCTGAAGGATTTAAAGACCATGTTTTTCTAATCTACGGTAAAGGGAAGCACGAGTCAGTCCCAATTCTTTTGCTGCTTTAGAAATATTTCCCTCATGCTTATTTACCACTTTCTGTATCATGTTCTTCTCCATATCATCAAGGTTATATGAGTCTGGTTCTAAGCTCACATTCGAATCAGGCTTTTGTGCCAAAAAGAAGAAATCTTCTGGCATCAACTGCTGGTTGTCACTCATGATAATCGCCCGCTCTATTGCGTGCTGCAACTCGCGAATATTGCCAGGCCATGGATATTTCTGAAGCTTTGCTACGGTCGATGCAGCTACTCCATTAATATTCTTCCGATACTTAGAGGCGTACATCTTTACAAAGTGATTGGAAAGCATTTCCATATCTTCCATCCGCTCCCTGAGTGGAGGCAGTTGTATTTCCACCGTATTGATTCGGTAGAGGAGGTCCTGTCTAAACGTATTTTCATTGACCATCTCGTAAACAGGCATGTTAGTCGCACTAATTAATCGAATGTCTACAGGAATTTCCTGGTTAGTTCCGATTCTAGTGACTTTTCTGTTTTGAATTGCAGTCAGAAGTTTTGACTGGAGGGGCTGACTAAGATTTCCAATTTCGTCAAGGAACAGCGTCCCACCGGAAGCAACTTCAAACCTGCCTGCGCGATCCTCCTTTGCATCTGTAAAAGATCCTTTTTTGTGACCGAATAGCTCACTTTCAAACAATGACTCGGTAATAGCTCCCATATCTACCCCGATGAAAGGCATGTCTTTTCTCAAGGACTTTTGGTGAATGGCTCTAGCAATAAGTTCTTTTCCTGTACCATTTTCTCCGAGAATTAGTACGTTGGCGTCTGTGGCAGCAACCTTATCAATGAGCTTGAAGACTTTCTTTATTGCATCACTTTCGCCAATGATATCCTTGAATGCTTTCCTGCTATCAGCCTGTAGTGTCTTGCTTGTTTGCTTAAGCTGATTTACTTCATCATAGCTTTTTTTTAGCTTGGAAGCACTTGACAAGGTAGCAAGTAATTTTTCATTCTGCCACGGTTTTAATACGAAATCAGTAGCTCCAGCCTTAAGCGCTCTAACTGCCATTTCCACATCTCCAAAAGCAGTAATAAGGATAACCACAGCTTTTGGATCTTTATCTAGTATCTGCTCCAGCCAGTAAAATCCTTCTTTACCACTTGTAGTATCTTGACTAAAGTTCATGTCAAGAAGAATAACATCGAAAGAATTGTTATTGAGAAGGAATGGAATCTTGCGAGGATCTTTTTCTATAATCACTTCCTTAATGTGTCTTTTGAGTAGCATCTTAGCTGCCAAGAGCACATCTTCATCATCATCGATTATCAGAATTTTATTGATTTCTTCTTCCACGTTTAAGGTTGATTTTTTGATTTAAGAATTACTACAATTATGCCAATCTTGAAAAGAGTGGCTCAGGGGCCTAAAATAGTAATTATGTAATTACCAATGTCCGAAATTGAACAATATTTATTAAGGATTAGTCCCAATACCGAACAGAGGAGCAAGCCCGAGTAGAGGCATTCCAATAGTGTAGATATATTCAGCTTTGCTCTTTTCCCACTTTATCAACGCATCATAGTAGTCGTTTTGTGCCTCTATGTACTTGTCCTGTTGAATGTTTAGTTTGAATAAGTCTGTCTCTCCATTTTGGAGGTTGATGATCTCCGCCTCCAGGAGTCGGCGATAATTGTCTGATACCCCAGCATACTGGTCTAATAGATCTTCAAACGCTACACTCTGGGTATAAGTAGAAAGGACATCATTTTTTATTGAAAGTTGATTACTCGCCATTTCGAACTCATTGTCTTGAATTTTTAGTCTTGTCTGCTGAAGTTTTCCTCGTTCCTTTCTAAGAAGAATAGGGAAAGAGAAGTCGAGCCCAAGTTTGTAGTTTTCACCAAAATCCACTGATTCCGACTGGAAATCTTGGCTTACAGGAGCGTTAATGAACGAGTACGAAAAATCCACTTGAGGTTTTAAGCTTTCTCTAGCCCACCTTAGATCAGCAGATAGTTGATTTCTTTTCCCTTGCAGTTTGTTGATTTCTGGGTGATTCGCTAATGCAAACGCAATATCATCCTTCAAAGATGCTTCGTCAGGGGTAATGAAAAGGCTAGCTGCATCTGGAAATACGTTAGGATTAATCTCAAGTGGGATTAACCCTTCGGACCAAAGGTGCTTTCCAAGATTCAGTTTGGCTACTTCAAAATCGGCCTGGGCTTTTCTAAAGTCTACGGTACGTTTCTGTAAGTTGATTTTTGCTTGCAAAGTATCGACTACCGAAGCTTCTCCAAATTCAAAATCAATGATCGTACGGTCAAAAAGGTTTTGTGATAAATCGATCGCCTGCGTTAATAGCTGCAACTGCTGATAAGAAACATACCATTCCCAATAGTCCTTGATGACAACAAGAAATATCTTGTTGGTCGCCTTGATTCTTTCTGCATTAGCTATTTCAGAGAATGCTTCGGCTTGAAGTATGGCATTTCGGCGCTCATCAAAAAACAATCCCTTACCTAAAGGAATTGCAAACCCCAATTGCAGTTGCTCAAAATCATCACTTTCTGGGATAGTATTCTGCCTATTAATGAAGTCTCCTTCATTTCTTACAAACTCAACTTTAGGATCAATACCGACCCAAGTTGGTACTTTGAATGTAGTAGTTAGCAAGTCATAATACTCCGTCTGCTTGAAGTTTTTCAGATCGTAATCCACTTCTATTTTGGGATCAAGACCTCCTCTCGCCATTCTCATTCTGGCTTCAGCATCAAGGGTGAGCAAATCGGCCTGGCTAACCGTAGGATGGAAAGACATGGTCATTTTAAGGACTTGCTCCAATGTTAGTACTGTGGTATCAGAGATGACCAGAGAATCTTGAGCAACCAGAAAAGATGAAACTGAGAAAAAGAAACAGCTAAGTAGCTTTCTCATTTTTTACCCTTATTAATGATTTTTGGAATTTCATCCTCATATAAAGTAGGAGGGAATCCGTTCATGTTTCGCCATATTTCATACCAAATTGGCACATCATGAAGCATGACCCAGCCCTTAGCGGCAGAACCTAACCTTAGCTGATCTGGCCATGGCTCATCATCTGGGTCGGGCTTTACAATGATCCTAAATAGGCCATTTCTATTTTCTACCCTATCAATAATTGCAACTTCTCCGCCGAAAGTTCCTATCGAAGCGTTGGCCCAGCCGGAGAATGCAAGTGCAGGCCAACCATCAAACTCGACCCTGACTTTTCTACCATTGCTAAGTAGCGGCAAGTCCATTGCTTTGATATACATCTCAAAAGCAACATCACCTGATTGCGGTAGAATAGTAGCTACTGCATCACCTTCTTTGATTGTTTCACCTAACCCAACTTTGACTGCTTGAACCATGTAACCGGATTGTGGAGCGATAATTTGATACTGAGACTGCCTTACTAAAACGTTGGTGATCTCGTTCTCCATTTTGGCAATTTCTGCCCTGGTTTCGTTCAAGCTCGCAATGGTCCCATTTAGATCTGATTGCGACTTACTGATCTTGTCTGCGTATTCTGCAGCAATCGATGCAAGTTCTAAGTTGGCATTTGCCAAGTCTGCTTTTCGCTGTAGCCACTCATTTTCTGCCTTCAACAGTTTTGCACCACTTGCCTGGTATTTTGTTTCTATTTCCTGGTACTTAGTTAAGGTGATATTTCCCGCCTCAAATCGATTCTTATTTCGCTCAAACACACTCTCCGCATTGGTATAGTTGACCTTCTCGGCAAGAAAAGCTAAGCTATCTGCTTCCAGCTTTAGTCCTGCTTGAGTTAGTTTGTTCTTTGCTTGGGAGTTTTTCGCAACCAATGCGTCCTCCAATGCACTGATTTGCTTTTCTAAAGCAATGACTTTGTTTTCCTTGGCAGTAGCTGCATTACTTTTTGCAGTTAGTTGTTCCTGCATTCTGGGAACAATGTCCGGATCAAAATACTTATCCTTGATTTCCGAGATGGTCAGTATTGTATCGCCGGCAGTCACATAGTCGCCTTCTATTACATGCCATTCTACTATCCGACCAGCGATAGTTGACTCCACCATTTGAGGTCTGTTTTTTGGATTCAAGGCCGTTAATTGACCATTGCCGCGAATATTTTGCTGCCATGGCAAGAACAGAAAGATCACGAAGATTGCTATGATTGCCAGAAGTACTTTAGCAACTGTTCTTCCTATCTCTGGAGTTTTGAGTGTTCTTAGTGAGTATAGCTGGGTTTCAGCTAGTTTGTCTAGGTTCTCCATTATTAGTAGATGTCTTTAAGAATATCTTCTTTTTTGATTAGTTCATCAAACGGTGCAAGGGCTTTCGCTGCTCCTTCCTCAAGAAATAGTACTTTATCGCATGCAGCCATAATAAGTGGATCATTTGATACTACAACAAGAGTCCACTGATGTCTATTACCTGTTAAAAGCTCAATTAGTTTTAGTCGCTCCCCTTTTGTGAAATTGTTAAAGAAGTCATTAAGAATCAGCATTACAGGTTTCTTGGCAAGGCATCTTGCAAGAATCAGCTTATTTACAAAGGATGAAGCAAATCCCTTTCCTCCACTCAGTACTTCCGTATTGAGACCGTTTGGCAGCTTATTGATTTCGTCCATTAGCCCAACCTCCTTGATGGCATCAAGCGCATCCTGAATGTCAGAAGTAGGCTTTCCGACCAACACGTTCTCAAGAATGGTTCCTTCGAAAATGTCTTCTTGAGATACGTTTTTGCCAATCCTATCGCGAATAAAAGTGGCATCAAGGTCCCTCAACGAGTAATCATTGTAGGTCATTACTCCGCCGAAATTTGTATGTATTCCAGCAATGATGTTCGTAAGGGTTGTCTTCCCAGAACCACTGCCTCCACTAATACATAATGACTCACCTTTTTCAATACTTAGTGAAATATTTGTCAGTGATGGTTTTTTCGAGCCGGGATAAGTGTATGAAACATTATCCATTTTCACTTTGTAGCCATTCTTAATCTGAGCAAAGGGTATATCTACACCTCCAGTTGCTTCCAATGGCAAATCTGTGACATGTGAGATTTTATCAATAGCTGTCAGCATATCATAAACCACATCCATATACATGATAATTTTCTCCACCGAAGCTAAGACCAAGATGATGATCACCTCGGATGCAACGAATTGCCCCAGGGTAATTTCACGTTGAATCAAGAGAATCGTACCAAGGATCAAGAGTCCTCCGGTAATAATCGCTTTGAAAAGTAGAATAAAAGAATACTGGGATATCAGAATTCGGAAATGTGAGCTTCTGTTTTCCAGGTAGTTATTTACCAAATAGTCTGTTTTTCGCAAAGGGAGCATGGTGTTCCCGGCAAGCTTGAAAGAATACAAGGTTCTAGCCATTTCCTCCAACCAGTAAACTACTTTGTACTTGAATTTGGATTCCTTAATGGAACTCTTCAAACCTTTGGGTCCTGTCAAGTAAAAAATTAGAAAGAGTAATCCTAATAGACCAAGACCAAAGACAATGAAGAATGGGTGATAAAACGCAAGAAGTAGTAAACCAAAAAATATCTGAATTAGCCCTGTAGAAAGGTCGATAAGGATTTTTGGTAAGCCCTTCTGTAAGGTAAGAACGTCGAAAAACCGATTCATTAATTCAGGAACATGCAAGTTGAGAACCGATTCCATCTTAATTCGAGGTACCCTGAAGGCAAATTCGAATGCTGCTTTCGTGAAGACCCTTCGCTGCAAAAATTCCACGATGGTTATCTGCAAGACTTGGAGTATACCAGCACCTATTGTTCCGATAATGATGAGTGCGATCAGTAAGTAGATCGAACTAAACACTACACCACCGGAAATGAGTTCGACAGTAGCTTGTATTCCCAACGGAAGTGTCAATCCTACAAGCCCAATCAGCGCAGCATATACATAAACATAGAAGATGTCCTTTTTATCAGCCGACAGTAACTGGAAAAGTCGTCTGAGAGGAGAAATGGCCTTTTCTTCAGAACCCCCCATGAAGCTTTGATAAGCAAAACATGATAGCGTAAGGATCTCCCCCGATTTCGTAATTGAAAACTTGATGCTGCTAAAATCATCGACCTCCAAAACGTTCAGATCCGCACTGTTTGTGATAAACTCAAGACGTGTCTTCTTTTTGTTTTGCTTTATGAAGGCAGGGAAAAAAGCCCCTTCGTGTTCAATGAATACGATTAATGGTGTCTTATTATCAGTTATTAGCTCTTTAAGAGTGCTTCGGTCTAGGGTTTTTTCTATCAAGACCATTCCAGCGTCATTTGCCGCCTCTACGAGATCCCTTTGAAATTCAGCAACTTCATCTAACTCGTAATGACGAGTGTTCGTATCGATGTGCTTTAGGTTGGAAATATTAAGGTCAATTTTCAACTTCGTAGCACACTCCTGCAAACACCTTATTATTTGCTGATTATTCATTTGCTGATTGATTTAAAAATGAAGGTGGTGAGAAAATTTAAGTTCTGTTCGTAGATATCTTTCTTACCATTGATGTCAGAAAGCGTGGGAAGATGTTTGGCGAAAAATATCTGCTGATGAGCTGCTTCAAGACAGGTACTGACAAGAGAGTGTGGGTACTCAAACTCCGGATTAAGTTGCTTGATGTAGTCAGCGATTGTGACGCAGAGAGACTTGTAGCCTCTAAAAAGCCCTTCCTTATTATCTAGATCCACGTTTTTTGTCAAATAGGTTTTATCAGACTCTTGAATCACAACTCGCTGAAGTGCACTTTCACTAATTCCCGAAAACATTTCATCGTCCACAAGTTCCTTTGCTACGAATCGCAGTGCGAGCTTCAGTTTCTTTTCTGGATCCTCTATGTTATGGGTTTCGTATTGGATTTTGTACTCCAAATAGCTCCAATACCAAGCAATCAAATAGATTAGTAAACGATGCTTATTTTCAAAGTATCTGTAAATGGATGCTTCAGTGGAATTGATGGAGATTGAAAGCTTTTTGAAGGTAAATGCTTCAAAACCGACTTCATCTATGAGTCTAATGCTCTCGGTAATTATTCTTTGACCTAAATCACTTGATTGGGGGTCTCGCAGGTATAGTGATGGGTTTAGCTGTAATTGTAGTTGGGCTATCATAACTACTGGGGGTACTCTTAAATTATTATAGTAAACTTCTATAAGTAATAGTAATGCTATCAAAACGATTTAATTTTCGTTTGGTTCATTTTTTTTTCAAATGATTTTTAGCTAAACTTGAAGTCATTAGTCCTTTTTATTTTGAGTTTTTGACCTTTG
>CAYYNA010000075.1:0-8164 GCA_964472815.1 uncultured Roseivirgaceae bacterium
GTCAATACCATCTGCGCTTTTTCCGGAAAATTCCCGTCAAAGTCTGACAGTTCTTTCAAGGTCATCAATCTGTCCTTAAAGTAGATCTGATCGTTCTTGATGATGATGTCAAATCGCAGGTGCTCTTTAACGTCATATGTATATTCGGTTTCAATTAATGGTAAATCAACTCTGAGCTCTTCGCTCAGAGTGATTTCCTGCTCCTCCAACTTTGAATTGCACTGCACAATAACTAAGCTAAAGAGCAATGTCAACGCGATTACGGCAACTACCTTGAACTTTCCAAGGTGTCCGATTCTTTGTATGTTCATCATGGTTATTCTTTGTTTTATAAATGATAAATTGAAATGATGTACCAACCCAAATGAGTTGTTGCTGATCAATTGTCTCAAAAGCAAGGTTTGATACTCAACCAAGGAATAACCCTTATTAATCATGTTTCTATCTGCTATGTATTCATGTGTTGATTTTAAAGATTTATTGAGCCACCATACAACCGGGTTAAACCAGAGCAAGGCAGTCAGAAGTTGAACAATAAGTAAATCGTACGAATGCTTTTGCTTCACGTGTGTTTTCTCGTGATCCAAAATGTGGACAAACTCTTCGCTATCCAACATTTCTGCCTGAACAAAGACCGAGTTAAGAAAAGAAAAGGGTGCTACCTGATAGGGAACTTTCACAATGATGATTCCATCTTTCCGCTCCTTTGGATACTTAAGTCGCAAATTGGTAATCCAAGTCAGTGTCCACACAAAGCGAGTAAGCATGGCTATCAGGCCAATTATGTAAACAACTGCTAGACCTTCCAGCAGCCTATTTGCATTCTCTGCAGGACCCGAATTAGTAGTACTCAAGACAGAAAAATCTTGATCGAAAACAGCATTTGACCATTCTTCCACCGATTGCTGATATTCGGTGCGAACCTCACTAAGCTGCTTAATCGGCTGATCCACAGCGGAGGTACTCAACGAAGACACCTCCAAACTTAAAAATGGAAGAACCAAGGAAAGGAGCACAGAACCCAGTAGAAAAAATCGATTGAAATGAAACGAAGCTTCTTTTTTTAGAAAGGAAAAGTAAATCAAGTACATAACCCCTAGGATTACACTTGACTCAAATAGAAATAGAACTATTTCATTCATCCTTCTTGGATTTTAGTTCCTCCAGCATACGGATTGCTTCATCCAGCTCTTCTGAATTCAACTTTTTGCTTTCAGAAAAGAAGTTGACTATTTGTTTTAGCGAGTTATTGTAGTAATCAGAGACCAGTCTGGACAGCTGCCCTTTGCTATACGCCTCCTTGGAAATCAATGGATGATACTGATGTGAGTTTCCAAAGGCAGTATAGCCCACTATTTCTTTTTGTACCAAAACCCTTACAATAGTAGAGACTGAATTGTAAGGAGGTTTAGGGTCGGGATATTGCTCAAGGATATCCTTGATAAAACCTTTCTCAATATCCCAGAGAATCTTCATGATCTTCTCCTCTGCCTTGGTTAAAGTAGTCATAGACTTTTAAGTTTCTTGAATCAGCTACACAAGCTTATAACTTAATTTTAAGTTTTACAACTTATTTATAAGTTATTCTACTTAAAAATACGTTTGAATGATGGAATAGAACAAGAACTAACCCCGCGTCAAATAAAAAATGAGATAAGAAATACAAATATTTAAGAAACTGATTTAGGTTAGTACCAACTTACTAATCGGCGTAAATGTCCCGAAAAAAAATCACGTTTGTAGGCCTTGGTCTTCTAGTACTAATTTTATCTGCAATCACTGTCTGGTATCTAAAAAAGCCGACCCGATTAACTTACAAAATCGCGTACGTAGGGAGATATGTTGGAGCTAAAGACGATGAAAAGGGTTTGAAAAGATCACAGAATTTTAATTTCCTTCATACAAGTACGCTAGAAAAATATATCAAGGCATACAACCAGTCACAAGAGAAGATAAAACTCGAATTAGTCATTTTTGACAACCACAAAAACCCTGATTCCACCAGGAGTGTATATCAAAAGGTTCTACAGGATACTTCAATAATTGCAGCAATAGACAATTGTTGGGGTGCTGAGCTAATAGGAGCCCAACAAACCATTCAAGAAAATGACTTTCCTATGTTGGCGATCAATGGGGATATGAACAATCTTGATTATGGTTCCTCGATCTTCTTCGGCAACAGCGATACTCAAGTGGAAGACATCATCAAGTTTATCAAAGATGGATTAAAAGTGGATACTATCAACTTCATCTCTGAGGTTGATTATTCTATGCATTTCCGATTCAATAACGTTTTTGAAAACAACGATATAGTAATTGCCAACCAACTATTGACTCAAGATGCTACGCTTGATGACGATGATTTTACAGACAAGGAAATCAAGGAACTATTTGATAACGAATATGTGACGTTACTAAACACCCACTCCGAGATCGGCATGTATCTCTTAGACAAGCTCAATCAATTGACAGAAAACGAGAAGGTTGTTGGTCATGCCTCTGTAATCAGTTCAGGAGGGAACAATTCCTTCCGAAACAACAATGAGATCATTATCCTTACACAATCTGAAAATTCGGTCCCAAAACCCATTGCCATGGATATCATTGACTTTGAAGATAGGTATCCCAAGCTGAAGGGATTGAATACCGCTTTGTTTATTCGAAGGTGCAAAGACTCCTGGTCCATTTTCGAAGAGACATTATCATCCTTGGAGGTAGTCAATCGAACAGAAGTAGCAAAGGCATTTGACAAACTAAAATCCAATGACCTAAATGTCGATTACGATATCCTAAATTTTGATCAGGTTGGATCTCTGATTCGTGAAAATGTATTCGTGCAGTACAATTCTTCTGGAGAAAAAGCCTATAGCCTTCAAATGAATAGCGACAGGCAAGTAATTCCCAACATGAGCTTGGGCATTGAGATCATTGACATTCAAGGAATTGACCTAAGTTCCAATTCCTTTACCGCGGATTTTTACTACTGGATCACAGCCGACTCTTCCTACGATAACATTGAGGAGTTCATCACTTTCCAGAACATCAAGCCCTCAGAGAGCGAAATTGATTTGATTACAGACAAGCAATTTGAAAATTTGATTTACAAATTGTATAAGGTATCCGGGATATTTTTCGAGAACTACAACGAGGCTAACTACCCATTTGATAATCAAGAAATATCTATAGACATCCAGGTCTTAAATACTGCAGAACGACTTAGAGTTTCATTTGATGATGAAAGTTTTAATCAAGAGACGTCAGACTTCAGCCTCAAAGGGTGGATCCAAGATGACTTTTATGTGACAGTCGACAATACAGTCACCAACCGATTAAAAGGAAATTTAGAACTAGGAGATAACAGCATAAATAAGTTCAAGAATATCTCTTTTCGCTTTAAAGTATCAAGATCTATTCTACCTGGAATCCTACAAATTGTACTACCATTATTTTTTATTGGATCCCTGGCTATTGCATTACTTTACTTAAAGAATCTGAAATTTTCGCAGGTGGGTGAACCTTTAGCTGCCGTTTTCCTTACAATCATCGCCTTCTCGATTTCCTTATCTGACATTACTCCGACAGGAAACATTTTGACGAAAACAGATTATTTATTTATCCTCACGCTGACAACCGTTGTGGCCAGTTTTATGATTGGTTTACTTCACAATACCGCAAATGCGATAAGCTATAATCTAGTGAAATGGATACGGGCCGGAGTGACCTTTATCTATGTTACTTCCTTCATCCTAATTGTGTTTGTCAGCTTCATCTAGCTGTAGTTACAACGTTATAAGTCACTTGAAAAAGTCTAGCTCACTAACTTCTTAGTGAATTGGTTCTTCTGTAGAAGTCGCTGCAGTTGAGCTATATTGCAAGATATTGCCAACCTAACCTAACCTGAATTTCCCATGAGCTTTATCAAAAAAATACTTAGACCTCCCTCCTATGGTTGGGAGGACAAGAATGGTGAGTTGATTGTTCCGAGTTCGCGACAAGTATTTTTGGAGTTTCTAAGTCGACTAAATGTCATAAAGTCCAGGAAGAACTGGCTGGCATTTTCGAGTTGGGTCTGGGCTTTTGGCCTGACCCCTTTCCTGATCATTTTTCTCTCTAGCTATTTCAGCTGGTGGTTGCTCCCAATTGCATTTATCTATAGTATGGTATTCATGGGTTGCCACGGGACCGTATGGTATCACAGGTATGCCACACATCGCACGTTCGAATTCAGCAATGGATTTTGGCGGTTTCTGACGCAGAATCTGGTCATCAAAGTATTTACCGAGGAGCAATACGTGGTATCTCATCACGTCCATCACACACTTTCGGATGAAGCCGGAGATCCTTACAATGCGCAAGCAGGCTGGCTATATTGCTTTTTGGCCGACGCAAATCACCAGCCAATTGCATTAGACCTCACTGAAGCCGAATACAAGAAATCAACTAACTACCTAAAGAATGCCGGCGTTAGAATCAATGACTATTCCCAGTATAAAACGTGGGGCTCTATTAGTCATCCCGGGTGGTCGTGGCTACATGTTTGTCTGAATTGGGCTTTTTGGTACGGGGTATTTTTCCTAATGGGAGGACACGCCCTAGCTTGTTGTCTTTTCGGGTCTGCTCAGATATGGGCCTTTGGGGTGCGAATGTTCAACTACGAGGGTCACGGACAAGGGAAAGACAAGCGTCAGGAAGGATTTGATTTTTATCAAAAAGATTTCTCGGTCAACCAATACTGGCCTGGTTTCGTGGCGGGCGAATGGCATAACAACCACCACATGTATCCAAATAGTGCTAGAAATGGTTTTACTCCCACACAACTAGATCTGCCTTGGTACTACATCAAAATGCTTAATCTGCTTGGAGGAGTGAAGTCTTATCGTAATGAAAAGGACCTTTTCTACGAGGAGCACTACCTTCCCTATCTAGAAAGTTTGAAAAAGGAAAAAGTGCTGGCAGAATAAGAACGCCTGAACTGCTGCAGCGCATTCTTAGATTTAGCTTGTAACTAAACCATTTCTTCTACTTTCTTCAGTGCCACTGCATTCATGCAATAACGTAAGCCACTTGGCTCAGGGCCGTCAGGGAAAACATGCCCCAGATGCGCATCGCAAGTATTGCAGATCGTTTCGATGCGAGCCATTCCAAAGGTTCGGTCATGAACGTATGCTATTGCGTTTTCTTTTACCGGTTGAGTAAAGGAAGGCCAACCTGTACCGCTTTCAAACTTCTCGTTAGCATCAAAAAGCAGCGTACCGCAGCAAATGCACTTGTAATTTCCTGGTTCAAACCTGCTGCACATCTCTGAGCTAAAAGCCCGCTCAGTACCTTTCAAACGAGTAACCCGAAACTCCTCATCTGTAAGTTGCTCTCTCCACTCCGCCTCGGTCTTTTCTACTCTTCTATCCGGTTCCGGATTTCCTTTGGTCGCAAATCTTAATACGTCATTCCAGTTTAACATACCATTTTCTCTTTGATTTATTAACTCAACTTGCTCAAGGAAGTTTATCACTTTTTCTTCCGGCATCTCACATGGCTTTAATAGTGTGTCATGCTGCGTCAAGTAAAAGTTTGTGCTGATAAAATCAGTCCCCTTCAATTCCTTCGCATAGACCTTACACGATCTCCCCCCATTGAAGGTCTTTTTAGTGATCCCGTACTTCTGTCCATTGAAGACCCCTTCGGTGTACCCCTCTGGGATCTTTTTGAATAGCTCAGGGATAGCACTCAAGCGGCTGCCCCTTTCAAACGATCCTTGTATAAGCTTTTAAGCTTCTGGACTTTTGGGGTAATCACAAAACTGCAATATCCCTGCTCCTTATGCTGATTATAATAGTTATGATGTTCCTCTTCTGCTTCGTAAAATGCTTCTAGTTGGGTGACCTCAGTCACTATAGGATCATCAAAGGTATCCTTCAGCTCTTCTAGAACTTCCTCAGCCACTTTCTTCTGTTCCTCATCATGCCATAGAATGATCGAGCGGTACTGTGTACCAACATCCGCTCCTTGCCTATTCAACGTGGTAGGATCGTGAGTTGTCATGAATACAATCAAAAGGTCTTTGTATGAAATCTCATTTGCATCGTAAGTCACTTGCACAACTTCCGCATGGCCAGTGCGTCCACCACAAACTTCGCGATAACTGGGATTGGATACTTTACCTCCGGAATATCCGGACATCACAGCCTCCACCCCTTGGAGCCGTTGGACCACCGCTTCTACGCACCAGAAACAACCTCCTCCAAACGTCGCTTTTTGTATATTCTTTTCCATAGATTCTTACTTATTATACTGAGCCATTTAAACAGTCCTTGCACTGAAAGGATTCATAAATTAATCCATTTGAAAAGAATTTGTTTTTCGAAAGACAATATGAGTTAATCTACTCACTCAGAAAGGCTAATTGACTCTCTAATGAAGCCTTTGCCCGAAAGTAGCTGGGGTTCAGAGAGCGATTAAATGCTTGAAACGATTTCGTTTTTGTCAGATAGTAGCAACCGACAGTTAGGGGTACTACAATAGCGAAGATGACGGGTTTTTCTGCGGCTTCCTTCAAAGTCCAACCTTGAAAAGCTAGACCCAGAAAAAATCCACCCAAGAAACTCTGCGTGATCAGTATCGAATGATATTTACATTGTTGCTGATACATCATTTTGTTACGTTCCAAGACTTCAGAAAGCACAATGGCAATTGGCTGAGAGCGGTCAATTTGACTGTTGCGAACAATCCCACCCCAAACACTGATGGTCAAAAAAAGAAAGCAACTTGCAACGAGTATGGAAGGAATGAGAAAATCTATGGTCGGATTTCGCAGGTAAACGTATACCGTGATACTCAAAAAGAACACATTCAGTGCCAAGGCTTTGTAGTTGTTTACAAAGAGCACTCGCATGTTCTTACTAATAGTCTTCTCCGTATTCCTGGAAATCATTTTTGGGGAGAATGACTCTTCAGACTTCTCCCAGCCGCTGTTTTCAAGCAAGGTCTTTAATTCCATATTCATCCAGTTTATTTCGAATTCTGTGAATTTTGGTCCGAGTATTTCCGTCCGAGATACCGAGCACCTGCGCAATCTCTTTTTGTGCATAACCTTCTACCAAAAGCAGCACGATACTTTTCTCAATCGGGTTGAGAACGCTCAGAACAATTTCAATCAACTCATTCTCAACTCTCGGGTGGCTTATCTCCTGGCTGGCATTTGTTTGCTTGATCTCCTTTTGGCGACTGCTTCTCTTTAGAGATGAAAGCGCGGTGTTTAATGCCACCCGATAGAGCCATGTGGAGAACTTTGACTCTCCTCTGAAATTTCTAAAGGCACCCCATGCCTGTCCAATGATTTCTTGTTTGAGATCTCTACGGTCCTCAGAATCATCGGCATAGAGAAAGACCACTTTATTGATCAACCCCTGGTGCTCTTCAATAAGCTGCACAAATTTTCCCTTGTCAGGCAAGTACTATTTCGACTTTAGTATCTGATTGATTAAAGATATTCTATGGCGATAGTCAGTCCAAGTAGTAATCAGCAAGCTAATTGTCACACCTACATATAAGATAAACAGTGGCACACCCATCTTCGCAACTATTGCAATTGTCAACAAAGCACTGCTCCAAGCTATTGATGTCGCTAAATAGGTATTGAGCGTACTTTTCTTTCTTGTCTGAAGCTGTTCTTTGGAAAGCCCCTCATAGTAAGATCTAAGGGTTTGCTTGTTAGCAAGGGTGCATTTCAATCGATTGAAAATTCTCAATTCCATACTCTTTTTCTTGATAAGTAGGAATTTTGACCAAAGTGTTACAGCGGCATTAATTTATTCTCTCATAGTTGATCCGCCAGTTCAGATTCCAGGTACTTCCGCCATCATTGGAAAGCTCCCAATCCCAGGTAAACGAATCGTTAGAAATATCATAAAACACCATACGCTGAACGATTGTCTGGCCATTCACTTCCCTTGGCTGAGTCTTAAAGATTCTTTTGTCTCCATCAAAAGCACCTGTAAAATCAAAATATCCTCCTTGATTATCGGCCCACGCTTGCTTCCAAGTATTTGTTTGAGGCTGAAAAACGGAAATAGATCCACCTATAAACCCTTTCGATTGTCCTTCTAAGATCTGAAAATTCTCTTGGAGTACTTTGCCACCCATGATCCAGGTAAGTTCATTAGTACCT
>CAYYNA010000075.1:8264-14104 GCA_964472815.1 uncultured Roseivirgaceae bacterium
GCAGATTATCAATGGGAATACGTACTGATCAAAAATGATGAAACCGTAAACGCCTGGTGCATGCCTGGTGGCAAAGTGGCTTTCTACACAGGTATCATGCCGATTTGTAAAGATGAGTTAGGTGTGGCGGTTGTAATGGGGCATGAAATAGCTCATGCCATCGCCAACCACGGGAGCGAGCGCATCAGTAATCAGTATGCGGCTCAAACAGGGTTAAGTATTGCGAGTATTTTATTAACGGGTGGGGCGGCTCCTACCATTTCTTCAGAACTAATCCTACAAGGAGCTGGCGCAGCTACCTCCTTAGGCATCCTGGCATTTTCTAGAAAACATGAGTCCGAATCTGATAAACTAGGACTTTACTTCATGGCCATGGCTGGATACGATCCACAGGAGGCTCCAAAGTTTTGGGAACGAATGGCTGAGCAAAGTGGTGGTGAAGCCCCAAAGGAATTCATGTCTACTCACCCATCACACGATACAAGGATTTCAGATCTCAATGCAAACATGCCGAGAGCATTGGAATACTATCGTGCAAGTCAGAACTAGCCTGGCAAGCAGCCCTAAATTAATTCTACTGGAGCTTTTGCAAAAGCTTGATCACATTCGGCAAAATCGGATTACTACTAGTTGGATTCCAGACTGCTGAGAGAGATGCTTGCTGAGCAACTTCGTTCAGCTCTACAAATTTGACGCCCAAGTCATATCCTAGCTTCAAACTTGTGGGGACAATAGAAATCCCAAAACCACTCTCTACTAGACGGAAAATAGAATTCGCATGAATGGTATGATGCGCCACTTTCGGTGAAAACCCGGCATCTGCAAAAATCTGCATGACCTTGGCATAATATGACTGGCTGTAAGAAGACTCAAAAAGAATGAACTTCTCGTCTTTCACCTGCAACAGGTCTTGAATCTGTTTACCCCGAATTGGGTGGTTCTTTGGTAAAACCAACGAGAACGTGTCTTTAAATACTTCTAGCGAAAGAAGCGGCGGAGGCACATGATCAGTTCGCACAAACCCGATATCTACATTTTGATGGAGCAACTCCTCAATTTGATATCCATTACCCATCTCTGTAAGATCAAACTGAATATTAGGATAATCCGCATCGATCAATTTGAGCAAATCCGGAATGATATTCTGCATCGCAGAGCCGATGTAACTGATTCTTAAATTCCCCTTCAGGCCTGAATGCACTAATCGAGTTTCATGAACCACTTGGTCTACCCTATCTTCCAGCTGTCTCACCTGGCTGTATAGATATTGGCCAGCAGGTGTCAGTTGAACATTCCGTTTGTCTCGTTTCAGAAGTTGCACCGCAAGCTGGTCCTCCAACCACTTAATCTGCTTGCTCAACCCCGGCTGAGAGATAAACAATCGATCTGCCGCTTTTCTAAAATGCAATTCCTCGGCCAATACAGCAAAATAGTGCAGGTGTCGAAGTTCTAACTGATAACTCATAGTTATTAATAGCTAAACTAAATGATCTTTTTAAATATTAGAAGGAAATCTAGCTTTGCCTAAACCCTCCGCCCCATGTTCAAGTACGGAATCGATCTACTAACTGCCCGAAAAGCCCTTGCAATCCGAGACGGATTGCTTGAAGCCTCCTTAACGCCTGAAACCAGACAGAGGATGGATGAGCGTCACAATCAAGTCCTAAACATTGCAAAGGGAGATGATGCTGTCTATGGGATTAACACAGGTTTCGGGCCACTTTGCAATACAAAAATCAACGCCCAAGAAACCAATAAGCTGCAAAAAAACCTTCTGTTAAGTCACAGTGTAGGAGTTGGCAATCCAATATCCCAAGAGTTATCCAAGTTGATGCTCATCCTAAAGGTACATTCACTCTGCCAAGGATTTTCGGGCATTTCACTGCAAATCGTAGACCGCTTAGTTTGGCACATTGAAAATGATGTGCTTCCAGTCGTGCCAGAGCAAGGGTCTGTAGGTGCCTCTGGAGATCTAGCACCGCTTTCTCATCTCTTTCTTCCACTGATCGGTGAAGGTTACGTTTGGTTTAAAGATGAAATTACCACCACTTCCCAAGTACTGGAGAAACATCAAAAAAAACCATTGGATCTTCATCCAAAGGCTGGATTAGCACTCATTAACGGCACTCAATTCATTCTTGCGCATGCAGTTGAGTTAGTAGATCGACTACACAACTGCTTGACCCATGCGGACATCATAGCTGCCTTAATGGTAGATGGACTGAAAGCCTCTGCAATGCCCTTTCATAAGGAATTGCATCAGGTGAGGCCGCATAGCGGAAATGTACACGTGGCGCATCGCATCTGGCATTTCATGAAGGAATCAGCCATTGCAAAATCCCACGAGGATTGCGATCGGGTTCAAGATCCTTACTCGCTTCGGTGTGTGCCCCAAGTGCACGGGAGTTCCAGAAGTGCTTGGCTGCATCTAAAAGAGGCTGTAGAGATTGAGCTAAACTCAGTCACTGACAACCCCATTGTATTCTCCGAAGAGTTCACGATCAGCGGAGGAAACTTTCACGGGCAGCCGCTGGCCCTACCCATCGATTATGCCTGCCTGGCCGCAGCAGAGCTTGGAAGCATCTCAGATCGAAGAACCTATTTGGCTTTGGATGGCAAATACGATATCCCGAAACTGCTCATGAATGATACCGGAGTGAATTCTGGATTTATGATTTGTCAGTACACCTCTGCTGCTCTCGTGAGTGAAAACAAGGGTCTCTGTTTCCCTTCAAGTGCTGATAGTATTCCGACTTCTATGGGTCAAGAAGATCATGTGAGTATGGGCTCCATAGGAGGTCGAAAAGCCTTGAAGGTAGTAGAGAATCTGGAAAAGATTCTGGCAGTTGAGTTGTTGTGTGCTGCCCAAGCAATTGATTTTAGAAGGCCGCTAAAGTCAACCCCTGTTCTCGAAGAAGTACACGCTTGCGTCCGAGAAATAGTCACATTTGCTGACGAAGACAGAATATTCAGCAAGGATATTGATCAATTGACTGAACTGATCAGAAGTCGAAAAATCGCCAAGCTTATTGAAGGCAAGGTCCCTGAAAGTCCCTATCACTCATCTTTTGAAGACCACTAACAAATGGAAAAATCTACTTTTCAAAATTTAATCACTGAAGGGATTCCCAAAAAGCTGCCGGCCAAAAAACCGTATCCCAAAGACAGCAATCGGGCACCAAAAAGAAAAGACGTGCTCAGCAGCGCTGAGAAGAAACTTGCCCTCAAGAATGCCCTTCGATACTTTCCTGCAGATTGGCATGCAGAACTAGCAGCTGACTTTAGCGAAGAACTGGCTAGCTACGGAAGGATCTACATGCACCGTTTCCATCCTGATTACAAGCTGACCGCCAGACCGCTTGACTGGTATCCTGCAAAATGCCAGCAAGCAGCAGCCATCATGCTGATGATACAAAACAACCTGGATCCTGCGGTGGCTCAGCATCCGAATGAGCTCATTACTTACGGAGGAAATGGGGCGGTATTCCAGAATTGGGCACAGTACCTATTGGTCATGCAATACCTATCAGAAATAACCAATGAGCAGACCCTTCACATCTATTCTGGGCATCCGATGGGACTATTTCCGTCTTCTAAAAACGCCCCGAGAGTAGTAGTAACCAATGGCATGATGATTCCTAACTACTCCAAGCAAGAAGACTGGGAGAAGTACAATGCCTTAGGAGTAACTCAATACGGTCAGATGACTGCTGGTTCGTTCATGTACATTGGACCTCAAGGAATCGTTCACGGAACCACCATCACAGTGATGAATGCTTTTCGCAAACTTCTCGGTACAGATGCTGACGCTTCAGGGAGGCTTTTTCTTACCTCAGGACTTGGAGGAATGAGTGGGGCGCAACCAAAGGCAGGAAATATCTCACGATGTGTGACAGTTTGTGCGGAGGTCAACCCTAAGGCTGCAGAGAAAAGACATGAGCAAGGTTGGGTCGATGAGCTAATCTCAGACCTGGATCAACTAGCAACCAGAGTCAAACAAGCAAAAAGTAATAAGGAAGTTGTGTCCATCGCTTACCTCGGCAACATTGTAGAGGTTTGGGAAAAGTTCTACCAAGAGGATATCAGAGTAGAAATTGGTTCAGACCAAACTTCATTACACAACCCCTGGTCGGGAGGTTACTACCCTGTTGGAATCAGTTTTGAAGATGCGAACCAAATGATCAAAGATGATCCTGCCGCTTTCAAATCTGCTGTACAGTCTACGTTGGTAAGGCATGTATCCGCCATAAATAAGCATGTAGCCAAAGGCACCTACTTCTTCGATTATGGAAATGCTTTTCTTTTGGAATCTTCCCGAGCTGGCGCAGATATTCTCGCCGCGGATGGCGAGTCATTTAAGTATCCTTCCTATGTGGAAGACATCATGGGTCCGATGTGCTTCGACTATGGCTTTGGCCCCTTCCGATGGGTCTGTACTTCAGGAGATCCCGAAGATTTGCAAAAGACAGATCAGATAGCGATGGAAGTGCTGGACGATCTTATGAAAGTAAGCCCCGCAGAAATCCAGCAGCAAATGCAGGACAACATCAACTGGATCAAGGGGGCACAAGAAAACAAGCTGGTGGTTGGCTCACAAGCACGAATTCTCTATGCAGATACCGAAGGAAGAATCAAAATCGCAGAAGCATTCAACAAGGCTATTGCCGATGGAAAAATTGGACCCGTTGTACTCGGTAGAGACCATCACGATGTGAGTGGCACAGACTCTCCCTACCGGGAAACAAGCAATATTCGAGATGGCAGCAGATTCACTGCGGACATGGCCATTCAAAATGTGATTGGTGACAGCTTCCGAGGCGCCACTTGGGTATCCATCCACAACGGCGGTGGCGTTGGTTGGGGTGAAGTCATCAACGGAGGATTTGGTATGCTACTTGATGGCACTCAGGCATCAGATGCGCGATTGAAGAACATGCTATTTTACGACGTAACGAACGGGATCGCAAGAAGAAGCTGGGCAAGGAATCCGGGATCTATGTCTGCAATTCAGCGTATTATGGAGGAGAACCCTGAGCTTAAGGTCACTGTACCTCAGCTTGTGGAGGATGAACTTTTAGATCAATTGATATCATGAAGAAGGTCATTGGCCCATTTTTGCAGCTTGTCACGCTTAGGAACCTTTCAGAGCGGGGAGCCATCAAAGACGAGCAGCTCGAGATCATTTCTGGAGGTGGGCTTCTTGTTGAAGACGGTTACATTCAGGAGGTCGCTCCTTTTGACGAACTAGTAAAATCCAATCAAAAGGTTTCCATAGATGAAGTGGAAGGTGATCGTGTGGGGTTGCCTGGCCTGATTGACTGCCATACGCACATCTGTTTTGCGGGAAGCAGAGCGAGAGATTATGCTGCCAGGAATAATGGAAAGACCTACCAGGAAATAGCTAAAGCAGGTGGTGGCATATGGGATACAGTCACCAAAACCAGGGACGCAGGTGAGCAGGAACTAAGACAAAATACTTCCGAACGACTTTCACTCTTACTTAAGAGAGGTATCACAACCGTTGAGATTAAAAGCGGCTATGGACTGAGCGTTGAGGATGAATTGAAAATGCTACGAGCCATACAAATAGCGAGTGCAAACAGCCAGGCAGATGTTGTGCCCACTTGTCTTTCGGCCCATATCATTCCTAGAGAATTCAAGAAGGAAGCAGACTATTTGGAGTTCATTCTGAGAGAAATACTACCCAAGGTCAGAGAAGAGAAATTAGCTAAGCGATTCGACATTTTTATTGAAGAAAATGCATTCACACCTTCGCTTTCTCTTGGCTTTCTTAATGCCATCAAAAAAGCCGGCTTTAGTTTGACAGTCCACGGAGACCA
>CAYYNA010000076.1:0-3471 GCA_964472815.1 uncultured Roseivirgaceae bacterium
CATTTGTTTAAGAAGGAGGTTTGGTGGAAAAGTGATTTTCTTTTTCGCTCCCAGTAAATTCACGAACTTACAACTGAAAAAAGTAAGCAAGTATGTGCTACGATGCAGCTACAATGACGAAGAAAGCTGAGCATTATGCCAGCCGATATGGGGATACAGCAATGTGGGAGCAGGTACAAATGAAGTTTCCTCCCATGTACCATCTGAATGGGTTTGATGAGCCAGATCTTCCGGTTATTACAAACGAAACCCCGAATGAGGTTAGCCTCCACCACTGGGCTTTTGTACCCTTCGTTTACGCGCCGCAAATCAATGGCCGGCCGATGAATACGCTTAATGCCAGGAATGATAAGATTTTTACCTCCAGGAGCGTATACAAAGAGTCTGCTGAGCAAAGAAGATGTTTAGTCATGCTGGATGGATTTTTTGATCATCACAAAAAGAAAGGTGTTGCATACCCTCATTATGTTCAATTAAAATCGAAGGAGCCCTTCCTGGTTGCGGGACTCTGGCAAACGTTTCAGGATCCAACTGACGCTATTCCCATCAATACGGTTACGCTAGTCACCGGATCTGCCAATAAGGAAATGGCTTGGATTCATAATGAACCAGCCTATTCACCAGATTCGCGTATGATCTATATCGTTGATCCAAAAGATGATGAAACGTGGTTACATG
Source organism: uncultured Roseivirgaceae bacterium (assembly GCA_964472815.1). GTDB lineage: Bacteria > Bacteroidota > Bacteroidia > Cytophagales > Cyclobacteriaceae > Ekhidna. The sequence goes on from CAYYNA010000076.1 coordinate 679, forward strand.
GGAGCGAGGCGGAGGCCAAATCACTTATAAAGCCCTTAGAAGATGGGCTACTCGATTACCATCCGTGCCAACCAATTAAGTCCAACAAAAAGTTGAATCGTGTGTATTTGGGTAATGTCCCGCAGATTCAAGAACGAAAGTACTACCCTGATTTAGAGGAAAAGCAAGGGGGTTTGTTCTAGCAATTCATATCCTAACAAAAAGTTAATAATCCTTCAGATGGGTTCGCAATTCCGCTTCGTGACTATATTAGTTGCCAATGAAAAGGAAAGGACTCAGAATCATTTTTTTGGTATTGCTCATCTCGATTTCCTGCCAAGAAAAACCAACGGACCATGCGGTCTTTAAGTACTTCCCAGAAGCTTCTTTATTCGAGGATGGGTTTGTAAGTAAATACTACTACCACTACTACCCAGATAATCCCGATCAGCGTGCCGCCACAGAAATTGGCTATACCAAATACACCAAGCTGAATGATACCTTATACAAGACAGACAATTACAATGCAGGATTTGATTGGCAGAGTGAAAGGTATTATGTAGTTACAGAAAACACCATTCTATTAGATCGAGGAAGAGGGGTAGATCGGGGTAGCATCACGGATACCTTTGATCTAGACTTGGTCAGCAAAACCATTTCCGTTTGGGAAGGAGAAATGGAGAAGCCCTACCAGATTCTTTACCAATTTAATTCCGAAAGCTACATCTACTCCGAAATGCAAAAGACCGCTTTCGATTCAGTCATGTTAGACAAGCCGGCTAGAGTATTTAATACCGAATGGGATTATGTGAAGCAGGAGTCTGATTCACTTGTAAGTGATGGAGCCACCAGCTCCTACTATGTACAAGGCATGGGATACATTGGCGCTCGAAACAAAGGCCCAGACTACTTACAAGAAATTGAGCTTGTAGAGCAAATGTCTGTGAAGGAGTTTGAGAAGCGAGCCAATCATGGAGAACATCGGACAGCTTACATCGACCCATCAAATACCATGAGTGATGATTCAGATTTTAAAATCTGCAATCATGAGCGAGAGATCGCAGATTACTATTGGTCAAATCCTGATGCCAGGTACTCGGAGGGAAAGCGGGCAATGCTGGATACCATCTATGCGCATGTAGACGAATCAAAATTGGTTGGCCCGAATGGAAAATTGGTCTTTCGGTTTGTGGTCAACTGTGAAGGCCAGGCAGGTCGCTTTGTGGCGGAGGGTTTCGACCTGGATTATCAACGCACTGATTTTAATCAAGAAACGGTAGATCATTTATTTGGCATTTTGCAAAAACTGGAAAAGTGGGAGCCCGTCCTCTTTGGAGATGAGCTACAAGATGCCTACTTCTACATCACTTTTAATATTGAAAATGGAGAGATCGTCGATATACTTCCTTAGCATCCTTATGCTCTTGCTTATCTCTTGTCAGCAGAGAGATTGGTATAAGAAAGAGTTTTCGGAAGAGACCATGAAGCAGTATTCTCCGCAGCTTAGAGGAGGAAGAGGTTACTATTATCAAGGCACTGTACCCGAGCAGTTTCAGTTGAAAGAAGCCATGAAGATGGACTCAACTGATGCGGATCTTTGGAGGGAGTTTGGCACTTCAAGAGTGAAAAGAGGCATCCTAGAGGAGATGTATTATTACTACGATGAAGCTGTAAAAAGAAAGCCGGAGAAATGGGCTGGATTTAGAGGATACCTTTATTTATACTTCTATCGAGATTTTCCGAGAGCCATTGCAGATTTCGATCTGGGGGATGAAGCAAACGGCCAGGTAGATTATTCGCAAGGGCAAAGTCATGACTATATGCGAGGTATTTGCTATTATGGCTTAGGCGATTACGAGGAGGCACTCAATCAGCTAGAGCGATACATTGATAAGATTACTTCGGAGGAGGGAGCTGAATGGGTTGATGTATATGCACACCTTTATCAAGGGCTTTCATTGGCCAAGCTAAATCGATTGGATGAAGCACTGGAGGCTTTTGATCTGGCAGAAAAAATTTATCCGAACCTATCTGATCTACAATACCATCGAGCAAGGATTTCTTGTATGCGGAAAGATTATCAAGATGCGCTGGACCTGCTCCAGGCAGCCAAAACCTATTTCAATCAAGGGTACTTTCATCAGCGACCGTATGTAGAGGTACTGGAACAGATCTATCTGCAGGACATTGAGCTCTTGGAGGAAGAGCTAAATCGGAAGTTAGTGGCAGAGATATAGTGCGCTAATTACGCTGAATTTCACCTTATATCATTCTATTTCATTTGCAACAAAAGTGCTATTCTATGGTATTTTATCTAATGTATTTGCTGCATTGATAAGTTTGAACCAAAAAAAATGGTTTTCCGTTGATAGTCATCAATTTTGTATTTGTAAGATTATTACAGCAAATGGAAATGATTATGGAAAAGACAAATTTTTTCATTTACCCGACGGTACCAGGTTCGATGGATGCGTTTCGTTGGGATTCGTTTGGGCGAACTATCAAGGATGTTGCGCTCAACAATGTAGAAGCAAATAGATTAGGAATAGCTGAGATGACGCTTAATGCAACAAGTGTTGCAGCTATTGCTGAAGATAATAGTGAACATACCATTCTTAAATTCAAGAATCAATATCAGTTAAAACTTCATGGGATTAGCACGGGTAGAAGTGTGAAGACCAGCAGCATCATGAAGCTTGCGCCTGGATACTATACCAAGCTGAGGTTTTACTTAGATGGGAAGATCAACTACTTGTCCGAGAACAAAGAACAAAAGGGCATTTACGGTTTGGATTATTTGGACTTTGAGTTTGA
>CAYYNA010000076.1:3571-14008 GCA_964472815.1 uncultured Roseivirgaceae bacterium
TTGTATTGAGATTCAATTTTCCTCCTTTCAAGGCTAAATCAGTTCTCAAGAACATCAAACAATTGAAGCCATTGCATTGGCCTAAACCAAAGTGGGTATTAAAAGCATAAGTAAATTACAGTAAATGGAAATAGAGACCCTGACCGAATTTTCGGCCAGGGTTTTTTTGTTCATGCCTTTAATGATTTACAGATCATACTTCACAGTGAACAAGCCATAGCGCTCTTGAATAGCATAGGAAAATGTGCTTATCAAATTATCGCTAAAACTATCCCTCCTGACAGATGTGGTATTCAAGAGATTCAACCCTTGCAGCTTAAACTCCCAAGGACTTTTTCCTTTGCGATAGCTCAATGAAACATCCAGCACGTCAAAGAAAGTGGTTTGGTCCTGGGTAAGATTGGTGTACTTATTGAGAGCGTACTCTGCATCTAGCCGAAAGCCCTTAATGTTCAAGGTAGTGCTAAAGGAGGGTCTTTGGTTGATAAAGCGGCTTGAGACCGCCCCAGACTTATAGTTGTTGATGGATAATGTGTAGCTGGTACGAACCGAAAGCTTCTTGAACAACCTCGCAGATGCATTGAACTGATACTGCTGCGTGAAGTTTTCATTTTCAATCAGCAAGCCTTCGAATTGGTTATTCAGGACGGAGTACTGCAGATCACCTCTTCCACTCACCCTTACGTAATTAAAACGTTTTTCAAGGTTCAAGTAAAGGCTTGAAACCTGATTTGCTTGAGGGGCATTGATTCTACTCAGCACGTTCTCCACACCTTCCAGTTCCTGATCATTCGTGAAGGCATTCTTAATCTGCTGATGATTAAGTCCTCCGAAAATATTGAAGAAATTGTACGTATTGAAGTTGCGATAGCTCAGGTTGATCGTATGGTAATTGGCAGGACGAAGTGTGTTCCTTCCCAGAGACAGTGTATTGTATCTTTCCAGCAGGAGACTTCCAGTATAGTCTGATATATCGCTGTATTCTATTGACTCCCGATAGTTTATCTCAAGGCTGTGAGAGCTGCTAAAATCGTAAGTCAAATTGACTTGAGGGAAAAAATAATTGGACTTTTCTGTCGGTCTTTCGTCTAAATCAACCGAATAATTGTTATAGCTCAAGCCAGGGCTTACCGTCAGCTTTTCCCATTTTTTCTTGAATTGAAGTCTGAAATAGCGGTTGTCTATTTCCAGTTGCTGGTTAGGTGAATTTATCAATTCAGTAGCGGATAAGTTCGCCTGAAGAGACTGCCGTGAAGTATTGGTCCCAAAAGCAGCATTGATATGTGTGGTGTTATTAAGAATTCGATAATAGTTGAAAGCTGCGTTGTACTGCTTGTTGTTAATGTTCTGTTCTTGGTTCAGTTGCAGTACCTCCGGAGTATCCGACAGAAACCCCTCGAATAGAGGAATCTGACTGGTCAGCAAGTGAGCCGATTCGTTGATTTCCTCGCTGTACGATAGCTCAGCCGAGATGATGTTTTTTTCATTCAGCGCGCCAAACATTCTTAGCTGGTGGGTTTGGCTCTCCGGTCTTCTGTTTTGGTCTTCAGTAAGTTCATTGCTTCCACTTAGTAGCTGAGAGTTGCGTAGGATGACCTGATCAATATTTCCTGTTTTCCCCAGAAAGTTGTAGTCAATTTGCATGTTGTAATTCGGTTTGTAGGTAGCCGAGAATCTGCCCAGTCCTGAGCGAGTTGCGATAGACGTGTTAGTGGAGAGTTCCTCCTGAGTTGATTCGTCAAGTTGAGGATAGGTCCTCAAAGCATTTGATCCCAAGGTAGACTCATTATCAAAACCAATGAGAAATCCTGAAATCCGTAATTTGTCAGAGGGGCTGGTAGTGAAATTGACCGCTCCTAGGTTGTTGGTTAAGTCACTCGCAGAATTGCGATCGGTAATTGGGATATCCAGATCGCCGGCATTTACACGGTAAGACGTTCCACTTCTGGAGGCCAATGATGCCAGGCCTCCTGTCATTCGAAAGTAATCATTGATGGTTAGTGCCAGCTGCCCAACATTGTTGGCATCTCCAATAAAATTGACGCTTGTCTTAGGAGCATAATAAAATGCATTTGCATGTCCAAAATAACGACTTTTGGGACCTCCCCCAGCTTCGATATCTCCAAACACAATTCTCTTTTTGTCCGGTTTTAGTTCGATGTTGATAGCCAAGCGGTCATCGTCCATCAGTCCTTGCATTGGTGCTATGTCATTGAAGTTTTGTAGTACTTGCACTCTGTCCACCACATCTGCAGGGATATTCTGTGTGGCTAGTTTGGTATCACCTTCGAAGAACTCCTTGCCGTCCACTAGCACTTTTTCTACGCGCTTACCCTGAACTTCAATATCTCCATTGTCTCGAATATTGAAACCGGGAAGCTCCTCGAGTACGTCCTCTAGTTTTCTTTCATCGCCATTTGTAAACGCTTCAGCTTTGTATGAAATGGTGTCTCCACGTACAATGACAGGCATTTCAGAAATCACCGTGACCTGATCTAGTGAATTAACTGCTTCCTTCATAACGATCATCATGGGGTTTTCAGGGGCAGCCTCTAGCTTGACGTACTGGCTGATCGGAACAAAGCCTACAAATGTTACTTTCAGCTCATAAACCTTTCCACTTTCTAAGCGTAATCGAAAATCGCCATTAACATCAGTGACGGCAAAGCTTTTCATTTCCTTGGTGACCGTATCGATTGCCATAACATTAGCAAAGGAGAGGGGAGCTAGCGTGGTATCTCGTGTTTGACCTTTGAGTAGGAAGTGCTCCTGTGCCGTTGCGAACATTGTGGCAAGGCACAGGAGACTGACAATTAGTCCTCTTATCATTTCTTATCCTCCTATTCTGATAACACGTGTTTCCCCTCCTTCACCGGTATTGTACTTTTTCATCATCTCTTGCATCTTTTCATCACGTATTTCGTCCGCTTCTGCCCGAGTAACTCTTTTTCCTTTGCCTGGCTTTTCAATGACTACAGGGTCAGCGGGATTCAACTCGATTTTGGTACATAAGAAACTCATGGTACCATCGTTCATTTCCAAAATGAGCCCAGGAAGACCCCAAGAACTATTTGGACCTTGAGAAACTGGAATTTCGGGCGTATACCATGCTGTTATGTTCGTTGTGTCCATGACCGTTTGTGTGGTCTGTTCCGAATCACTCAGTGCCATGGTGGTTCTTTCACTGATGTCCTGAAATTCCGCTTTCACTACTGTATAGTCCCCAATCTTTTTTGTTTCATTGGTGATTTTCCAACTGAACGTTTCCAGCTCATCTGCGATAAGGAATCTTTTTCCAAAGATTTCAGTCTCTTCCAAGAATTCGTTTTTGGAAGGATTCATATAGCTCACAGAATTTCCGGTGGAAATCCGAACTTGTACTCCGTTTGCTGCAGCAGGATTGCTGACCGGATCTAGCTTTGCCTCTTCTTTCCACAAGGACTCCTGTACATTGAATTTTAGGATATAATCTCGCTGAGAAGATTGAGCAAGTTGCTTGCGAATGGACTCCTGCATCTCAGGGTTCATATTTGTTCCAGCTACATTGACACTCTCAAAGTTCATGGACGATCGGTACATAGCTATTCCTTCAAATTGTTGTCCGGAGGTTTGGAAGATGACTCCAACTAGCAAACCTGGTACCAGTAAGAGGAGGATAAGTATTCTTTTCATTGCGTTCATATTTCTCCACAAACCAAGAATAAGGAGTGCTAACGGACGGTTAAGCAGTGTTAACGAGTGTTAACACTTTGAAAGTGGCCTATGGATGCCTCCTATATTTGCAATGTGACGAAAAGCTCATACAAGAAAATATTGATTCTCATTGTTGTTAGCGCCGCTGCGTTGATTGTTGCTCAAGGCTATTTTACGTATCAGAGCTACAAATCAAATAAGCAGAGGTTTATAGCGGATGTTAATCAAGCGCTCAATGAAAGCATTGAGAATTATTTTGCTGATAAGGCAAAGAGCGAAATTTATATCCTTACGGACGAATCTCCAGATACCGTGTATGGAGGGAAGCAGAAGATTCTAAAGAGCTTCGATAACCTAGACAGTCTAATCAAAGAGGCGGGCGATAGTGTATCTATTAAGAGTACTTATGGTTTCAGTCACGCCTGGTCAGGAAAGACCACCACCAAAAGTATCCCCATTGATATTGATTCGATGATCAATATCCGCATTGATACGGACGATAGTATTAAAGTCATCAAGAAGTTTGACAAGCTAGATGTCATCCAAAGTAAAGAGTTCGAGTTTCTTACTCAAAAAGTAATGGTCTCTATTGGTGAGCAGTTGCTGGATATCGGCAAAGTCTATTCAAAACTAGATACGCTGCTAGCTGCTCGAAACCTAGATATTGACTTTAGGCTGAGTCAATTTGTGGGTGGCCGTAAAACTTCTATCGGGACGCTCACCGACAAGAATTTCATTACAGAAGAAGCCACCTCTGGTTTACTAGGAAGCCAGCACTCGATTGTTATAGATTTTGAAAATGCCACTTTACTAATTCTCCGAAATGGTGTTAAGGAGTTGATTATCTCGTTGCTGCTTGTTGGTCTTGTGGTCGGAACAATGCTGTATTTGTATCGAACCATTTATCATCAGAAACAACTGGCAGAAATTAAGGACGACTTGATTAGCAACATCACCCATGAGTTTAAGACACCTATTGCAACGATATTCTCTGCACTTGAAGGAGTAACAAATTTTAATCAGAACAACGATCCTGAAAAGACAAAACGCTACATCGATCTCTCGAACAATCAACTACGAAAGCTGAACGACATGGTGGAGAAGATGCTCGAAACGGCCATCATTGATCAAGGAAAGCTCACGCTCAATAAAGAGGAAGTGGAGGTTGCAGAATGGACGAATGGTATTGTAAGTAGATTCTCCATGGTGGAAACCGAAAAGAAGATTAGCTACGAAAGTGCAGTTCAGTCACACATTGCAGTTTTTGACCGCTTTCACGTGGAGAATGCGCTTTCCAACCTATTGGATAATGCAATAAAATATGGAGGTAATCAAATTACGCTAAGGTTGGTGCTAAGGGCAGATAAGCTCGCCTGGGAAGTTCAAGACAATGGAGGTAATATTCCCAAATCGCAACAGGATAAGATCTTTGATAAGTTGTACAGAGTTCCCACAGGAAATCAACACGACATAAAGGGATTCGGGATAGGACTTTATTATGCAAAGACAATTGCTGAGCTGCATGAAGGCACATTGGACCTCAAAGTTGCGGAACAAAAAACGTTATTTACCTTAACGATATGAGTGCAGTCAGTTCGAAAGTTTTGCTCGCTGAGGATGAAGAGGCACTGGGGATGATTATTTGCGAAAGTCTTGAGTCCCGAGGTTTCGATGTAACCTTTTGTAAGGATGGAGAGGCGGCTAGGCAAGCTTATGAGCTAGAGAAGCCAGACATTCTGGTTTTGGATGTCATGATGCCAAAACTGGATGGGTTTTCGCTGGTGAAGGAATTAAGGAAGCATGATAAGTTTGTTCCCATAATCTTCCTAACAGCTAAATCAAGGACTGAAGATGTAGTAGAAGGTTTTGGATATGGAGCTAATGATTACCTCAAAAAGCCCTTCAGCATGGAGGAGTTAATAGTGAGAATCAATGCCTTACTAGAAAGAAAAATTTCTACTTCAAATGAAGAAGAAGTTGCTATTGGACAGTTTCTCTTTCATTCTCAGAAGCAGATTTTGTTGCATCAGCCTTCAGCTAAGGAGGAACGACTGACTCACAGAGAGGCCATGCTGTTGAGTGAACTGATTCAAAACATGAATGAGCTTACAGATCGCCAAAAAATCCTGAAATCACTTTGGGGAAATGACGACTTCTTCAATGCAAGAAGCATGGATGTATTTATCAGTAAGCTTCGAAAAAAACTGGCGCTGGATCCCTCTATCGAGATAATTAACGTGAGAGGTTATGGATATAAGCTGGTTGTGTGAGTGATTAACGGAACCTTCTAAACAAGACCTTTAAGAACTCCTTCACCTCATCTGACTGCATGTTCCACTCGTTGTACTTTGCGTAGCTCTGAACAAGGTATTCTACCGAAGAATCAAAGGAATCAAAATCTTCAATTTCTCCGAGCGCCTTCTCAAATTGATCCTTATCATTCTTGAAAAGTTCTTTGATGAACATGTATCTGTGATTCAAAGAAATAAGCTCCAAGATGCTATCGCCTTTTTGGGATTCATGATGCTCTGCTAGCGTCTCTTCGTCTTTCTCAAATTGCTCATTGATAATTTCTTGAGGGAAGTCATCCTCTTTCTCATCCTCATCAAGCAATACTGGAGATTCTACAACTTTTTTTGGTTCTTCCTCAATGACCTCTTCTGGTTCTGGTGCTACAGGAGCAGCAGTTTCTTCGGAGCTTTGATTGAAGGCATCTTCGGTGATCTCTTCATCCTCCATCGCTTCATCCTCGTGACTGATGACCACACCTTTATCTTCTCGGTGCACCTCTTTTGGATCCCTTCTTGCACGCCTACTAGCACGTCTCATGGAAATGTCCACCAGATCCTCTTCGCCGGGAAGCAGTAAGCCATCTTCATCAAAGTCGTCAATGTCTGGATCTTCAGAGTAGACCTTCTCGAGTGTAATTTCAAGGATACCAGACAGCTCCTGGCACAGCGTGTGTACGGTTTCCGTCGTATCAAAATCTTCGAACTCATCTGGCAGTTCATCTACTACATCATCAATTGAGGCGCCTTTCAGGTCGGTAAGGAATTGCTCGATCTCTTTTTTGTAAATTCTAAGGTACTTGACGGTTCCTTCAATGGCTTTATCGCCAATAACTTCAATACCCCGACTATCTAGATCTATTTCCACATACGCTTGCGGTAGAGCGGCCAGATAGATTGTGTCCTTTATCGCGTGATTTAGTAAAGTTTCAAACTTGCTTTGATTGATCTCAATGTGCTGTGAAAGCACATTCATGAATTGGATTATCGCCTGGCGGACTTCATCATGCTTGTAATTAAAAAAAGGGCTTTCCAGCTTTTTGGTCTCTTCCTGCCAGTAGCGAAAGAGGAGCTTGATGATGAAAAAATTTACTTGCTTGGAAGGAGTAACTGACAAAATTTCTCGTCCATTGATAACTTTTTTGGAGCCCACAAAAAATTCGGTTGATACTTTGGACGCAAATTTCTCGCAGTAGCTGTCAATAAAATCTTCGTTTAGTTTCCTTTGCATGTTTGAATCTTGTACAGATGCCTGATATAACTGTAGCCAACCTTAAAAATAAAACTATTCACTGTGAGAATAAAAGGGAAAGGTTGTTAGATGTATTATTGAAGGAGACCGATTGGATGCATGCTTGTGGAGGTAAGGGGAGATGCACTACATGCAAGGTGAAGGTCATCAGCGGCATGGAGGGATTAAATGATCGAACAGTCAATGAAGAACGTTTTTTTAATCTGAATAAATTGCGGAAAGATGAAAGGCTATCCTGTCAGGTAACCGTGGAAAGTAACCTACTAATAGAGGTGCCAAAAGAGACTCAACTCCCACACATAAACTACTCCTGATGTTTGTAGAACCACATATCGGTAAAGGATCGAATCGGACAGCTGGCTGGATAGAGGTGGTGTGTGGTTCCATGTTTTCCGGCAAAACGGAAGAACTTATCCGGAGGTTAAACCGGGCATTCATTGCTAATCAGAAAGTGGAGATTTTTAAACCGGCAGTGGACAAAAGATATGATAAGGTGAAAATCGTCTCGCATAAGGATTCTTCCATTACATCCACCCCGGTAAACTTTGCCAATGACATCCTGCTGAGAGTAAGCGATTGTGAGGTAGTGGGAATTGACGAGGCGCAGTTCTTTGATGAGGAGATAGTTTCTGTAGCCGACAAACTTGCAAATGATGGAAAGCGAGTAATTGTAGCTGGGTTAGACATGGACTTTAAGGGAAATCCATTCAAGCCAATGGATGCCCTTATGGCAAAAGCGGAGTACATTACTAAAGTCCATGCAGTATGCATGAAGTGTGGAAATGTTGCTTCATATTCCCATCGGCGTACTAAATCAGAGAAAACGATAGTTCTAGGAGAAAAGGATATTTATGAAGCACTCTGCAGGTCTTGCTTTTATGAAGCCGTGCATAAGGATTTTTAGCTTACTAATTGCAATTGCTTCTTATGGACAAGACATTGCTGTTGGCACATGGAGAACACACTTCAGCTACAAAAATGCGAGAATTCTTACAGCGACTGCAGATAAGGTTTTTTGTGCCGTAGAGAATGGCTTGTTCTCCTATGATGTCAGTTCAGGTGAATTCAGAAAGTTGTCAAAGGTTGATGGTTTGTCTAGCGCGGGGATTTCAGCCATGCATTATGATGCTAATTCTAATGTATTGATCATTGGCTACTTGGATGGACTGGTTGATTTTGTCTTTGAAAACGAAATTGCCACCATCAGAGATATTGCTGATACGAACTTGGAGGGAGATAAAGAAATCAATGATATTGAGACCAATGACGGGTTAGCTTTTTTGGCTACAGACTTGGGCGTAATCGTAGTTGATTTACGATCTGTAGAGATCGTAGAGAACTATATTCAGATTGGTGCTGGTGGCGCTCAAGTGGATGTAGAGGAAGTTTCAGCATTTAATAATTCTCTTTTCATTCTTACTTCTGAGGGTTTGCAATCTGGAAATCTCACTGAAAACCTTTTGGATTTCAACAACTGGGTCCGATACCCAAACACGCTTTCTTACAAAGATCTATCCATGGCAAATGAAGGCTTATTTGTGCTAGACGGTAACGATGATCTCGCTGTTTTTCAGAACGGATCCTGGGTTGAGGGTTTGGCTGAGCTGCCAGAAGGAGGAAATCGTCTTTTTGAATTGCCTGCGGGACTGCATACAAATGTTAACGGACAGATATATCAATTTAATAATGAAGCCTTTGAACTTCGATTAAGCGTTGACGCAACTGCAATAAATGATCTTGCGTCAATCGGAGGTCAACTATACATAGCGGATGGGATTGTAGGATTGACAAATGAACTTGATCAAAACCTGTTGATCGCTGGGCCTATTTCAGATAGCTTTTCCAATGTTAAGATTCTAGGAAATGAGGTATTTGCATTTCATGCACCATCTATCATTTCCTACAATGGCACGCAAAAAGTCCCCGAATATTCTCTGTTCACGGATGGAGTTTGGACTAATCCAACTATTCCTGGATTCGGCAATGTCTCAGATGTAGTCGACTTTGATGGTAGTCGGTATTTTTCGTCGATCGGTGATGGGTTATTCAATATGACTTCTCAAGAGATCATTGATGATGTTCCTGGGAGTGGAGTAGAAGTAGATTCCATGATTAGTTCGCTAAGTGCTGCAGATCTCCTTTGGGTTGTTGGTTCGGGTAGTGAGCCCATACATTATTTGGATCAGGATGGAAATTGGGTTTCGTATCGAGCTGATCAAGTTTTTGATGACAGCTTTTTGTCGGCAGGGCTTTCTGCTTCAGGGATTGCTTGGGTTGAGTCTGCAGGGGGAAATATCACCATTATCGATCCTATTGAAGATGATGTAGATGAGCTTTCACGGTCGGACGGATTACCATCATTTGTGAATGATTTCCAAATCAGCATCGAAGACAATGTATGGGTTGCCACTGATCAGGGTCCAGCGTTCTATCCTTCAGCTTCTTTCGTTTTTTCAGAAGATGATGCAATTCTCCCCACGTTTGAAAACCGGCTGCTTTTTGAGGATGAGGTCATTAATACGGTGCTGACGGATGGTGGCAATCGGGTTTGGTTTGGGACATCAAGAGGTCTTTGGGTATTTGATGAAAATACGTCAGAGCAGGTGGCCCTATTCAATGAATCAAATAGCCCTCTACCTTCTAATGATATTCTGAATTTAGCCTACAATGGTCTGACGGGAGAGGTGTTTGTGGTCACTAGCAAAGGGATGGTTTCATATCGGAGCGCTTCGTCTACCGGAAGTAGAGTGCACCGGAATGTATCTGTTTTCCCGAATCCCGTGAGACCGGGATATGATGGATTAGTAGGTATCAGTGGTCTGGCGAGAAACGTGTCTTTGAAGATTACGGATATCAATGGAAACCTTGTAAAAGAGGTTAGATCAAATGGAGGGTCAGCTTCCTGGGACTTACTTGATCTGCAAGGGTCAAGGGTTGTTACGGGTATCTACTACATTTTCAGTGCTACCTCAGATGGTGAAGAGACTTTTGTAGGGAAGGTTGCAGTTGTTCGTTAAGCTCTTATTTCAATGATTGCCAAATCAAAAGGGATTGTTCTGAGTTACATCAAGTATGGTGATAGCTCCATAATTGCCAGGATTTTTACAGAGCAGTTCGGATTTGGTTCTTACATAGTTAATTCTGTTAGGAGTTCTAGATCCAAGAAAAGTATTGGCTACTTTCAGCCATTCTCGATTTTGGACT
>CAYYNA010000077.1:0-3415 GCA_964472815.1 uncultured Roseivirgaceae bacterium
AGAAATTTCAATCGAGTTTTCCTGGAAACGATACCCGTGATTATTGGCATTCTAATAGCGGTTGTCATCAACAGTGTGCAGCAAAGGTTTGCTGATCAGCAATACGTGAATACCACATTAGAAGCGATCAAATACCAAAATCAAGAAAATGTGTCCGAACTAGAGTACGCGTTAAGTAGGCAAGGAAGACTGCTGGATTCTCTGGAGGTGTACCTAGAAGACGATTCGCAGACCTTATTCGATGTTATTGGTAAGGGAAGAGGTTTATATACTCCTGATCTCAAAAGCACTACTTGGAAGTTTCTGATGGAAGGAAGAAATCATACGTTGGTTTCTTACGATATCATCAGCCAGTTGAGCGAGATTGAGAAATATGAGGAGCTTGTCAAAGGGTATAATACTTCAGTCAAGGGTGTTCTATTCACACCCGACCTTTTCGATAATCCTAAGATGAAGAGGGTGCTTTGGGTTTGGATCAAGGACTTTGGCGCGGTGGAAAGAAGTATGATTGTGGAGCTCAATAAGTTTGACTCTTTGGCTTCAGTCACTCAATGAGCTTAACTGTTTTTAAATCATCTGCTGGATCTGGAAAGACCTACACACTTGCCAAGGAGTACTTGAAGTTGGCACTACGCTCGGAAGACTACTACCAAAAGATCTTAGCTGTCACCTTCACGAATCGAGCGGCGGAGGAGATGAAGGAACGGGTTCTGGAGTTTCTCATCAAAATATCTAGAGGTGGTCATGAACTGATCCAAGTCTTTGCGTCTGAGCTAGGCAAGAGTGAGGAGCAGATAGTTGAAGCAGCAGAGAAGAGTCTGACTCACTTACTGCATCATTACAGCTATTTCAATATCACCACGATCGATACCTTCTTTCATCGGGTGATTCGCGCATTTTCTCGGGAAATCGGTTTGCAGGGAAGTTTTGGGATTGAATTAGATACCGATAGGGTTGCGGATTTCATCACTTCAAATGTTTACGAAGGGGTAGAGGATGACAAGCAGTTGAGAGATTGGTTGGTGGAGTTTTCCATGCAAGGTTTGTCTGATGGGGAAGGATACGAAACAAAGAAGCAAGTAAGTAAGCTGGCGAAGCAGCTCTTTCAAGAAGAGTTTAAAAAGCTATCGCAAGAGCAGTTTACCGATGAAGAAGTCAAGCAGAAGATAAAGCTCCTCAAGGCTGATTTAATCGAAAAGAAGCAAGTTTTTGAAAAAGCGCTAAAACAAATCGCTGAAAAAGCAAATGAGGCAAGCACCGAGGCTGGGCTTACTAGTGATGACTTTGTGTATAAGTTGTCAGGGCCCTTTGGCTTTTTTACTAAGCTCCGCAACAAGGAATACCATGCGCTTTTGACGAAGCGAGTGGAAAATGCACGAGCAGATGCATCTGCATGGACTTCTAAATCAAGCAATAAGCGAGATCTAATTATTCAGGTTGCAGAATCTAAGTTGATTCCACTAATGAATGAGGCCTTTGATTACATAGAGGAGAACCAGCAGGCTTATTATACGGCTAATGCTGTTGTAAAACACTTGTACACGCTGGGCTTAGTAAGTGATCTGGCTCAGAAGCTTCAAGAGTACAAAAGAGAAGAGGAGATGATCATGATTTCAGATCTTCCGGACTTTCTCTCTCAGATCATAGATGATAGCGGTTCTCCCTTTATCTATGAAAAAGTAGGTTCCTGGTATTCGCACTTCTTGATTGATGAATTTCAGGATACCTCACAATTTCAGTGGAACAATTTTCGACCCTTATTGGAGGAAAGTCTTTCCAGTGGAAATGAGAATATCATTGTGGGTGATGCAAAGCAGTCCATTTACGGATGGAGGGGAGGTGATCCAAACATACTGATGGAGCAGGTCAAGAAAGACATCCCTCAAACCATGTTTGATGCAGCAAACGATACTAATTGGCGTAGTGCCTCAAATGTAGTTGCCTTCAATAATCAACTATTCGAGATGCTACCAAAGCAGATGGTTGAGGAGATGGGGGAAGCAATATCCACTGAAGATGCGCAGCTCATCGTCCGGACTTACGAAGATGTGAGGCAAAAGGTGGCATCAAAAAATACTAGCAGGGATGGCCTAGTTCGGGTGGAGTTTCTGGAAGCGGATCGCAACGAGTGGAAGCAGCGATCCATGGAATCAACTATTGAGAGAATGGAGTCCTTACTTATGGAAGGGCACAAGCTAAATGACATGGCCATTTTGGTACGTACGAATAAGGAAGCGGCAGAAATAGTCGATCATGTGTTGGATTACCGAAGAAGTCATCAAACGCAAATCGAGGTGATCTCAGCTGAGGGGATGCTTTTGGAAAATTCTTCTGTCGTTCAATTGATTCTTTCAGCCTTTAGTCATCTAATTAATCCTGATGACATCAGCATCAAGGCGAACCTAGCCTATCGTTACCAGAAAGATATAAAGAGGAAAGTTTTTGAAGCGCATGCAGACTTTTCTAGAATTGCCAGCTCCGGTCTTCCAGGCAGTTTCACTAAACACAAACAACACCTGCTCCATTTGCCAATTTTGGAGTTGGTGGAGGTGCTGGTCCGAACCTTCGAATTGAATACACTTGATGCCGAGCTGGTGTACTTGCAAGCTTTTCAAGATGCTGTGCTGGAGTTTACAAAGAGTAATCGCTCGGACCTAAGGCTCTTCATGGAATGGTGGGAGGACTTTGGTAAGAAGCGATCAGTGCAATTGACTGGTGCGCTGGATGCGGTGGAGATCATTACCTCTCATAAGTCAAAAGGCCTGCAGTATCCTATTGTCTTTGTTCCATTTTGCAATTTCAATATGGATAGCCGCTCCAAGCCAGTGTGGTACGATTCGCCATTTCAAGAAGGAGCAAACCTTCCTGTTGACTACAAATCGGAGCTAGAGAAGACCCAGTTTGCAGAAGACTATCAGAGGGATCTAGCTAAGTGGCACCTGGAAAGCCTGAACGTCCTTTACGTAGCTTTCACGAGGGCAGAAAATGGTCTGTTTGTTTTTTGTGAGCCTCCTTCTTCCAAGCGAGATAAAATGTACAGTAATGCTAGCAAGCTGCTGTGGAGTTTCTTTGAAAAGCAGTCGATTGAAGGTTGGGATCCTGCTAGCAAAACCTATCAGGTCGGGCAGCTTCCCATTAATCAGCGTAAGACCTCTGATGAGATGGTTCATTTGGATCAATACACCTCCAACAAATGGAGCAATAAGCTTCAGGTTCGTAAAACTGGGAAAGCGTATTATGATGACGAGGTAGAGAAAAGCAGGAGCGAGGGCATTTTGTTGCATCAGATCTTATCTGAGATCATTCATTATGAGGATACTGCAGCGGTTTTGGATCGCTATGAAAGGGGAATGCAGATCACTTCCGCTGACAGAAGACGCTATGAAAGCCTGATCAGAAATCTCTGGGCAGATGA
>CAYYNA010000077.1:3515-4758 GCA_964472815.1 uncultured Roseivirgaceae bacterium
TAACAATCCCAACAGGAATGACGTACTAAATCCTCACTACTTCATAATTAGAAAGATGCAGCAAAGACTCAAACTACTAGCCTCCGTTACTTTCTTCCTCACGTTAACATCGCAGGCACAAACTATTCAATGGGATCGTCAGGCGTTCGGTGATGAAAAACTGAAATCGTCTTCAATAAGTGGTGGTGACCTGGATGGAGATGGGGATATTGATGTTTCCATCGCGAATGGGAGACACTGGCCTGATCGCAATGAGATCTATTTCAATCAGGGAGATGGGGTCTTCGGCGAAGCAATCAAGATAGACAGTGCGTCCACTTCCTATGCTGCTGAATTAGGTGATTTTGACGGAGATGGTGACCTGGACATGGCTGTCGGGAACGACTCCAGACCAAATCACTTGTATATGAACGATGGTAGTGGTTCTTTCCAATACGTTGGAGGTTTTGGTAACGACCGGTCTAATACAAGGAATATATGTTTAGCGGATATCAACCAAGATGGCCACCTGGATATACTAGTAGTCAATCGTTTTTATACCAATGAGATCTGTATAAACGATGGTAGTGGAAAGTTCGAGCAAGTAGTCCCCTTTGGAATCGATGGAGAAGCTACGCTGGATGTGGTAGTATATGATATCGACGGTGACCTGGATTTAGACATCATAGTCGCCAATAGAAATGACCAGAAAAACGCAATCTATTTTAATAACAAGCTCTCCTTTGAGAAAAGAAAAGAGATTGGGTCAAGTGCTGATGACACCCGATCTGTGGCTTTAGCGGATGTGGATCAGGACGGGTTTATGGACATCATTTGTGCAAATATTCAGGCACGCAATGCCATCATTTACGGAGATGAAGATCTAGCGTACAAAAGAGAATCATTCTTTGGTCAAGCTAAGACTAGGACCTTTGCATTGGATATTGGCGATATAGATCAGGATGGAGATGTTGATATTATCACCGCGAATACTAGAGGAGGAAATTTCCTTTACTTAAATGAGCCTGCTTCTGCAGGTTTCTCTTCGGTAGCTTTTGATGAAAAAAAGCTGGATACGTACGACATCCAAATGATCGATCTCAACGACGATGGAAAACTGGATATTCTGACCTCCAATTCGGAGGGAATGAATTACCACTTTATTCAAAAGTGAAACAAAGAACTCCTTACCATTTCTTGTAATCAGCTTTTACGTAGTGGAACGGTAGCTGCACTGATAGCTTGGTAGCCAAGGTCAATTCCA
>CAYYNA010000077.1:4858-13950 GCA_964472815.1 uncultured Roseivirgaceae bacterium
TCCCTTAGTTGGCCTCAATGGATTTGATGGAGAGGACATTGGCCACTGTATCGTAAAAGTGAACGGCCATTCCTTTGCTGAAGGTCTTATGGATAATCACGATCGCGCCGGTTTCGTCAGTCACTATGGTTTTGTAAAATAGATCATCTTCTTCCAGTACGACCTTATTTCCGTTTACCTTTTCATGTTGAACCTCCATCTCAAATGAATTTGTTGTCTCTATAACTTCCGAAAGACTAGATGGTTTTTCCTTTTTCTTTACATGTCAGTGAGCTGACCAAGATCATTGATACCAAGATCGTTTGCTATACTATTGCAATATGGAAAGACCAACAAGCGAGCAGCTATTGACTGCATTAAAAGAAGCAAGTCAAGCCCATCATGAATATGAGACAAATTTTCTCAAGGGTGAGAGAGATACGCAATGGGCTGGATGGTACGCTTCGTACGTGCTGGGCAGGATAGGAGACTTCATCGCTCCCACGCTCCTTACAGAGCGTTTGATTGGTACTTCAGGAGAGGGAGACTGGTTCGAGCACGCGGTAGAAAACGTTCTTCAAGCTTTGTGAAGAGCTGCTTTCCATTAATGCTTTCTACTCAACGATGGATACTTCCAGCTTAAACTTGCTATCCAGCTTGAACAAGTACATGTTCTCTGTGGTAAGTTCTTCTGACTTGATGGAAGATTGCAAAATACTCAGTAGATCAGAGGCCACACTCGAGCTCACCTTATTTTGCTTCTGATTTCTCTGTACTTCCATTTTGAAGGAGTATCCCGTAGGTTTCTGGCTGTTTAGGTCAGAGAATTCATGCTGTTGAAATTGATATGATTGCGGCCCTTCTTTCGCATCCACCATCAGCTTTAAGATGACTGGCTTATACTTCTGCCATAAGTGAGCATATTTCCCTTCGTAAGTTGGCGCTTTAATCATGATTCTTTTTTGTTGCTTAGTTTGAAGTTATCTCGGTTTTACCACCTTGTAATTCAAAAGCTTAAACTATTAGACTTCCTGTGACCAGAAAGTAAACGAAGGCCAATGAATCGACCAGTAAAAGTAATGAATATCTATGACCTTGAAGATGGCAGGCATAAGCGGAAGATTCTTTAATGTTGCCTTATGTCATTTCTCTCACAAGTAGCTGATTATTTGCTGGATCACCACGCTTCTAATTTGGGAGATTGTACGGTCGTTTTTCCAAATAAGAGAGCGGGACTATTTCTCAAAAAGCATCTTTCCCAAAAAGTAGTTCAGCCCATTTGGGCTCCTGATACAATCAGCTTGGAGGATTTTCTTTTCCAGTTTTCGGATATCAAGAAAGCTGATCCTTTAGCGCTAATTTTTGAATTGTATGAATCCTTCAAAGGGCACCAAGACCAGGCAGAGGGTTTTGAATCTTTCTATTTCTGGGGCGAAATGTTATTAAGGGATTTTGAAGAGGTAGATCATTACCTAGTAAATCCAGAACAACTGTTCAAGTACGTAAAAGATGATCGGCAGCTGGCTGAGGATTTTTATTTTCTGGACGAAGAGCAAGAGCGAATCATTCAAAAATTCTGGCAGGAATTCCTTCCGGCATCTACAAAAACGCAAGAACAGTTCGTTGAAACATGGCGGATTCTAAATCCGGTCTACTCCACTTTCAAGAAGCGCATCACTGAGCAAGGGGTTGGTTATACCTCGCACATTTACAGGCAGCTGGCTGAAACGGTGGACTTGATTCAATATGATCTGGAGCGGCCTTTGATTTTTGCTGGATTCAATGCGCTGACAAAGGTGGAAGAGACATTAATCAAGCACTTCGTCTCATCATTTGGTGCAAAGATGATCTGGGATTTAGATCAATACTACGTAAATGATCCTCATCAAGAAGCAGGGCAATTCTTGAGAAAGTACCAAAAGGATTCGGTCCTAGGCTCAAGTTTTCCCTCCTCATTGCCTAACCAAATTGACATTGATAAGGATGTTTCCGCGACTGGCGTTTCGTTGGAGGTAGGCCAGTCAAAACTGGTAGGGGAGCAGATAGGAAAACTACTTGATAATGGAGTCACCACTGATCAAATAGTGATTGTGTTGCCACAGGATTACATGCTCTTTCCAGTTTTGAATGCCATTCCTGAAGCAGTGGACAAACTCAATGTGACCATGGGGTACCCATTAAAGGATACGCCACTGTTTGGTCTTCTGGAAAGTGCGATCGAATTGCAAGAACATGCCAGGCTATCTCCCACAAATGGGTTGTCATTTTACCATAAGCCCGTCCTGGATATCCTGAGTCATCCCTATCTCTATAAGGAAGAAAAGGATCCGCTAGATCGCCTTATCCACGAAATCAAAAAGAAAAATCAGATTCGCGTCTTTCAGCAGGAGGTTCATAAGCTACAGTCTACGATCCTGAATGTGATCTTTGTTCAAGTCCAAGATGGCGGAAGCATTGCCTCATACATCAGTGAGATTATTAGAGTGCTTGGAGAGCAGGTGATTGAGCGTTTCGGTTTGGAGAAGGAGTACCTGTACCATTTCCAGCAATTGATGGAACGCCTCTCCACCATCTTGGCAAAGCAATCTTCAGCAATCGATATCAAGACCTTTAAAAGCTTATTCAGAAAAGCGGCAAGATCCATTAAAATACCATTCTCCGGTGAGCCCGTAGAGGGTCTGCAAATAATGGGGGTCTTGGAAACGAGAAACCTGGATTTTGATCATGTATTCATGTTGAACATGAACGAAGACATCTTCCCCTCATCACAGCGATCGGGTTCCTTTATCCCTTACCGGATTAGGAAAGCCTTTGATTTACCGACTTTTGAAACACAGGACGCGATATACGCCTATCTGTTCTACCGTCTATTTCAAAGTGGCAAGGACCTTTGCTTTTACTACAACATATACGCAGATTTTGGTTTGAGCGGAGAAGTGAGCCGATTTATCCGTCAGGTGGAGCTCGAAAGCAATCTTGAGATCAAATGGAAGAAGCTGAGTAATTCCATTCAAGTGAGCGATATAAAGCCCATTGTGATACAGACCACTTCGCAGGTACTTGATAAGCTGGCGATTTATACGGATCAAGTGCCCTTCAAAGAGCAAAGAAGGCTTTCTGCCTCTGCTTTGAACATCTATTTGGACTGCAAATTGAAATTCTATTTCAGATATGTACTAAGACTATTCTCTGGCGATGAGATGAGCGACGATCTGGATGCTCGGCATTTTGGAAACGCATTGCACAAGACATTAGAGTACCTCTATCTCGATACGCTGGAAGAGAAAGGCTCGAGAGTGATAGATCAAAATGATTTCTTTCGCCTGGAAAATTCGATAGATGGTGCCATCGAAAAAGCGTTTAAGGAGGAATTTGGGATGAGTGAAAAGAAGCGTTTCGAATTCAAGGACCGCAATGTGGTCATGGCAGAAATCATACGGAAATTTGTCAAGCAGGTCATTTCGCTTGATAAAGCGTATGCCCCTTTTGAGATCGTGAGTCTGGAGGACGAAGACAAGTACGAGAAGTTGCTAAGCATAAACCCGAACGGAAATACCTTAAATGTGAAGCTAGGGGCAGATATTGATCGGGTAGATAAGAAAGATGGCATAGTGCGGGTATTGGATTACAAGACCGGGAGAGATGAAACTGAGATTGGCAATTTTGAAAACATCTTCAATCCCAATGTGCCCAATAAGTACAAGTCAAGTAGAAAGGCCGGATACCAAACCTTCTTCTATGCTTGGCTTTATTCGAGCAAATACGGACAAGAGGAGGGGATAACTCCTGGCTTGGTCAATATTAAGCAGTTTTTTCAACCAGATTTTGATTATCGGCTGAAGAGCAATGGATCGCCCATTGAGGATGCTCGCACCTACCTAGATGTGTTTGAGCAAAAGATGAAGGAGCTGTTGGAAGAGGTGTACGATCAGAACACTCCGTTTGATCAAACAGAGGATTTAGGCAAGTGTACGTTCTGTGATTTCAAGGGAATTTGCGACCGGTAGCCTGAGATTTCTTAAGAAAAGTTTTGGGTTTGTTTCATCCGAAAATTTGCAGAAAAAGGTGTGAAAAGTGTCCATTTGATTACAATAAGATGAAACACTTGAATTTTTCGATTAAGTGATTTAAAGGAATTTTTTGTCCATGTGCAACTTTTTGGTGAGGGGTGACATCTATTAGATAACACTCAAGAACAAGGACAAAAAAATGAAACTCTCAAAATCATCATCGTTCAGAATACGGCTAGTCATGCTGGCAGCAGTTGCGGTATTCTTGGTCAGAGCATACGCAGAAACGGCCATATAAGCGATCAAAAGGACTCTTCACGCTCAACTAGTACAATTGGACCCCCGGTAACTCCGGGGGTTAATTGTCTACTAAAACAAGGACCAATATTATCAAATGATAATTTTTATTTCAATTTCATTTGACACGAAATCAAAAGGCTCTATATTACAGAGATAGATAGTGAGTATCTATTTCCATAGCTGGTTCTTAATGATGAAGAGTCGATTTGTGATCGACTCTTTTTTTTTTGCGGTCGACTACTTACTTTTATCAAATGATCAACGATCGAATCCATCGCCTCATTCAAGTGCTGAATATGAATCCGACTTCTTTCTCGGACTCTTTGAATGTGAGCGTGACCGTCATTTTTAATATCATCAAGGGAAGAAGAAGCAAGCCAAGCTATGACCTGATCAATAAGATGTTGACGACTTACGAGAAGTTGAACGCAGAATGGTTGATCAAAGGAAATGGCTCCATGTGGAATGACGACATTGTCACCTCCGAAAAGTTCACTCCTTCTAACCTACAAGTAGAGCTTCGTATCAAAGAGCTTCTACTTAAACTCTCACTCAAAAACCCAGATTCGCACGAGTACATCGAGCTGGAAGAGCTAGTCTCACATATGATGAGTGAATCTTCGGAACAAAAGTACAAATTGGTTGTACTTCACGAGCGACAAGAAGGCATGATCAAGTTGCTTAAGGAAAAGCTTAAGCTTCGATCCTAGTTAAGAATTCCCAAAACATTTATAAAGCTCAATACACGTGTATTGAGCTTTTTTATTTGTATTCAGGTAAATGCCGATAAGCGGTTTTATCGTTTCAGGCTGGCTTGGTCCTACCTACTGATTAGGTTCCTGTTCAATGGTAACGACAAGATTAAATGGAAGATGGTGTGGAGAAAGGGATGGATTAATCTAGCAACTCGAAGGATCTCAGCTCACGTTCAACACTTCTTCTAAATGATAATATTTTGTACATTAGGTAATGGATGTCATAGAAACAAGCTGCAATAAAAGAGTGAGTGTGTGGAAGTTTGAACTAATCTAGCACCTTAAGCGATCTTAGCTCACTTTCAATGCTTCTTCTTAATCTCACTTTACCCATCTGATAGTAGATGATTACCAAAGCGAGAATCGCAAGTAAGCTTCCAGAAGAGAGCTTAGTGAAGAACATAATGGAGGCAATACGCTCTTGTTTTTCAACATTGTCAAAGTATCGTTTTGCAATTAATTCAAAATTGTATTCTTTGTCTTTACTTTGAATCTCTCCTTGAGTCTCCAAATAAACTTGGACTTTGTCAAAATACTTTTCGCTGTACTCCTGTCCCAACTCATTCATTCCGAGGTGGTAATAGAGATCGGAGTAAGTTTTATAGAGGTTAAAACTGGAAGGATCCCAATCGGCAAAATCAATAATTTCTTCACCTTTATTCAAATAGAATAAGGCATCTTCAATTTGACCAGCTTTGAATAGGTATTGACCAATATTTCTATAGGAAATGAATAAACCATATTTTTCAACATCTTCAATTGAATGCATTAAGTCAATTGCTTCATATAGTTTTTCTATAGCTCCACTGTGTTCTCCTTCAGCATAGTGTATCTCTCCAAGGTTGTGCAATGCTTTCGCTCTAAATAATTCGGAACTATTTGGGTTTTCTATTACTTCGTTAAAATATTCAGCAGCTTGAACATGGTCGCCGTTTTCTAGATGTACTAGGCCAATCTGATTTAGTATTTCGCTTTTGTAAGCAGGATCGCTATCGAGGAACGGTAATATATCAGTTAAAATCTGAGAAGCTTCATCGTATTGTTTGTTGTTTTGATAAACCAACCCTTGATTATATTTGATATCTACTATTTGACTTTCAATATCAAGTTTTGTTGCGAGCCTGATACCTTCGTTATTGTACTTCGTAGCTAAACCATTAGCCTGAAATTGCATGAAAGTATTGCCTAGATTCCTGTTGAGCCAAATTAGGTCAATCTCAACATTGTCGTAATCAGCATTCTCTGCTTGCCTTATACCTTCCAGAAAATAGATGACTGATTTACCATGGTCTTCTTTCAGATATAAGGTATAGCCCAAATAAAGATTCGACTTCACGATTCCATATAAATCACCGCTATTAGTTGATTCTTCGAGAAGCTCTTTAGAGAGCAAATAGGCAGAGTCTAGATTTTGAGAAAATAGGGGTCTAATCTTAGCTAGCTGATCATCAACATTTGATGCATAGCAGCTTCCCCGTAAAAAACTACTGACTAAAATAAAAACAAAAAGGAGTTTCCTCATTCCCGTTAACTGAATTAACAGCAATGATAAAAAAAAACACTGATATCACGTCAGTGTTTTGATCCGAAGTTCGATAATGTTATGCTTACTCTCTGTGAATGTAAGTTATTGACCAGATTAATGAGAATTAACCACCAACTCCTCCACCAGAGCCTTGGCCACCATTGCCTCCTCCATCTGTTCCAGAGTTTTTATCGATACTCATTTCAGTATTTTCAATAAGTTCTTCCATTGTAGTATCCTCTTGGCAAGCTGTTAAAAATAGACCACCTGCAATAACCAAAGCTGTAAAGAATTTTCGTTTCATGATAATTAAGATTTTGTTTTTAATGACTGGTGCAAATATATACGCATCAGTTTTATTTTACACATAACTATTGTTATTTTTATGAAATAATCTAACTTCCTTATTTATAATCAGTTATGTGCAATATTTTGTATAAGTTTTCTTGATTTTTTCGTGCGCATCTAGCTACTTTTGTAACCATGAAAACTTTACGAATCCTCTTCCTTCCTTTGGTCTTATTTGCTTGTAGCACGAGCCAAAATTCCTATGACGCTTTTGGTGAGCAGATCACAGATGATAATCCAATCGCCGTAGAGAAATTAGTGACCGAGGTAACCGGTGAAGCCCAGAACTTCAAGGTCGTCGGGACCATTGAAGAAGTTTGTCAGATGAAAGGTTGCTGGATGACCCTGAGGAATGAGTCAAATGCCAATATTCGAGTGAAGTTTAAAGATTACGGATTCTTCGTTCCTAAAGATATTTCCGGTAAGGAAGTAATCATCGAGGGTACTGCCTTGAAAGAAGTACTAGAAGAAGATGAAGCTAAGCACTATGCAGAAGATGGAGGGAAAGAGTACGATCCGTCCATGCGCAATTCTATTTCGTTCGTCGCGCACGGCGTGCTGGTAAGCAAAAGTTAAAACTAGCTATACAAACTATTCTGCTTCGGTTTTACAAAAAGCTGTCGAAAGGTAGTGCCTGATATGGCGGCAAAGCCTCCGGCTATTCCGCCTACAGCGCCCGATACCAGAACCAATATGAGTGGATCTCCAACTTGCATGATCTCGGCAATTTTTACCGAAAATGCAGACTGATTCTGTACATCCAGATTCCAGGCGTATCCCATCCAGGTAAGTCCAACCCCTAGGAATCCTGCGATGAACGCGTTAAGTCCAGAAGAAGGGGAGATGGCGCACACTAGAAATGAGATCGCCATACAAAGCCACCAAGGAGCAAAAGGTGACAAGAAGTAAGTGAGGGAGCCTATGGCAATAATTCTGATGATTAATTTCATGTTATTTCGGCTGAATGGTCAAGGAATAGTTGATCTGCTCTGAATCAGCATTGATGTCTTCACTGAACAATAGTTTGTTGTACTCACCAGTAGCCCAGTCCTGGACCATGTGTGCATACATAGGGTTTCCGGGATTTCCTGACTGACTTCCAGGATATACACCCCAGGCGTTTACTTCGCCATCCCCAAGTTCTACAACCATCCTCCAGGAGGGGCCATGGCCTTTGGATGCAGCATTCACGATGTGTCTGTTCCCTCCAATTTTTACATTGTCCACGCTAAAGGGAGCTAACCTCAAGAGGTGGCTGATGGTGGTATTCTTGAATTCATACCACAGCAGTGAGTTTCCTTCTTCTTGGAGGTACTCCTCCAGGTCTTCTATCGTCTCTTTGAAAGTCACTCTGATGAGATCACCTGTCGTTTCTTTCACAGAGGTGAGTTGATTGTCAATCATAAAGAAGTCAGGATTTTCTTTAAGTACCTTGACGGTGTTGAACCAGCTGGGTCGATAGACCTTTAGTTCGCTACTGTCAATTTCGTCCCAGAGCTTATTATTCAGATTGGTCCACCACTGTTCGTAAATCGAGGGGCCTTGTCTTTCGGGATTGTTGAAGAAATCCCACTGTCTCAGTTGCTCATAGTAGTTTCTTTCCGTATCGGTAAAAGATGCCGAGTCAAGGCTATCCAGCATCATGGGCAGCACTTCAAATGCATTGTAGTTGAAGTTATCGTGCTGCAGCTCCATCATATCTTCCACTGTGATTTTGGACATGATTCTAAGCCGGTCATTGATGCGTCTGCCGCGATAGTATTCGTAGCTGTAGTCGTACTGATAGTAGGGATAGATCGTATCTGCAGCATGCTGATTGGCAGAACTAACGAAATTCTGAGGTGGGTTTAGCACATGGAGGTTGTGCTCCTGCGGCATAAATGCTTTCCATTCATGGCTTATATTGGCGCCATCTAAGATGAACTTGCCTTGTTCTTCCCATTTCACTGGAAACTTCCCATTGATCCACAAGGCAATATCTCCGTTGACCGAAGCGAATGAGTAGTTCTGTGGAGGGCCATTGAAGTAGCTGAAGGCCTCAACAAACTCATCGTGATTTTTTGCTTTATTTCCTAAGTACAGTGTTTTGATCTCCTTGGAAGGTAAATGAGCAGTCCACTTCATGGCCAGGTTGGAAATCTCACTTCCTGAGTTACCAAAGTTGCGATCATAAAC
>CAYYNA010000078.1:0-1135 GCA_964472815.1 uncultured Roseivirgaceae bacterium
ACACCGCCTCTGAGTCCATTCTCTTCATTCATCCACATCACGGCCCTTAAGGTTCGCTTGGGTTTCAGTTCCAGTGCTTTAAATAGGCGCAGCGCCTCGATGGCTTGCACACATCCACTGCCATCGTCATGTGCTCCTTCTCCCACATCCCAGGAGTCCAGGTGACCACCCACTGCAATGATCTCGTCCGGAAATTCACTACCTCGCAGCTCACCCACTACATTGTAAGAAAGTACATCCGGAAGCATCTCGCAGTGCGTCTCGATGTACGCCTTTAGTGGTTCGTCCTTCAGGATCTGGCTGAGCTTGTCAGCGTCATTGGTGGAGATGGCCACCGCAGGTATTTGATTGATCAGTGCTTTGTACCGTAGCGATCCCGTATGCGGGATGTCGTCTCTTCGGTTGGTGACTGACCGCACGATGACAGCTTTTGCTCCGTATTTTGCTGCTTCAGACGCGCCTGATCCCCGCTGTGCTACTGCACCTCCATACGCGCCAAAGGTGTTGATCAAGGTAGGGTCCATCGCTCCATTGTAAAACACGATCTTGCCTTCCACCTTTTTGCCCAGCTCGTTTACTTCATCAAGCCCGCTGACTTCTATGACCTCTGCCAGCACTCCTTCGGGACCGGTTCCTACAGAATTACCCAGTGCCAGCGCATTCAAGTCAAAGGTTCCGTGTTTGGCTGAATTGGTGATGCGCACGATTTCCTTTTTCCCGCGTACCCAATGCGGGACCATTACCGGCTGTAAATACACCGTATCAAAATCATAGGACGCCATGAGCTGTCGGGTGTATTCCACGGCGGCAGCTGCCTCCGGTGAGCCGGAAAGCCGATTGCCGATTTCTTTGCACAGGTACCTGAGGTTGTCGTAGGCATGTCCTGCGGTTAATGCTTCGTCATATATTTTCTTGATCGTTTCTTTGTGCTGGCCAAAAGAAAGTAGTGGAAGAAGTAGCAGTAGCGCGATAATTTTTTTCATCTTCGAAAATTAATGAAAAGCAGTTAGCAAATGCCAATTTATAGACTCATCGACGAACTCATTTTTCCTCCGGTCAGCGGTGCTGAAGATGGGATTGTGGCCGTAGGAGGGGATTTGAGTCCGGAGCGATTGATCCTGGCTTACCGTCAGGG
>CAYYNA010000078.1:1235-6365 GCA_964472815.1 uncultured Roseivirgaceae bacterium
TGGCCGTAGGAGGGGATTTGAGTCCGGAGCGATTGATCCTGGCTTACCGTCAGGGTATTTTTCCCTGGTTCAATGAGGAAGAGCCGATCGTATGGTGGAGCCCAGACCCTCGCTTTGTGCTGTTCCCCGAAAAACTGCACGTGCCAAAATCCATGAATCGGGTGTTGAATCAGAAAGTCTTTCGAGTCACGTACAACGAAGATTTTGAGGGCGTCATCACGCACTGCAAAAAGACGCCCAGAAAGGGACAGCAAGGTACCTGGATCACGGAGGAGATGAAAGCGGCCTACATCAAGCTTCATCAGTTGGGGCACGCTAAATCGGTGGAGGTCTGGAAGGAAGATGAACTCGTTGGTGGAATGTATGGAGTGGATTTAGGAGGTATCTTCTGCGGGGAGTCCATGTTCTCGAAAGTCAGTAATGCATCGAAAGTGGCACTGATCACGTTCATGCAAAAATTTGAAAAGGAGGGGGGAAGGCTCTTTGATTGCCAGGTACATTCAGATCACCTGGTCACCTTGGGCGCTGAAGAGATACCGCGTGAGGAATTCATGATGTACGTGGAAACGGCATAGGCTAGGCTGACTCGCAATATTCCATAATTCCTTCTTTGATTCTGGAGAACGTTTCTTTCATGATTTCCCTATCCTCTTCCAGAAGGGTAATTCTGAAGCCCAGCAGCTTAGAAGCGAAGGAAGAAATAGGTACCACGCACACGTTCTTTGCCGCGAGTAGGTAGTAAACAAAGCGCTGGTCCAACGGAATATCCGGTTGCAGCCACTCTTCCAGCAGCGATGCGATCTTGTGATCTTTGATACTCAGTGATTGCTCTTCGTTGAGCACCCCGTCTTTGAAAATAATGGTGTTGTAAAATGCGCCGTTCGTTCGATTGAAGGTGATGTAAGGAATGTCTCCCAGCATCTCTTCCATGAATAGACTCTTTTCACCAATTTTTAAGTTGGTCTCTTCAATGAATGTAGTGTAATTGGGATGTGACATGACCAAAGGAATGGCGCGCTGTGGCAGCCGTGTACTGCTCACCTCAATCATTTTGGCATTGTCAATGGTCTCGCACAGTTGATTGAACTCGGGATCGGTCTGGCGATTGTAATATTCTGACCAGCCGCAGCGTGCTCCGGGCCAGGGAAACTCCTTGGAGATGCCTTTCAAAGAGATACCAGGGAGATCTCCGATGATCTCAGCTAGCGTACATCTTTCCGCACCATTGTAGATCAGGTTCATGTAGATTTCATCAAAGACCAGGAACAGGTTGTACTGTCTGGCGATTTTTACGATACCCTCCAAGATGCTTCGCGGATACACCATCCCTGTTGGGTTGTCTGGGTTGATGACCATGATACCCACGATGTTCGGGTTGTACCTCACTTTCAACTCTAGGTCATTCAAATCTGGATACCAATTATTTTTTGGGTCCAGCTCATAGGTAATGGGGTGGTGGTTAGCATGAGCAGCCTCCGCAGAGGAGTGGGTAGAGTAGGCCGGAGACGGTCCGATCACACGTGCGGTCGGCCGTAGGTACTGGTAGATTTTCTGGATGGCGTCACCCAGTCCATTGAAAAACGTGATGTCTTCCGGTCGCACCTGTGCACCACCCAATGCGTTCGTTTTTTTGGCCAGAAATTGGCGCGTATCCAACAATCCTTTGGAATGACTATATCCATACGTGATGTCTTCCAGAAGGAGTTCAGAGATGATGGACTTCATCCACTCTGGGATCTTCAGGTTTTTTTGGATGGGATCTCCAATGTTTTCCCAGTAAATGGTTTTCCCCAGCAATTCCAGCTGTTCGGCCTTTTTTACGATCCCACGGATTTCGTAGGTAAGCTCGTTTGCGCCTTCTCGTAATAGTTGCTGTCTCATAATCAAAAGCAAACAAAAGCACCATCTAAGGCATTGGCAATAGAAAAGCCGATTCTTTTGAATCGGCTTTCACTAAAGTTTTCATTTCGCTACCAGCTTTTGATGATCTCTCTTAGGACTGCATCTACTTGACTTTCGCTGAGTCCTGTCCGCATATCCGGATGGTAGAGCAGCCGAATTAGGTCTTCATCGATCTGTGCGTACTGGGTGGTCTTGGTACTAAATGCTTGCTGGAATATGCTTTCCGAGTACTGATTTGAGTCTTTAGCTAACCCTAAGGATTGGGTAAGTTCTTCCCTCAGCAAGTGGCGCTGCTCTTGACTGTTGGCTCTGAAAATGTCTACATACATGTGTCCATTCGTGAGTTGACTGGATCCATTCCAATAGATATAAAAGAGTCCCCAGTTGGATTCCGCTAGGTTTCCTACTTCAGGAAAGCGTGCTGCATAGAGCTCAGCCGAGCCAAAATAGACGTAGTAATTAGACTCGGACGCATTGTCAACGAACCGTGCTGAAAAAGAAGTGATTGTAGTCAGCTCATTTATTTCCTCCACAATATCTTCCAACTCAGCAAAAAGGTAATCAGGAGGAGTACCTCCAACGAAAATTCTCATTTCACTTTCCCAACGCCTGGTTATCTCACTTGCTCCACCGAATTCAAAACCTAAGGCAATGTCTTTGAAGTAATCGATGACATTCAGCTCATAGGCAGTTAGGCTGGATAGGCTCAATTCGAACATTGCCTCGTCCGATAAGTCCCCTGATCTAACTTCAACGACCCCTGTGATCATACCATCATTCTCAAAATCAAATAGGTCGATATTAGCGACAGTTAGTGCACCTGTTGAGGCATCTACATTGATCGCTCCGGCAGGGCTTTGGGACGTGAGCATAAACTCTACGCTCGACTCTGTTGTGCTCACCTTGATTTGTCCTACTTCGTCACCGTTCTCCAAGGGACTTTCCAATATGACGGAGAAATCGGAGGCATTGAGTACACCAGGTTTGGTCTCTTCATCGCCACCACAGGAGGTCAAGAAAATCAGGGCAGCTAGCCCGAACAGGTATTTAGTTAGCACTTTTACTTTCACTTCAGTTTAAATCACTTTTCTCCCGGAAGGCTCATGGTATCAGGTCCTTCTTTTACCCAATAGAAATCAGGAGCTTTCTTTTCTTCCGGATATACTTCATCCAAGGTATTTCCATCGTAAAGCCTTCCGTTTTTCATAACGTGGCTGATGGTATTTGAATTGCGAATATTATCTAAAGGGTTTTTATCCATGATGACCAAGTCAGCAAGCTTCCCTTCTTCGATAGAGCCCAGATCTTTACTTAGCCCAATTGCTTTTGCCCCAAGAATCGTGGCGACTTTGAGCGCATCATGCTCTGGGACACCTCCAGCTTGAACTGCCCACAACTCCCAGTGATAGCCAAGACCCTGTAGCTGACCGTGAGAACCCACCCCTGCAATTCCTCCTGCCTTCACCAGGTCGCCAACGAACTCACTATGGCGTGGGAAAATATGTTCCTCTTCTATGAACCAAGCGCCTCGTCTTTTTGACTTTTGATCAAGTTCACGCTTCGGGGTGAAGAAGCTGATCTTCGCATCACCCTGCACATCTTCTGTGGAATAAAAATACTCTTCTGCCCACGGTCCTCCGTAGGAAACCAAAAGGGTGGGAGTGTAGGCCATTTGCGCTTCTGCGGTCAAAGAAAGCACGTCATCATAGATCGGATAGATCGGATAGGCGTGCTCGTGACCTGGATACCCATCAATCAGCTGCGTCAGGTTAAGCTTCATGTCCAGTGCACCTTCCGTCGTAGGCATGAGTCCCTGCTCTTTTGCAGCCTGTATGATCCATTGCCTGTGCTGACGATTTCCGGTCATGTACATCTTAATGGTCTTGGTATTGAAGTATTCCGAATATTGCTTCAGTACGTCTTGCGCGTGCTCAAAGCTTTTGATTCGGTACGCCCAGAAACCCACGCCAGGTCCGGTGCTGTAAACTCTGGGACCCAAAATATCTCCGGTTTCCACCATATCCGAGTAGGTAAGAACATCTGTGGTAGCTGTTTGTGGGTCTCGGGTAGTGGTAACACCATAGGCGAGGTTGGCTGAGTAAACCCACACTTGATTTTTGTGAAGTCCCCAGTTTGGCCACATGTGTGCATGTGTGTCCACAAAGCCTGGCGTAATGGTCTTGCCACTCATATCCATGACTTTCGCTTTCCCAGCGTCGATTGTGCCAGAAGCTCCTACAGCCTTGATTCTTGCGTTTTCCACCAGGATGTCTCCGCTTTCGATGATCTCATCTCCGTTCATGGTGATGATTCTTGCACCTTTCAGCAAAACAGCACCCTCAGGAACATCCTTTTCCACTTCAACTTTTACTCGAATTTCATACGGCTTATACCCTTCATCTTCTTCCTCCTCGTCCGTTTCTTCACTTTCTGTCTCTTCGGTGGCTTCCCCTTCAGCATTATCCTCTTCTTTTTCGGTGGTCTCTTCTTCGCTTTCCTCGGCTTCCTTTTTCTCCTCTTCCTCTTTTTTCTTTTTCTCCTCTAGTTCTTCCTTCACCCTTTTAGCCTCCGCCATGTCATAGGCGAAGTAGGCATTTCCAAGGGTGAAATTGACCGTGTTTCCATCTGAATTCCAGTGCGCAAACTCCCCTCCAAATGTGGTGAGCTTCCAGGATGGAAACGAGGAACTTTCAGGATTCGAAACGGAAATCTTAACCGTTTCTGCACCTACAGGCGGCACGGTAACCACATAAACGTCATTATTGATTTTCGCCAATGCTTTGTCCCCCTGAGGGGCCATCAGGATGTATGCTGCATTGGAAGGTTCCCGGCGCGGTTCAGAAGCCATTTCAAAAAACAGATGATGGTCATGGATCAAGGCTGGGTAGGTCATAATACCAGTCACCTTGATGTGTGATTTCTCGTCGGTCCCGTCCCATCGCATGGAGATCAGACCTTTTCCACCATGGTACATATAGATTCTGTCATTCTTGGCGATGAAGTGAGGCATTCCCCTGCCGCCGGCAGATTTGATCCTGGTGACAGCACCGCCATCTGCAGGTATCCAACCGATGTTTTCCTGGGCCCTAAAGGCGAAGGGTCCAATGGCATCTTCATATGCTTTGGCTGTACCATAAAGGAAGGCAATACGATTGGTTTTTTTGTCCCAAGCAAGATCTGTGTAGACACCACCCTGGCTGGTCAGCTTGGTTGCTCTGCCTCCAGTGG
>CAYYNA010000078.1:6465-13946 GCA_964472815.1 uncultured Roseivirgaceae bacterium
TAGATCGGAAAATCAAACTTGACCCTTGGACCAAAATCCAATTCTTCATCTACTTCAAAAGGTATTTCTGTAGCGTCTCCTCCATTGATGGGTACCCTCCAAATTTTTCCACCGTATGAAGCAATGACTGCTTGGTTGTCTGGTGTAAAAGACATAGCAGGATAAACGCCTAGTCGTGCTCTTGATTCCTGATCATCACGTCTAACCGGGTAGGCCAACCAGCTTTCCTCACCTGTTTGTAAGTTCCTTTTTCTAAGGCCAGTTTCCGTGTTATACCTGGAAGCATATACTAGCCATTTCCCGTCTGAGGACAAAGTAGGAGCAAAGGCTGAACCGTATTGATTGGTTTGAGTAGCCATTTCTCCCGTCTCCCGATCATAGGTGGCTATTTGGTACTGAGGCATCATCGCGTTGTAATTCCAAGCACCATTTCGTCTGGAATACCACAGATACCTGTCATCACTTCCAAAAGCGGGTTCTAGCGTTTGAAGACCATCTGGTTTTTTGATCAGCTGAATGCCGCCTCCTCCGTCTTTGTGATACATATGTATTTTCAGCGTTCTGATACCTTTCGATCCAAAGATGTAATTGCCATCATTGGACCATTCAGCTGCCTGATAATACTTGTCTGTGTCTTTTGTGATTTGTTTCGCTTCCGCCAATGAATCCGTCAGATCAAGTGTCCAAATATTTTCCGAACCACTTTTGTCAGAAATGAAAACGATGGAGTTGCCATCTGGACTGTATCTGGGGTGGTCGTCAAAAGCCATCCCACTCGTCACTTGTTTGGCCTTTCCACCTGTAATGGGGAGGGTGTATAGATCACCCATCATATCAAAAATGATCTCTTGTCCATTTGGATGGACATCCAGTGAAATCCAAGTTCCTTCGGTGGTCTTCAATCGAAGGGTGCGTTCAGGCTCCAGCGGTAACTCTTTTGTCGCCTTTTTTTCTTCGAGTGTGTCATTTTTCATTTTTTCCTCTTCTTGAGAATAAGCAGATAGGCATAGCAAGAAAAGGACTAGAGTAGATAGTTTCTTCATAGGTTATAACATATTAGGATTTCCAATATACAATGGAATCTTTTCTTGAATAAGCAGCAGATGTATGAATGGAGAGAATTAAAGCTTAGCGACAAGCTCTGGTATGACCCGATGGCCGCCTTCATACCAATGAAGCTCAGGTTCAGTAGCTAGCGCTTCTTTGATTACTTTGTTTTGCTGAGGAATCATCTCCTCTTTGAAATAGATGTCTTCTCGCGAAGTGAAGTAGTGTATTTCTTCTTTTTTTGTGAGATATTTCCAATCTGCAGGATCCGTATCTGGTGGAAAAGTCCCAGCCCATATGATCATTTTGTGGAACGCAATTTTTGCATGTGCTGCGTAGCGTCCCATCGTGGCAGTCCCTTGCGAGAATCCGAAGTAGATTAGCTTCTTTCCTTTCAAGTCAAATTGGTCAAGGACTGCATCGATGTAGGCGTATTGATTTTCAATTTCTGTCAGCCTATCCTCCTTCGTCATCCAGGATGCGCCAACTCGACCATAGACTCCTTCCAAGTAGTATTTAGAAAGACCCTGAGGAGCAATCACGAAGTTCTTTTCGAGATCCAGTTTTTCAAACTTTTTCAGGAAGAATTCAGCTAATTGACCGTACCCGTGAAAAACGAGCCATACCCGCTCCGTTTTGTCCGTAAGTTCTCCCAGGGTGTAATAGGAAGCTTTGACTGTTATTGGCAAATGATGTTGTTTCATCCTGAGACCATTTGCATCAAGATACCGCACAGATAAGCGCCATACGTCCCCAGAACATAACCTAAAACTGCCATCAAGACGCCTACTGGTGCCAACGAAGGATGAAATTCACTAGCAATGACGGGAGCCGAAGCTGCACCCCCTACATTGGCTGTGCTCCCCACCGCAATGAAGAAATAAGGAGCCTTGATGAGCTTGGCTACAATCGCCAGCAGCAGGATGTGGAACAAAATCCAGGTAATACCTAAGAAGAAGAATCCGGGATTGGAAACAATGGCAAGAATATCCATTTTCATCCCAATAGTAGCAACCAGAATGTAGACGAAGGCTCGGCCTAACCTAGAAGCACCCACGCCTTCCAGCTCTCTGAGCTTAGTGAAAGAAAAGATGACTCCAAGTGCTGTAGCAATGACCACTAGCCAGAAGAAGCCCGAAGTGAGGCTGTATTGCTCCAGGGCTGGAAATTGCTGCAGGTAAGGGACAATCAAGTCACTGCAGAAATGGGCAAAGCCGGTACATCCGAAACCAACCATTAATATTTTCATTAGATCAGTGAGAGTCGGAATTTTGGATACGCTTTCCTGATACTCCTTCATCTTTGTCTTTAGGTGCTCAATGGCGGAAGCATCCGCCTTAAGCCGATGATCGATGATTTTGGTGACCCCTACACCCGCAATAAGCACCCCTAACCACGTATTACCAACGATGATGTCCACTGTCACCATTTTTGAAAAGAGCGCATCGCTTACATTGAACACCTCTTTCATGGTGGCTTGATTAGCACCTCCACCAATCCACGAGCCAGCAATGGTGGTCATACCTCTCCAGACTTCATCCGGTGGCGCTCCGCCTACTAAATCCGGGGCTATGTACGAAAAGAGAATAATTGTGAGAGGTCCTCCAATCATGATTCCCACTGTACCAGTCACAAACATGATGACCGCCTTGGATCCTAGCTTGATTACCTCTTTCAGGTCTACGCTAATGGTTAAAAGGACTAAACTGGCGGGCAAAAGATACCTGGAAGCAATGAAGTAGAGTTGGGATCTATCGGGATCGATTAACCCGAATGCCTTTAGGGTTGAGGGTAGGAAGTAGCAGACCAACAACGCTGGTACATAGGTGTAGAATTTTTTCCAGAAAGGGGAATCGAGTGAAGACGTGTAAAAAACCATGCCCAGAATAAGCATGAGGATGCCGAGAATTACGGCATCATTTGTGATTAGTGGTTCGCTCATACACCTTCAAGAATAAGCAATTATCGTGAGCATGTCCATGATTATTTTAATTTTGAAACTGAATGAGATTCTTACTGCTTCTTAGCACCATGGCACTCGCTCTGAGTATCAGTGCACAGTCATCTTTTATTGGGTTTAAAGCTGGTGGACATACCAGCTCTGCTTTCATTGATCACACCATTTTCCCAAACAGTAATAATGCTGGGTTTAATAATGGTATCAATGCTGGAATACTCTTCAAGTATTTGCCTAAGAAGCGAGACATTTTTCTCCATTCTGGTCTACAGTTTTCAGTGAACTATGTCCAAAAGGGTTGGCAACAGATTTTTCTGAATAACGAGCCGCCTTACTCAGCAGAGATGACCTTTATAGAGGTGCCGATTGAGGCAATCGGGTATTTTGGAAAGAAGAACAATTTTTTCGTTACGCTAGGATTCTACTTTGAATACCTCGTGGACCACAAACTCGATCCTCTCCCAAATTTTGATGAAAACGCAGCTGCGGATCGCAGTTTAGTTGGAGGGCAGGATTTTTACACCTATGAGCCAGAACGGGATAATGAAGCAGGATACGGCGGCAGGGCAAGTGGTGGTGTTTTTCGTGAGTTCTCTTTCGGCATGCTTCACCTGGAGGGCTTCTTCACCTACAGCATCAGCAATTTTATAGATGCTGGTGATTTAACCACTCGCACGCCAGATATCAGTAATCTCTGGGTTGCAGGAGTATCGCTCGGTTATCTATTCCAGATTGGAGGAGGTAAGTAAAAGCTCCTTCGCGAAGGGAAGTTGATTCTTTAGAGATTAAGCCAGTAATTCAGTTTGATGACCAAGCTCCTATTTCTAGGAATAAAATCAGGTGTCAAATAGTTATCAGTATAAACGATGAAGAGGTCCGAGACCGGCTTGAATCTCCACTGAAACCTGGAGTTGTGTCCGAGATTGTCTGCCTGGGTATTATACTGTATGAAGGAGGTGAAGAAGACATTGTTTGTTAGGGTTAAATCGAAGCGTGTACCCAGCAAATACAGTTCAGAATCATTGTATGGATCTGGCAGATTCACTTGATTAAACTCCCCATTTATCTCTACCTGAACAATCGGTGGAAGCCGGACGGTAATCCCTCCCCCCACATTTAGCCGGGAGCCATTAAAGAAGTCTCCGTTGCTAAAATCTACTCGGTAGATAAAGTTTTTCCTTCTGTCAGATCGGTAAAAGAACCGGTAGCGGTACCAATTGAATTCATCGCCCTCCTGCAATTCTATGCCATCATTTCCTGAGGGGTCAAAGCTCCGAGTCAATGTCACAAAGTTCCAGCCAGCTCCTACTTCTGCATACGCCGTATTGAGAAACGAGAAGCGATATTCTAAACCCGCGTCATTGTCCAGCCGATTCCAGTTGTCGTCCGTTACTCCACCAAAATCAATTGCAGGGCCATGGCGCTGGATCATCCCATCGGTAAATGTGTTCCATTCCATTCCGGCCCCATAGTTGGCAATGCCAGTTCTCGGTATGAAACCTACTTCCGCATTGTGATTTTCTCCCGTCTTCGTGAAGTTTACTCTCCAGCCAAATTTTGGAACTCTGTATCGTAGAAATGCCCCAGTTGAGTATTGCTTGTCTTGCTTCCCTGGATCATCAGATCTATGGTAATAAAAGTCACCTTCCCATTTACCATCCGCTGATGCCAGGTTGTAGTCAAGACCAAAGACATAATTGTGCTTAGATAAGGTTAGAAGGGTATCTTTCGCATTCACCGTCTCACCAAACTGGTCCACAACTCGATCATTTTCCACTCGAAAGGAATCCAGAGCGACTGTCCCAAGATTGTTTCTACCAACAAAAATTGCGCTCAGTCTAGATCGGCTGAAGATTTGGCGCTCCACGACTGCCACCGAATAATTCTGGGATGGAGAAATTTCGTCAGCGGTAGCGTCTCTGCCAGTTACCATATTGAGAAGTCCTAGTCTCCACTTGCTACCAACTTTACCGCTCATTCTAGCACCTGCTATGATAGGTACATTTCTCTGGGTATCTCCCGAACCTTGAATTCCAATCCGTCTGGAAAAAAAAGGTCTTGTCCTTCTAAAACCACCTTCACCAAACAAGTCTTGATTTTCTAAGAAAAACTGGCGCCTCTCCGGGAAATTAATTTCAAAGCGCTGAAGATTGGTGACTTGCTGGTCCACCTCAACTTGTGAAAAATCAGGATTGAATGTAAGGTCCAAATTCATGGAACTGGATAAGGCCACCTTTGCGTCAAACCCGGCATCAAGGTTCGATTCAGTAGGTTCATCATCTTCAATGTTTCGCCCAATACTGGTGGCTACATATGGAATGGCCACAATGTTCGAGGCAGACTTCTTAGGGGGACTATCCCACAAGGCTTTTCCCGAGAAGGTCAAGTTACTTTGTCTAAAACCCTGTTCTACACGAATCCAGGAGGTTCTTTCGTTGCGCTTTAGGTTGTTTCTCAATACCTGGATATTCCATTCGTCCACCGTATTGTATCTAATGGACTTAAAAGGAATCGCCATTTCTACAGACCAGAACCCATCTCCTTTATAAACTTCACTAAACCACTTATTGTCCCAATCATCCTGAATGCCACCATCAAGCAGTACCAAACCCTCACGTTGCACATTGTTGGGAGTAACTTGAAAAGAGAAGCCGTTAGAGAGATCGTTGTATGGGTCAATATAGATCGCGACGTTATCATTCGAGCTCCATTCAAAGTCTCGTCTAAGTGTGGTTGCGATGAACTCCCCATCCAATCCATCATAGCATTTGATTCCTACAATAATGAATTTATCATCATAGGTAATCATGAATTCAGTCTGGTCTATAGCAGGATTATCGTCTGTTGGAAAGTTTTGATAAAAACCAGAAGCAACGTCCAAGTTTGACCACAGATCTTCATCCAAGCGACCATCAATAACAATTTCTCCAGAAGCCTGGGAGATTTTTATTGAGGTTGTTCGGGGGTTGTTTTGGGCTATGCTTGCTGTGAAAGCAACCAGAGAGAGAATAATGCTATTCCTTATTCTCATTTAGGGGGATAAGATGCTCATCGGCAATTGATCTCAGCAATTCTCTGTTGGAATTTATCGTAGGGTCTTTATATATAAAGGCTGAAAGATCGGCGATAACTCCAGGTTTGTATCCAAGATTTAGTGCAATCTTCTCGCAAAACTTGATCTCTTTAGAGTGTACCTTTCCATCCGCTTTCATCATACGAATGATGTTAGACAAATAGTTGAATTTTTCGTCTGGTGGAAGGTTTTTTAAGTTAGGAATTGGCATAGGATGATTGACCAATTCAGCGGTCCTGTCCTCTTTAACACCTAATCCATCCGCTATAAAAAGAATTAGTTTATACTCCTCTTCTGCAACAACATCGTCTGCTTTAGATAAGTGAGCAAGTATGCTTATTTGTTCTTCTGGAGATAACATGCCGGAAATTTAGTTTAAAAACTGAAATCAGAGAATTGTGTTACACGAATGGCTATATAATTTAAAAAATTTCGAAGAGTCTTTTGTTTTTTAAAACGAAATGAAATTAGATTAGCACGAAAATGAAAAACAATACAACATACTGGTGGTGGTACAGCAATAAAATCAATTGTTGACGGAACCTGTTATGTTTAAGAAATACAAACCCTGACAGTAAGCGTCAGGGTTTTTTTATTTAGTTCAATGAGCAAAATCAGACTTAAGACCAGAAAAAAACGGATGTTGGCAGATACGATCACGCCAGTTAGTATCTATCTGAAACTTCGCGATCGATTTGCAAACTCCTTCCTGCTAGAGAGCTCAGACTATCACGGGTCTGAGAACAGCTTCTCATATATATGTTGTGATCCCATTGCCTATATCAAGCTTTTTAGAGATAGCGTAGAGCTTCAGTATCCAGGTCAGCAAGTCGAGACTAGAAAGCACTCGGACTTAAAAGCTGAAATTGCTGGGTTCACTAGTTCCTTTGGACTCGAGGCAAATGCGAATCAGAACCACATTGAGTCAGGGCTTTTTGGCTATATGAATTATGACGTGATTGACTCATTTGGTGATGTCCAGATAAAGCAACTGGATGAATCAGAACCTCTCTGTCAATACCACCTTTTCAAGTTTGTGATAGCACTAGATCACTTTAAGAATGAGTGCCACATTGTGGAATCGTATGTTGAGCATCCTGATGATCAATTGTTTGAAGAAGTGATGTCCCTAATTCAGCAGCGAAATATTCCATTTTATCCTTTCAGAACGCTATCTCAGAAAGTGTCCAATAAAACAGATGAAGAGTATGTTGAGATGGTGAAGAAGGGAATTCAACACTGTCACGTTGGAGATGTATTTCAAGTCGTGCTGTCCAGAAACTTCAAAATCCCATTTCAAGGAGATGAGTTTCAGGTTTATCGTACGCTGAGATCTGTCAATCCTTCACCGTATCTTTTCTATTTCGATTATGGAAACTTTAGGATCTTCGGATCTTCACCAGA
>CAYYNA010000079.1:0-13877 GCA_964472815.1 uncultured Roseivirgaceae bacterium
TAATAAGTTCTGAATTTAAGAATATATATCTAATATTTTAAATAATAATAGAACATTATTTTGTTTAACTTTTGTTAAACAAAATTATCAAATGATAATACTGGCATTGGCGGATTCAACATAAAGTGCTTTTACGAGCAGAAAGGAGGGCTCCCACAAGAGAGCCCGAGAAAAAAATTGAGGAAAAATGGCAAAAAAAAGACCACTCCGCTAAGCGAAGTGGTCTACTTTCTTCCAGGGTTTAAACTCTTATTTGGCTAAAGTCGCTTTAACGTCACCTTCTAGAACCATCTCTTCTCTGTAGGAATAAGAGCCATTCTCGTTCTTGATTGCCTTTATAACTTTCGCGTATTTTGCTCCACCTGGTTGCTTTAGCGTTGCTACTACTTTCTTTGCCATGGTTACTTAATTTCTTTGTGTACGGTATATTTTCTCATGATCGGATTGTACTTCTTCAGTTCAATTCTATCAGGAGTATTTTTTCTATTCTTGGTAGTAATGTATCTACTAGTGCCAGGAAGACCACTGGTTTTGTGCTCCGTGCACTCTAAAATTACTTGTACTCTATTTCCTTTCTTTGCCATCTTAATTGTTCATTTCCAAAAAGGAACGCAAATGTAGAGGATTTCTATCTGATTTGAAATGTATAGACATAAAAGTTATTATCAAACTCAACTTTTGTGACCTCACCATCAAACTTTTGGTATTGGTTCTTTGCTTCGAGCATCGTTTCCTTCCCATCGATCACCGCCTTGATAGGCATTTCAAATCCTCTCATGCAGTTGACCCATCGATAATACATCCCATCTTCATTGAGGGCATACTCAAGAACTGGTATCCTCACATCTCGTAAATACTGATCAAAAACTTTCGAAAGGTCAATCCCTGCCTTTTCACTCATATAATCTTCAATCTGCTTTGTCGTCACTGTTTTATGGTAAAAATCCTTATTCAGGCCTACAAGAATCTCTCGCCATTTCTCATCGTCATCAATGATCTGTCTAATGGTATGGAGCATATTATGTCCTTTGCTGTACATATCACCAGAACCTGACTTATTTACGTCATACTCCCCGATGATAGGTTCTCTGTTTCCAATACCAAACCTTAACCCTCTAGTGTACTCCGCCCCGGCTTCTTTTCCATAGAAGTACTCTGTGAACAGACTTTCAGAGTAAGAGGTAAATCCCTCGTGGACCCACATGTCTGCGGCATCCTTATAGGTGATGTTATTTGCGAACCACTCATGGCCAGTCTCGTGAATAATGATGTAGTCCCATTTAAGGCCCCAGCCTGTACCGCTAAGATCTCTACCACGATAGCCTTTCTGATAGCCGTTTCCATAGGTGACGGAGCTTTGATGCTCCATGCCCAAGTAAGGAACTTCAACTAGCTTATAGCTATCTTCATAAAAAGGATATGGGCCAAACCAATGTTCAAATGCTTCCAGCGTCCTGTAGGCATCCTCAAAGTGCTCCTCCGCTTTTTCTTTATTGTAACTAAGTACCCAAAAGTCCACATCCAACTCACCATTGAGGCCATCATATTTTGATGAAATGTTTACGTAATCTCCAATATTCACATTCACCCCGTAATTATTGATCGGATTGACCACCTTCCAGGTGTAGGTCATGGTTTTATCCTTTTCTTTCTTCTTTCCTTCTAGTCTTCCATTTCCTACGGCTACAAGACCAGCAGGAACATTCATACTAAGGATCAGTCCATCTTCAGGTTCATCATACATATGGTCTTTGCACGGCCACCAGACACTTGCGCCTAAACCTTGATTTGATGTAGCAATGAAGTGCTTACCGTTATCGTCCTTCTTCCAAGAAAAACCACCATCCCAGGGAGCTCTTACCGCCTCCCTCGGTTCTCCATCATAATGAACCGTGACCTCTTTTGCATCCCCAATTTTTTGATCCTCCTCAAGCTGGACAAAAAACGCATTCCCATTACGAGCAAATTTTAGCTCTTTGCCCGCTTGTACCACCTTGGTAATGTTCATTGGCTCCTGCATGTCAATTTGCATGGAGTTATTCTCTTCCAGCACAACATAGCTGATGGTATTCTTACCAGATATTGTTTTTGCTTCCGGATCAACCGACACGTACAAATCATACTTCTTCAGATCCCACCAAACACGTTCTGGCGTCACTGATCCTCGCAAAGAATCTTGCTCTGAAAATCTGAGGTTTCTCCATTTGATTTGCGCACTGGCGCTAATCGTAAACAGCAGAAATAAAGCTGCTGTCGCTAATTTTATCTTGCTAGTCATCGAGTGCAGGCAGGTTAAATGCATTTAATGGACTTGGAAGTTTCATGAGCTCTTCGATCTCATCACTTTTTCTTGGAGCAAGATCTGAGAGTAGCTCACATCCATCTTTCGTTAATAGAAAATCATCTTCGATTCTCACAGGGATGCCCCACCATTTTTCATCGCATGGGCTCCCTTCTGGAATGTAAATTCCCGGCTCTATCGTAATCACCATATTCTCTTCCAGTTTGTCATAGAGTCCTTTGTCGTGCACATCA
The DNA here is from genome assembly GCA_964472815.1 of uncultured Roseivirgaceae bacterium. Taxonomy (GTDB): domain Bacteria; phylum Bacteroidota; class Bacteroidia; order Cytophagales; family Cyclobacteriaceae; genus Ekhidna. The sequence continues at coordinate 2,536 of CAYYNA010000079.1, forward strand.
AGACCAATATGGTGACAACATCCATGGGGATAATACCTATTTCTACCAGTAGCTGGATCTGTCATGTCTTCCGGGTCTGTGCTAGCATACAGCCCTAGCTCCACCAAGCCCTCGTTTACTACTTTCGCAGTTGCTTCATAGACCTCTCGGAAAGTTACTCCTGGCTTGCAAGCTTTTCTGCCAGCCTCCTGCGCTTCATATACTAAGTCATAAATGAGTTTTTGCTCTTTGGTAAATTTTCCATTCACTGGGACGGTCCTGGTGACATCTGCAGTGTAACCATGATACTCCGCTCCTAGGTCCATCAATATAAGTTCCCCGTCTTCAATTTTAGGCTTGTAATTTTCTATGTAGTGCAGGGTGCATCCATTATTACCAGCACCCACTATACTTGGATACCCTTCATATTCTGCCTGATATTTTTTGAAAACAAACTCATGAATACCCTGAATCTCTGTTTCCGACAACCCAGGTTTCATTGCCTTCATCACTTCCGCTTGTCCTAGTGTGGAGATATCGATCGCTTTTCTAAGAAGGTCAAGCTCGGCTTCAGTCTTAATTCCTCTCATTTCCTTCATGAACTGATCCAACGTTCTCGTATCAAGATTGCTTGGCTTCCTTTCTCGGGCCAGAGGGGATTCCGGCTTACTGTAACCGGTCTTTGATTTAAACCAAGCAATCAAATCAAATAAGTCGCCCACTTCATCGGTTTGCCTGACATCATCAAAAAACCGATAGAATAGCACTTTGTCAAACTTCTTGAAGTCTAGATTGAAGTTCTCAAAATCGGCACCCTCAAGCGCCGTTTGTAGTTCCAATTTGTCAACAACACCCTCTTTGCCGAGTCTGGGACCATCATATAACTCTTTGAGGGCATCATGCGCACGGGTAAAAAAGATCTCATTGGTCTCCACACCATCTATCGCCTGATCTTCCTTGAAAATTAGGAGCATGGCATGTGGCTCCTTATGTCCGGTCAGATAATATAAGTTGGGATCTTGATGATAAACATATTGCACATCATTCGCTCTGTTTCTCACAGGGTTAGCAAAGAAAACTGCCACTGAATTAGCTGGCATTTTCTCTCTTAAAATGGTCCTCCTCTCTTTGTGAAATTCAGAGGTTAGGTAGTCCTTCGTGGGATCTTGTGCTGAGCACAGACAAATTGCCATGAGCAGCATAGTAGTAAGTAATGATCTTTTCATGAATATTAGGTTTTTGAGATCCATCAAATTAGACAAAAAAGGACAAAAAAAATCCCATCACTTGCGTAATGGGACTATATATTTCTTAATCGGTTTTATTACTCGATAATCATTCCGTTTGCTCGGGCTTTTTTGAGCACAGCAGTGATTCCATTTTTATTGATCGTTCTGAGCGCAGACGTTGAAACTTTCAGAGTAATCCACTTATCCTCCTCAGGAATGTAAAACCTTTTCTTCTGAAGATTTGGGTTAAATCTTCTTTTGGTCTTGATATTTGAGTGGGAAACATTGTTTCCAACTTGTGGCTTTTTACCGGTTATATCGCAAACTTTTGACATCTTTCTGGTCCTTTTTCAAAAATGGAACGCAAATATCGGGATTAAACTAAAATAAGCAAACTATTTCCCCACATTTTCATGATTATAGGGACAGTGCTTACAGGCATTTCCGCAGCAATATCCCCTCTTCAGATGATATTTGGCTGTGAAGACCAATAATCCCTGCTGATTGTAGTAGAAATCTTCTTGTTCTAATTGATTTTTCAATTGTTGCTACCTGTCTAAATGATTAACCTTGTAACTGGAAATAAACAACAAAGTTATGATAGCAAACAAGACCCTCTCGAGCGAAGATTTGATGACACTTGAAAACAAGAAGGGAGCTCATAATTACCACCCTCTTCCTGTTGTTCTTGCCAGAGGTGAAGGCGTTCATGTCTGGGATGTTGAGGGTAAGAAGTATTACGATTTTCTTTCGGCTTACTCCGCCGTTAATCAAGGCCACTGTCATCCAAAAATTGTGGATGCTATGAATCAGCAAGCTCAGGTTCTTACCTTAACATCTCGTGCTTTCTATAATGATGTATTAGGCCCCTACGAAGAGTACATCACGGAGTATTTTGGTTTTGATAAAGTGCTACCCATGAATACTGGTGCGGAAGCTGTAGAGACCGCAATAAAGATTTGCAGAAAGTGGGGATATGAGAAAAAAGGAGTAGAAGAAAATAAAGGCCAGATCATCGTCTTTGATCAAAACTTTCATGGACGAACCACCACAATCATCTCATTCTCCTCAGATGTGGATGCTAAGAAGAACTTTGGACCGTATACTCACGGCTTTATCAAGGTCACCTATAATGATGTTGACGCACTTCGAGAGGCTTTCGAAGAAAATGATCACATCGTTGGTGTATTGGTAGAGCCAATCCAAGGCGAAGCGGGCGTCATGGTTCCAAATACTTCCTTCATGAAGGATATCGCAAAACTCTGCAAGGAATACAATGCGCTCTTTGTTGCAGATGAGATACAAACAGGTATCGGTAGAACGGGAAGCTTACTAGCTATTTGCGGTGATTGTACTTGTGCAGGAGCCTGTGAAAAGCAGGAAACCTATGCGACTCCTGACCTGCTTATATTAGGGAAAGCACTTTCAGGAGGTGTATATCCAGTATCTGCGGTCCTTGCAGATGATTCTGTCATGAATGTGATCACACCAGGCACCCACGGCTCAACTTTTGGTGGCAATCCTCTGGGCTCTAAAGTTGCCATTGCAGCGCTGGATATTATTCGAGATGAAAACCTGACTCAAAATGCAAGACATTTGGGCAAGGTCTTCCGTGAGCGCATGAACGCATTGATCCAAAAAACTGATCTCATTACATTAGTTCGTGGAAAGGGGCTATTAAATGCAGTAGTTATCAATGACAGCCCAAATAGTAGTACCGCCTGGGATATCTGTGTGAAGCTGAAAGACAATGGACTACTTGCTAAGCCGACCCATGGAAACATTATCCGATTTGCACCTCCTTTGGTGATGACCGAGGAAGAATTGCATGAATGCTGTGACATTATTGAAAAGACCATTCTTGACTTCAAGAGCTAAAGGGAAGATCTTTTTCAAGAAAAGCGAATGGAGAATCTTCATTCGCTTTTTTTATGTTTAATGGAATTTTGTCCTAATGAGACTTCTGACCAATATCTCGCTCCTATTAATTACCGCCAATAGCCTTTTTGGGCAGAACTCTACTATTGATTCTATCAATTACATCAACTCCAACTTCTACTCGATCTATAGTGATAATTACCTCAAAGGTTTAGAAGCTACCAAAAGAGCAGTTCAACTCTCGAAAATTGAAAGAAGTCCAAGACTGGAAGCGGAAGCTCAAAAAAACGTTGGCATTGTATATTATCTAACCGGAGACTATGAGAGCGCATTGGAAGCGTATCTCACCTCCTACAATTTGTTTGATTCTTTAGCTGATCAAAAAGGTGTTGCCAAGGTCACAAATGAGATGGGCAATTATTACCGTAAGCTTGGATACTCTGAAAAAGCTAAATCTGCATGGAAACAATCAGAAGCAATCTCAAGGGAGATAAATGACTTAGAAACCTTGGGCACTTCTCTGGGAATGCAAGCCCAATTTTACTGGGAAAGAGGTGAGTTTACTAAATCTGACCCACTATATATTGAGTGTTTTGAAATTCGCAAACAGCAGAAAGACAGTGTTGGGTTGGGATACATTCTGCTAGATATCTCAGATATTCACCGCAGAAGAAAAGAAGAGTCTCAAGCACTGAGTTACATCCAACAATCAATTAGTATCCGAAATAAAATTGGTGATAATCAGGGCTTGCTGGAGAGCTACAAATTTTTGGCTGACTTCTACCACGCCTCAGGCCGACTAGATAGCGCAAGAAAATACTACTTAAATACTGCCATGAAAAGCAGCTCTTTTGACTACCCTGACTTAGCGAGAGCCTCATACGATTCACTAGCATCCATTCTCTTTAAACAGCAAGATTACAAAACCGCTTACCGGTACAAAGAGCTTGCAGAAGGTCTGGAGGACAGCCTATTTAATATTTCCAGAAACAGGCAAATAGCTGAAATCCAAACGAAATATGAGACGGAAAAGAAAGAACAGCAACTAGAACTTCAAGATGCTCAGCTTTCTGAGAATAAAGCGCAGATCCAAAGAAATAGGCTCTTGATTGTTGCACTTATAGTGGTAACAATTGCCATCATTGGTCTCTGGATCCTTAATCGCAGCAGATTAAAGAAGCAACAGCAGCTGATGGTCCAGGAAGAACGGCTTAATTCCAAAGAGGCGGAAATAAACGCAGCGATTTCTTCTCAAGAAAAAGAACGGGCACGCTACGCGAGGGATCTTCACGACGGTTTCGGGCAGATGATTTCCATTCTAAATCTGAACTTGAAAAACCTCAAAACGGACACTAAGCCCGATGAGCGGTTGAAGACTTTTGAAGAATCGGAAAAGGTAATCAATGAAATGTACGATGAACTCAAAAGCATCTGTTTTGACTTAATGCCCCAAACCTTGGTAAAAAATGGACTACAAAGTGCGTTGGTAGAGTTTACAAATCGGATCAATACGACCGGCCAAGTCTTCATAGAAACGAATTTCTTTGGTCTTGAAAAAAGACCATCAGAATTGCAGGAGATCTCCTTTTACAGAATATCCCAGGAGTGGATTAACAACATTTTGAAGTACTCAGATGCGGACAAAATCACGCTTCAAATAACCAGGGATGAAGCAGAATTAACCCTATTGATTGAAGACAATGGATCTGGGTTTGATAAGTCATCTTTGATAAATTCTAAAGGAAACGGCTGGAAGAACTTAAACACCAGGACCAATATCATACGCGGAAGTTTGGAGCTTGAAACTAAACCAGGAGTGAAGGGAAACACCCTGATCGTCAACGCTCCAGCCACCCTTACTTTGGAGCAAAAGAAGCTGGAAGTTTAATGTGATTTTCTTAGCTTTCGAATGGATTAACCCCTAATTGCATGTCCAGATTATCTATTCCGCCTCTTCTAATCTTATTATTTCACTCCTCCTTTTTCCTTTACGCCCAAGAAAACGAGAATGATCAACTTCTTTTTTTTCTAAACCGGGCCCTGGATACCGATAGTAGCAAGTACTATTTCCGAAAAGCTGAGTCAATCAAAGAGGGGGATGAACAAGAGGGAATTTATCACTACTATATGCTGCTCTTCCACTATGACAATGGAAGAGTAGATAGTGCGAAAATTCATGGATTAGAAGGTCTTAAGATCCTGGAGGAAGTTCAAAATGTTTCCTACAAAAGACGCATCAATCATCAGCTCATGTTGATCAGTAGAGACCAAGGCCTTTTGGATGATGCACTTAATTATTGTTTAACTGCCTATGAGCTCGTTGTAGAAAGTGCAGACACTGCTCAAATAGTTAGGTATCTAACCGAAAGAGCATTCATCCATCATGACTTTGAGCAATACGAATTAGGAGTTGAGTCAGGTAAAGAAGCACTGAAACTTTGGACGAAGCACAGTGAATCAGTAGACAGACATAAGCTTTATATCTTAAACGCTATCGCAATCAACTTTGATGACTGGAATAAGCCCGATAGTGCGCTAGCATGCTACGATAAAATTCTAGCCATAGAAAGCATGAAAGGCTCCAGCGAACTAGGACCGATTTATAATAACAAAGGCAATACTTTAATGAAGCAAGGCAACTATGACCGAGCTTACAAGAACCTAAAGAAATCCTACGATCTTCAAAAAAATGAAAGAGGCGATTACTACTACTATGATTTAGCCACAGTAATCAATAATCTCGGAACTATTCAGTCGCACTTCCAAAACTGGGATTCTGCCCAATACTATTTGGATCTTGCAGAAGTATTCGCAGACAGCAGCAATAGCTTTGAAAAGAAGAAAGACAACTACTTTGCGCAGTTTCAATTAGCAGAAACTAAAGGAAACTTCAAGAAGGCATTAGATTACCAATCCTCCTATTTTGCTATAAGAGATTCGATTTTTCAAAAGGATCGAGCCTCCATCATTGCTCGCATGGAGGCAGAATTCGAAACGGTAAAAAAAGAGCAACAGATTTCAGTACAAAACGCTCAGTTGGAGGAGCAAAAAGCGATCATAGAGAGAAATCGCATCGCTCAAATAACTGCTGTCTTTTCATTGGTTCTGCTTCTTGTCATCGGTTGGCTATGGAGGAACCGATTAAAAAAGAAACAACAGCTTGCCCTCCAGGAGGAGCGTCTGCTTGCAAGAGAAGCAGAAATCAACGCCACAATTTCCTCTCAGGAAAAGGAGCGAGCTAGGTATGCCAGAGACCTCCACGATGGTTTCGGACAAATGATCTCTATTCTGAACATGAACCTGGGTAATCTCAAGAGCGATGCAAAACGCGAAGAACGTGAAAAAGTGTATGAGGAATCAGAGAAAGTCATCAACGAAATGTACGATGAACTCAAGGGAATCTGCTTCGATTTAATGCCTCAAACCTTGGTAAAAAATGGGCTTCAAAGTGGTCTGGAGGAGTTCGCCGAGCGTATCAACACAGCAGGTAAAATCTTCATAGAGACCAATTTCTTTGGACTTGAGCCTCGACTAGCTGAATTGCAGGAAATATCTCTATACCGAATATCGCAGGAGTGGATCAACAACATCTTGAAGTATTCAAACGCAGACAAGATCACATTGCAGATCACAAAGGATGAAGAAGAGATTACCCTATTGATTGAGGACAATGGAGCTGGATTTGACCGCTCACTACTGACCGACTCGCAGGGAAATGGATGGAAAAACCTGAATACACGCACCAATCTTATCAATGGGCAACTTGAGCTCGAAACAGAAGTTGGAAAGAATGGAAATACCCTGATTGTGAATGCTCCGTCCCAGTTAAAACTTAGTCAAGCTACAACACTTGATACGGTCCCAGCGAGTTGATTTGATAACTTTACTTTTTTCGCAAAGAAGTAGCTTAAGTCTCAAAATACCATTCCCACGGTATAGGTTTCGACCCATTTCATTTCCTTCTTTACGGACTTGAAAAGAAGTCCAGTTAGATGAATTTATTATCTTTCGTCGGTAGAAAAAGAGCCACTAGAATGAAGATCTACCTAACCGACGACCATGCAATTTTACTTGGAGGATTAATCAAGATTCTTTCGGTTGAAGATGACTTTGAGGTGGTAGGCTCGGCAGGTAAAGTATCAAAAACATTGGATGACCTGACCAGGCTAGATGTGGACCTTCTCATTACAGACTACAACCTTCCGGATGATGACGGGCTTTCTTTGGTAAGAAAGGTCAAACGAAAATATCCAGCGCTGAAAATCATTGTATTGAGTATGCACGATGAGGCACATCTCATTAAGGAGATTTTGAAGGAAGGAGTGGACGGATATATTCTAAAAAAAGACTCCCACGAAGAATTGGTCAATGCTGTTCGAGCAGTCAAGAACGACAAAATCTATCTCAGCTCCGACGTGAACGCTATGCTAATGAAAGGACTTCATTCCAATGAAGAACAAAAACTACTCACCGATAGAGAGCGAGAAATCCTTAAGCTCATTGCACAAGAATATACCAATAAGCAGATGGCGGAAGAACTCTTCATCAGCGAACGAACCGTCGAAACGCATCGCAAGAACATCTTCCGAAAGACCGGCACCAACAATTTGGTAGGGCTAATCAAGTTTGCGTATGCGAATAATCTAATCTAGTGCTCTAACTACGCAGACTTATTAAATAGTTAGTATCAAAGCTTCAGACTAAACTGACCAATCACTCTCTTTTCCTGATTGTTTTCATTCGAATAGGTCAAATCAAATGATCCATAATACCTAAGGATAGAAGGATTTGGATAGTTTGACCCTTCAACGATTAGACTACCTGATTTTATTTCATACTCAGTTCCATCGTCGAGTTTCAAGTAAGAGAATTCGTCCACAAAGTCGGTATACTCTACACCAAACTCAATGGATGTACCCTCTAATCTCCAGCCTATAAGTAGTTCCGGATATGATGGGTTTTCAATTGAGGCGATCTGTAAAGCCGGAGGAGCACCATTTCGTGTATCATATCTTATTGCTGCCCATTCAATGCAATAAGCTGATCCGTCTACTTGAATACTAGCTTGCACATTTTCATCAAATAACTGACACTCAAAACTCTCATCACCTCCACAAGAAAAGGTAAGGACAAGCATTGCAGAAAGCGTTACTAAAGAACTGAAGCTTTTCATATCCTCTGCATTAAAAGATGAAACCTAATTGAATATCTGTTCGACTACCATTGTTGATATCAGAAGTGACATCATATCGATTGATCGCAGTAACCCAGCGATAGCCTAGATACACTTTCTTATACCTGAGTTCAAATCGGCTCTTGAAGAAGTAGGGATCCTCAGAATCAGGGTTAAAGTTCTCATCCTCTTCGACTTTACTTGATTCGCTCCATCGTTGAGAAAAGGCAAAAAAGGACTCATAATGAAATACAATATCCTTATTGTTAGGCAAAGCAAAATCAACAAAAATCGCAGGCCCAGCGGCACCATACCATCCAGAGGGCTCGATCGTCCCACTTTGGCCTGGTACCAAAAAGTTTTGGGTGGCGACTGCCGTGTACCAGAAGTCTCCTAGGAATATCCCTGGAGATATGCAGAGGTTATCAGTGCTAAACACATTATATCCCAACTGAAGCCAGCCGGGGATCAGGCTCATCAAAAATGTCTCACCAGGTGTTTCTGCGGACGAGCCGTTCAAAAGCTTTGCTACTTCTGGTACCGCATCATCTATTAATGGAGCCCGATAAGCAAATTGAAGCTGACCTTTTTCATACTTACCGATCACAGCGTCCAACCCTATGGAAAACCGGGATTCTCCGTCATTTCCTGGGAGGTCGTTATTATTGAATGAAGTTCTCAATACATATAGTCGAGCTCCTCTGTAATCCTCGATCTGTGCTTGGGTTAAATGAGAAGTGCCTATCAGCAAAATAAGTAGGGTAACGAGCTGCTTTTTCATAGTAAAACTTTTACTACAAAGAGATTGAGGATAGCACTTTTCCGACATACCACCTGCACGGTATTTTGCTAGGAGGTACATGGTAGATTCCGCTTCACAAATGATCTGCATAATACCTGCTTGAAGCCCAAGGCACCGAAAATCTACGGGATTGACGGTATATAAATTACCGTTATAATTGGATTACCAACGGCTGTTTTACAACACAACTTTGTCCAAAGTTTAGATCATGAAACAGTTGTTCCTTCTTCTTTCCACCTTTGGAATTGTCTGTCTTTTCAGTTGTGAATCAGAGCTTGAAGATGAGACTGCTTGCAATCCTGACGTGCTGGCAATCACGGCCTCCGTTAGCATCAATGGTGAGAATGAATGCTATCTGCGCGGAGGGCTAGGCTTTAATGCAGCTAGCAATATCCTGTCGCTAATTCTCTCTTCACCACGAAACAATACCGGTAAAGAAATTGACGCACAATTCACCATTCCTGCCCAAGGCTACCAGTTTAATCAAACTTATCCAGTGGCTTCAGGAGAATACAATAATTCCGACCGGGTTTCGGGTGGAACGATCATACTTACGCAGGATAACTATCCAGAAGACCCCAACCTACTCCAATACAAAGGGATGATTGATCTGACTTTCAGAAATGCAGATGGGGAGAATTTCGCCGTTTCCGGAACATTTAGCTTCGAACAGCCATGAAAAAGTACCACACCTTACTACTGATACCTATTTTATCAGCTTGCAATCTTACAGGAGAAGATCCATGTTCGCCTGTCAGTGGAGAGTTATCCACCAGCAATCTGGAGGTGCCTCAAGCGCTGTACCAGCAGGAGGTAGGATTCACACTCAACTATGATCCAGGGGATTGTACCATGCCCACCTCGTTATGGACTGTCCCGGGAAGCAGTGGTGAAGTAGAAGGAAATTTTCAGTTTGCCGGCCAAGCCACATTTGGAGGCACTTTTAGGAACGGAGGAGAGGTTTGCGTTCGACTAACTTCTGACGGCAGCAGCTCCAATACCATTTGCCAAACCTTGGAAGTAGTTCGTGAAGATGTTTGGGGAGTTTCAAATGCTGGAAGATTTCCGGGCAGCATCACAAACAGAAACGTAACCCTATCACTGAATGATGGAATCTACTGCGGGTTCGGAGAGCGAAATGAGTGGTTCCAATTTGACCCTAACACCTGGGAGTGGACAGAAAAAGCAGCGCTACCCTTCGTAGGCTTTCAGGCTTTTGCAGGCTTTGAAATTGACAATACAGCCTACATCCTCGGACAGAATGGCTTCATGTACCGCTACGAGGAGTCGAGTGACGAATGGATGGAGGTTGCAGAGTTCACTGAAGGGGATGTAGCCTTAACATTTGATCAGGAAGAATGGAGCAATACGAATGACGCGACCAACTTTCTTCATCCATTTGTTGGAGCAGCCATTGATGGAAAAGGATACATTGGTGTGGGTGGAAACGGGCGCTTCTTCGAGTTCGACCCAAACACTAATCTATTTACGGAACGTGCCAGCTATCCGGTCATCAGGTTTGAAGATGCCAACTACTTTGTTTGGCAAGACAGGCTGTACTTAGGAGCCTACCGATACAATCCAAATACAGATCAATGGGAGAATGCTCCAAGCAGGTACAGTTTTGATCAATACGACCGACTCTATGCCGTCCTAGATGACGGAGTATACTTCTTGTCAGGAAACACCACCTTTCGATTTGACGGATCTAGCACCACCTCTTACGAACCAAGGGCTATTTCGAATAGCGAACCTCGAATTGGTACAGGAATTACCCAAGGAGCTACATATGACGGCATCACCTTTTTCCCAAAGTATTTTGAAGCGGGCAGGAAAGTGGGCCTATTTCCTTATTTCATCAAAAACTAAATCAATAATCAATGAAAAATCTTACTCTTAGCTTTTTGCTACTTGCTCTTATTGCGACCATTTCCTGCAGCGACGATGAATCTTGTACCACTAACGGAGAATTCACGGAAGGATGCTTTGATGTGATCGCAACTGATTATAACGTGCAAACTGTCAACACCACTCCTTCTTATCGACGAGAAAATCTCCAACTTTCCTACCAAATATCAGGTACCAACAGAGGGCGGATTGGTTTTGTGGTGCGTTCAAATCAGAATGGGAGTACCCCATCCACGGATGGTGAGCTTTTCTTATTTTCAGAGGGCGAAGAATATGTTTCAAACTCCATGATCTTCAATGGTAACATTAACGCACCTGCTACAGGCGAACTGAAAGTCAACTTCTCCAAGGTTGATCGCGTGAATGGCCTGGT